>JAMPGE010000009.1 GCA_023664085.1 Muribaculum sp. | reverse complement strand
TTGCAGCTCATCACGATGTGGCTGCCGCCGTAGCTCTTGCGCAGAGTAACTGTCACTTTGGGCACGGTAGCTTCGCCGTAAGCGTAGAGAAGTTTGGCACCGTGAAGGATTACGCCGTTGTATTCCTGACCTGTGCCGGGAAGGAATCCGGGCACGTCCACGAGAGTGACCAGAGGAATGTTGAAGCAGTCGCAGAAGCGAACGAAACGTGCTGCCTTGCGGGATGCGTTGGAGTCGAGTACTCCTGCAAGCACCTTGGGCTGATTGGCCACAACGCCTACGCTCTGACCGTTGAAACGAGCGAAACCGATGATGATGTTTTTGGCATAGTCGCGCTGTACTTCAAGGAATTCACCGTTGTCTACAACTTTGCCGATCACCTCATACATGTCATAGCTACGCTTGGGATCATCGGGGATGATCTCATTGAGAGAGTCTTCAAGGCGGTCGATGGGATCGCTGCATGCTTCAAGCGGAGCTTCCTCCAGATTGTTCTGGGGCATGTAGCTGATGAGTTTGCGGATGAGGGCAAGTGCTTCTTCTCCGTCTTCCACTGCAAAGTGGGTGACACCGCTCTTGGTGGAGTGTACTGAAGCGCCACCGAGCTGCTCTTGAGTCACGTCTTCACCGGTGACGGTTTTCACTACGGACGGACCTGTGAGGAACATGTAGGAAATACCCTTCACCATAATGGTGAAGTCGGTGAGGGCGGGGCTGTATACGGCACCTCCGGCGCAGGGGCCGAGGATGGCTGAAATCTGGGGTACTACACCGGAAGCGAGGATATTACGCTGGAATATTTCGGAGTAACCGGCCAGAGCGTTGATGCCTTCCTGAATGCGGGCACCGCCTGAGTCGTTGAGACCGATAACGGGTGCTCCCATTTTCATGGCCAGATCCATAACTTTGCAGATCTTTTGGGCCATGGTCTCGGAAAGAGAGCCGCCGAATACTGTGAAGTCTTGAGCGAAGACGTAAACCAAACGGCCGTCGATAGTGCCGAATCCAGTCACAACTCCATCGCCAAGGATGTGTTTGCGGTCCTGGCCGAAGTTGGTGCAGCGGTGGGTGACGAACATGTCGAGTTCTTCAAAACTGCCTTCGTCGAGTAGTTGGGCGATACGTTCGCGTGCTGTATATTTACCTCTGGCGTGCTGCTTGTCGATAGCTTTCTGGCCGCCGCCGAGACGAGCTTCCGCACGCTTGGCGATAAGCTCCTGAATCTTTTCTGCTGATTTGCTCATTATGTAATATTGCTTTAGAAGCCGGACGGCATCTTACCGTCTGGCTTCCGGATTTAGATTCTTTTTATTTTTTTGCAGGATCTTCGCAGAGCTCAGTCAGCACTGCTTCTGTGCTTTTTGGATGAAGGAATGCAATCTGCAGGCCGTCGGCTCCTTTGCGCGGAGCCTTGTCGATGAGCTTCACACCCTTTGCCTCTACTTCAGCCAGAGCGTTAGCCACACCGTCTTCTACGGCAAATGCCATGTGGTGCATACCTCCGCGTCCACCGTTCTTCTCGATGAATTTGGCGATGGTGCTTTCGGGGCAGGTCGGCTCCAGAAGCTCGATTTTTACATCACCAACCTTAAAGAAGGCTGTAGTCACTTTCTGGTCTTCGACTACTTCTTTTTTGTAGCACTTCATACCGAGGATTTCCTCATAGTATTTGATGGCTTCCTCGAGGTTTGGCACTGCAATGCCGATGTGCTCAATGTGAGATATTTCCATTGATGTTCGATTTAAGTTTTGTTGTATAAATGTTAAGTTAGAGTCATTGTGACGGTAGGGAGTGGATAAAACTCCGCTACAATATTTTGCGCAAATATAACAATAATTAGCTAAAGCGGAAAATATATACGGGAATTTAGTTTAAAAAAACTAAAAATTCTCCAGTCGGGATAAATATGTGGTAAAAATCAGACCAACATAGAGCCAAATTAAAACTTTTTTACGATATTTGCAGAAATTTTGTAATGAGATTCTCTCATAAAATTTTAATTGATTGATAATGAAGATAACTCCAAATATGCTGGCTCAATTTGTGAGTGGCACGGTGGAAGGCGACGGAGATATAGAAATCACTGGATTTGCAAAAATCGAAGAGGCCAAACCCGGTGACATCACTTTTATAGCCAACCCGAAGTATTCTCATTTCATCTCCTCAACGAAGGCTTCGGCCGTACTTGTAAGCAACGATTTTGATCCTCAGTGTGAATATGAACCTGTATTAATACGTGTGAAAGACCCATATTCGGCTCTTGCAGAGCTTTTGACAGCTTTTACACCGAAACAACAGACTCCGACAGGTGTTGAAACTCCTGCGGTAGTGGCTGAGGATGTAGTATTGCCGGAAGACGCTTATATCGGTGCATTTTCATATGTGGGCAACGGCGTTAGTATCGGCAAAAATGTAAAGATATATCCGCAATGCTACATAGGGCACAATTGTGTGATAGGAGACAACACGATAATACGGGCAGGAGTACGAATCTATGAAGGTTGTGAAATCGGTTCGGGCTGTATCATTCATTCCGGAGCAGTGATCGGTGCCGATGGATTTGGATTCGCACCCAAGGACGGTGGATACGAAAAAATACCCCAGATCGGGAATGTGCGCATAGAAGACGATGTGGAAATCGGTGCCAACTGCACCATAGACCGAGCTACATTCGGAAGCACTGTGATTGGCAAGGGAACCAAACTTGACAATCTTATCCAAGTGGCCCACAATGTGGAAATAGGCAAATGCAACGTTTTCGCCGCACAGACCGGAGTGGCCGGAAGCACCAAGATAGGAGATTGCAATATGGTTGGAGGTCAGGTAGGTTTCGCAGGCCATATCCGCATAGGCAACCATAATGAGATTGGAGCACAATCCGGTATACCCAACCATGTGGGCGATGGCAACCGCATCATCGGGTATCCTGCCATAGATGCCCGTCAGTTTGCAAAGAATCAAGTGTATATAAAGAAACTTGAGGAGCTCTTCCGAAAGAAATAGAATTCCTCGATAACAGATAGAACCATAATGAAACAACAGACAATAAAGGCCTCGTTTGAGGTGATGGGCAAGAGCCTTCACACCGGGCAGATGATTAATGCCAAATTCTTACCCGCACCGGATAACTACGGATATAAGTTCAAGAGAGTTGATCTGGAAGGGCAACCGGTGATCGACGGTGTGGCGGAAAATATAGTCGACACCACACGTGGCACGGTTCTCGGTAAAGGCGACGTAAAGGTAGGAACCGTAGAACATTCTCTGGCGGCTTTGTTTGCGATGGGCATCGACAATTGCCTTATTGAACTCAACGGTCCGGAAATGCCTATACTTGACGGCAGTGCAAGCCAGTATGTAGCAGGAATCAGCAAAGTGGGAATTGAAGAGCAGAAAGCCGATAAGGATTTCTTTGTGATCAAAGACAAGGTCACCATCAAAGACGATACTACCGGCTCTATGATCACTCTTTATCCCGATGACTCATTCAGCGTGGAAGTGATGGTGGAATACAATTCTCCCGTACTTCCCAATCAATTTGCCATCCTTGATGACATGGCTGTTTTCCCGACGGAAGTGGCCGACGCACGCACCTTTGTATTCGTGAGGGAGATAGAGATGCTTCTTCAGCACAATCTCATTAAAGGAGGGGATCTGAACAACGCTATAGTGATCTACGACAAGCCTATTGAGCAGGAGAGAATAGATGAGATCTGCGACTTGGTAGGCGTGGAGCACATGCACCTCAACAAACTGGGTTATATCAATCCCAAGCCGCTTAAATGGGACAATGAGCCTGCACGCCATAAATTGATGGACGTGATCGGAGATCTTTCACTTATCGGAAAGCCTCTCAAATGCAGAGTGGTGGCCATACGTCCGGGGCATTCCATCAATAGCGTACTTACAAAGAAAATCCGTAAGGAAGTTAAACATACAGAGATTCAGAGTCCGAATTACAATCCGAATCTCGAACCGGTGATAGACAACAATGGCATTCGCAAGCTCCTTCCCCACCGCTATCCGTTCCTTCTTATCGATAAGATCATAGAAATCGACAAGAAGCATTGCGTAGCTGTGAAGAATGTCACCACCAACGAGCCGTTCTTCACCGGCCACTTCCCTCAGGAGCCGGTGATGCCCGGAGTGCTTCAGGTGGAGGCTATGGCACAGGCTGCCGGCGTGCTCGTATTGAATTATCTTGAAGAGCCGGAGCGTTATTCCACCTACTTCCTGAAGATCGACAATGTGAAGTTTCGCCAGAAAGTAGTGCCGGGAAGCACATTGCTACTCACAGTCAGCTTAATGACCGAGATCCGCAGAGGATGCGCAGTGGTAAAAGGCTACGCGTTTGTAGGAGAAAAGATCGTATGTGAAGCCGAATTTATGGCTCAGATTGTTAAAAACAAATGATGGACATACTTCATAGTACATACACAGTGCATCCGGATGCCAAGATCGGAAATAACGTAAAAATAGGTAACTACACCAACATATATGAAGATGTAGAGATTGGCGACAATTGCGAAATATATGGCAACGTTACGATTTTTCCCGGAGCAAGGATAGGGGAAGGCGTAAAGATATTTCCGGGAGCCGTGGTAGCGGGAATCCCCCAGGATCTTAAATTTCACGGTGAATATACGTTTGCCTATGTTGGAAACGGCACCACTCTTAGGGAATGTGTCACTGTAAACCGAGGCACTGCTGCGAAAGGTAAAACAGTGGTCGGAGAGAATTGCCTGATTATGGCTTATTCCCACATTGCTCACGATTGCCGTATAGGCAATAAGGTAATTATCTCCAACGCCACACAACTTGCCGGTGAAGTTGTAGTGGATGACGGAGCCGTGATAGGCGGGGGTAGCCTTGTGCATCAATTCTGCCATCTCGGAAAGTATATAATGCTTCAAGGGGGAGCACTTGTAAATAAAGATATCCCGCCATATGTGAAGGCAGCGCGTGAACCGATCAGCTTTATCGGGCTTAACAGTGTAGGACTTCACCGCAATGGTTTTTCTGCCGAAGCTATACGTGAGATCACCGAGATCTATCGCATACTTTACATGTCGGATTTGAATGTGACCAACGCAGTAAAGCTTATATTGGAGAAATGTCCGAAGTCAGAAATTAGGGACGAAATAGTAGATTTTGTAACCAATTCCAACAGAGGCGTGATTCGAAGCGTACTTTGATCTCGCTTCACGCCCCGACCATCTAATAAAATTTTACCGCATAATGCTTCTTTGTGAGCATTATGCGGTAAATTATATTATGAATTGGACTTTGGAATTTACTACTGGATCTGTAGAAAATTATCTTATAAACGTCTGATGATAAGTGCTCTTAACCAAATTTGGATATTTTTCGAAGTTGAGGAGCGTCAAGGATCTTTATTCTTCTTCCATCCACAGTGATTAGACGTTCTGTGGCAAAAGTAGTGAGCGTGCGGATAGCGTTGGCAGTGGTCATATTTGAAAGACTCGCCAGATCCTCGCGGCTCATGTATATTTTCAGAGTGGCTTCATCATCTTCAAGGCCATAATTGTCGGCCAATAGAAGGAGAGATTCCGCGAGGCGGCCGCGAATGTGTTTTTGAGTAAGATTGACTATTTTGGTATCGGATCCACCGAGATTTCTTGAAAGCTCGTGAATAAAAAACATTGCCAATTCATTGTTGTTATGAATTAGCTGCTCTACAATGTTCATCGGGATGCTGCCAAGAGTGGACGGTTCGATAGCCATGGCGGAGGATACATAAGGCTCCCTTGCGAAATATGCACGATAACCGAAATATTGAACAGGTCTGTACAGTCTAAGAATCTGCACGCGATCGCCAATCCCACTCTTATACATTTTCACCTTGCCTTTAAGAAGACACCACATCATTTCCGGATCTTCGGTTTCGGCATAAATAATTTGGTTTTTCTTGTAGTGCCGAATAGTGAAATGATCAGTCACAATCCTCTTTTCTTCGGGTAGAAGCACGCTCCAAAGATCCGATAAATCCTGGCTAATTATTTGGTCAAGAGTACTTTTCTTAATCATACCGTAGAAACATAAACACACTCCATAGCAGGGAGAAATTACCTATCAGAAGGAAAAATATGTTTTTAAACACAAATTTAAAACATATTTTTCAATCTTCCAAACCACATTTGCAATTATTTTACCTTCATTTTATGAAACTATGTCTGTTCCCAGCTTCCTGATGAGTTTGCCATTTTGGGTGTATTCAAACTTTTTAATAAAGATTATTTGTTTCGGAATCTGCCATTTTTCAAGATGCTTTGCCAAGATGTCTTTAATTTGCGACTCATTCTTTTTTTCTGTTTTGCATACCATGACTATTACACTTCCCCATTTGGGGTCGGGCATAGCAGTGAAGTAAAAAGGGAATGATAGAAATTTACTTAAGAATAATTCAATGATCTGCGAATGAAATTTTTTTCCTCCGCTGATTATTACGTTGTCTATCCTGCCCAATATTCTGAACTCACGTGCGTTTTCTATTTTTACCAGATCATTTGTTGAAACAGTGATTTGTCGAGTAGCGGATTCTGGCATCGTAATGACCATACAACCTCGCGAGTCGGCTTCAATAGATATCCCGTCAAATAGTCGGAAGGGGTTGTCATCATTAATACCTACTCTACGTACCGCTATATGCGATGCTGTTTCAGTCATACCGTAGGATTCCCATGCCGTTACTCCCGATTCCGCGATCAATTTGCGAATTTCAAACGGAATGGCACTACCTCCGATAAGATAGTTGAGTACGGCGGGTAATGTGGATTTGTTTTCAATAAGAAAGGGCATCTGGGAAGGCACCACGGAGAGTAACCGTATGTCTTTCTCCAAGGGTAAGTCAGAGGAGGAATGACCGGGGATTATAATATCGCCTTTAAGAGTAAGCCTGTTGGAGGGTTCTTCCGCTGTGAGTGTACATCCTGCCTGAAGTGCTCTCACTGCAGTCATCTTCCCTCCGATAAAGTCAAAACTTATACCGCTGTGAATACGGCTGTGCGTATTGATGCTGAAAAAGCTGTTTGTGCGCTTAGCACTCAGTTCAAGCATACTTTTGGGTAAAGGTATTTCCTTGGGAGTGCCTGTCGACCCGGATGTATTGACTTTTATAGCATTGAGATTCGGATTAAGGAGTTGGGTAAGAAAATCTTTTCCTGTCATTATTCCCTCCAATCGAGATTTTGATACTGTTTGCGGTCCGGCACCATATTTGAATCAAAAGATAGATGTTCGCCATCCAGCCGTAGTGGTGAAATGAAGTTGTGCTCATAGAGAGCCCCGGTGCCGAGACCTTGAGGCATTTCTACATTTTTTGAAGCAGCATACTGTGCAATCGCATTAAGACCGACATTTGATTCGAGGGCGGAAGTAATCCACCAACCGATAGATCGTTGGTCGGCAAGATGTATCCAGCTGTCGGATCCTGAAAAACCACCGCACAATGTGGGTTTTAGAATAATATACCGCGGACTGATCTCATCAAGAAGAGCAGCTCGTTCTTCATCGGTGTAAACTCCTATAAGTTCTTCATCGAGGGCGATTGGTACGGGCGATTCTTTGCAAAGTCGATGCATGAGAGTGCGATTGCCAGCCTTGACAGGTTGCTCGATGGAATGAATATCAAGTTTGGCGAGAGCATCGAGCACGTTCATTACATTATCAGAATTGAAACCTCCGTTGGCGTCGACCCGTATCGTAAGCCGCGAGGCCGGGTAAGAATCGCGTATGATACGCAGCATATCATATTCGTCTTTCCAGTGGAGGGCTCCGATTTTGAACTTCAGGCAACTGAAACCATTTTCAATCTTACGGGAGGCGCGTTGAAGCATAGTGTCGATAGCGCCCATCCATACAAGGCCATTTATAGTAATGGATTTCCGGCCGTGTACGAAAGGAGACTCAAAATATAGACCACGGCCGCCTGAAGAGAAGTCACGTATGGCCTGCTCGAATCCAAGAAGCAAAGATGGATAGCGGCTAAGGTCTGTGGAACGTCCAATAGCCACGTTAGCCAGAAGTTCTACAATTTTATATTCGTAACGCCCGTCTGCTTCAGGCGAAAGTCCGGGGAAGACTGAAGCTTCCCCAAGGCCGAATACCTCGGGGGCGCTTTCGTCCCATAGCTTTATGAGATAAGTGGGTTTTTCGGTGAGTACACCGCGGGAAGTGCCTGCAGGCTCTTTGAATTTGAGCATCACCGGAGCATAAGCCAATCGCATTGATTAGGGGAATTTAGGGAATTGTTCGAAGTTGGGATCTCTTTTTTCGAGGAAAGCGTTTTTACCTTCCTGGGCTTCGTCCATGATATAATACATCAGAGTGGCATCGCCGGCAAATTCCATAAGACCGGCCTGTCCATCAAGTTCGGCGTTAAGAGCTCTCTTAATCATGCGGATAGCCATTGGAGAACGTTTAAGGATCGTTCTACACCATTCCACGGTCTCTTCTTCCAATCTTTCGAGAGGCACCACAGTATTGACCATACCCATTTCCAGGGCCTCTTTGGCGGTGTATTGACGGCAAAGAAACCATATCTCGCGTGCCTTTTTCTGACCTACGCAACGAGCAAGATATGAAGATCCGAACCCGGCATCGAAGCTTCCCACTTTTGGACCCGTCTGTCCGAAACGTGCGTTTTCCGAAGCGATGGAAAGGTCGCAGACCACTTGCAGTACGTTGCCACCTCCTATGCTGTAGCCGTTTACCATCGCTATTACGGGTTTGGGGATAGACCTTATGGCATGATGGAGCTCGAGCACGTTCAAGCGGGGAGTGCCGTCGGAATCAATGTAGCCGCCACGGCCTTTATAATTCTGGTCACCGCCGGAACAGAAAGCTTTGTCTCCGGCACCAGTAAGCACGATCACTCCAATGTCTTGTCGTTCGCGGCAAATGCGCATTGCGTCCAGCATCTCCTGATTCGTCTGTGGACGGAACGCATTGTATACTTCCGGACGGTTGATGGTGATTTTGGCTATACCTTCGAATTTTTCGAAAAGGATATCTTCATATTCTTTAATAGTTTTCCAATCGAATTTTGTCATTGTATATATCGGTTTTTGGGGTTCAGGTATGAAGTTAGTATTTTCGCGCTAAGAGTCGGAGGTGTCTTGATTTCCAACAGGGCAGCACGATCTTTGTCATTTCGAAAGAAAGCGGACAGAGCCTCTTTGAGTTGAGTTTCGTTCTCTGCGTAGAGATACTCCCAGCCGTAGGCCGCGGCCAATCCTTTCACCGGAGGGGCAGAGTCGGCGCAGAAGAATTCTTCCAACTGCGGAATATCCTTTGTAGACGGTATGAATCTAAAAATACCTCCGCCGCCATTGTTGACAACGATTATTCTCATTCTCTCATCTGCGAGTCGGCATCCCAAAGCACCGATGTCGTATGAAAACGACATGTCTCCGGTGATAAGAACAGTCAGACCGCTATATACAGTGGAGGCACCAACGGCTGTTGACGTGCACCCGTCGATACCCGAGACTCCACGATTGCAGAAACTGGCGTGGGGAGTATTGCCGTTGAGAATTTGGGCATAACGAATGGAGGTGCCGTTTGAGAGAAAAAGATTTGCCTTCTCCGGAATATTGTTGAGAGTTATATCGAAAGCCTTAAGATCGCTCCAAGGTGCATTTTGCAGAAAGGATGAGTTGCTTGCGGCGGCTATTTTGCGAAGATTTGTAAACGCAGCTGCATATTGAGGCACGGTGTCGGTGTTTTCCTTCATTTTGGAGATTGCGGCCGCAATTGAAGAGAGGAAGATTTGAGGAGGGCATTCAATTTTATCTGTGACGCATTTATAACAATCGGCGAGCACCTCGTTTTGAGAAAGCGACCAATGCATGGAAGGGGAGAAGGTCCTAAGCCATTCTTTAAGTTTGCGCGACACGATCGAGCCTCCCATGGTGATGAGAATATCCGGACACATATCCCTTTTTGCGTCATCATCCATATGACTTAAAAGAGAATCCACCATATTGAATTCTTTTCCTACATGAAGATTTGAGACGGACTCAGCCATTATCGTCACATTGGGTAATGCCAGCATTTTTTTGATGGCCTTGTCGAGTCGAAAGTCAGGTTGATTGAATCCCGCTACTATCAGGATTTTCTTACCGATAGCCGTGGCAGCCAGATTAGAGATATCTTTTGCCAACAGGTTTTGGGCGGAGATGGCAGTGACTTTCCTTATGCTTCTTTCATGATATGGCACGGAAAGGTTTAGCGGATTGTCAAGTCTGATATTGAAGTGAACGGGACCGGGTTGGTGTCCGAGGGCGCGTCCCATACCTTCATTTGCAATCCGGTTGACATACCAGAGATAATCATTGTCGCAACGTCCCGATATAATATCATAATTTCCTCGTGTGAAATTGCGAAATGCTTCAAACTGATGAATTGTTTGGGAATCATCCTGATCAATCCATTCCAGAGGACGATCGGCAGTAATCGCTATAAGGGGAATGTTTTGGTAGAAAGCTTCCGCAAGGGCAGGTGCATAATTCAAGATGGCGGAGCCGGATGTGCAAATAAGGCCTACCGGAAGTTTGCTTACGATAGCCTTTCCGAGAGCTACAAAAGCCGCGGTCCGCTCATCCACTATAACCGTGGTCCTTAACTTGCTGCGAACACTGGCTGCAATCAGCAGGGGAGTGTTTCTGCTGCCGGGACTGCACACCACTTCTCTCATGCCGTGAGCCATAAGAGTGTCAAGAAGGATTCCTACCGTCTCTTTGGCTGAGTCAAGGATGTAGCGCGGTTCTTCCGTGATGGTTGGGATACCCATATTCACTTGAATTGTTTGGGATTGTAACCGAGAAGAAATGCCGAAGCATCCATTCTTTTCTTTCCGGCGGGCATCAAAGACAGTATCTCGATCCATCCATCGCCGCAGGCCGCATACAATCTGCGACCGTTCACGTATACATCTCCCGGGTTAAAAGATCTTATGTCAAGATCAGCAGGAGCAGTCTTGAATATTTTCACATCAAAGGATTTGCCGTTGTCATCAACAATTGTAGACCATGCTGCCGGATAGGGAGAAAGACCCCTCACTAAGTTATGGACATTTATTGCAGGCGCGTTCCAATCGATGCGACAGTCTTGTTTGAAAATTTTTGGAGCAGGGATGAATTCTCCGTCAGGCTGGGGTATGGTTCGTACGTTGCCTTTTTCAAGTTGGTCCACGGTATGTACCGTCATTTCGGCCCCGAGATGCATCAGTTTATCGTGTACGCTTCCGGCATCGTCGTCATTGAGAATCTCAATGCTTTTTTGCGCAATGATTTCTCCAGTATCGATTTCCTCGTTGATGAAGAAAGAAGTCACTCCGGTAATGGTTTCACCGTTGATTACGGCATGGTTGATAGGAGCGGCACCACGATATTTCGGCAGAAGTGCGGCATGAATGTTGAAAGTGCCCATGGGGGGCATGGACCAAACCTCACGCGGGAGCATACGGAAGGCTATCACTACAAACAGATCGGCGTCTATGGTCCGCAATTGGTCCAAAAAATCAGGGGATTTTAGTTTTTCGGGCTGAAGCACAGGGATTTTATGCGATACTGCGTATTTTTTTACATCGCTCTGGATAAGCTTATGACCACGTCCGGCGATCTTGTCGGGCATAGTCACTACAGCCGCTATATCATGACCGTCTTTTAAAAGTCTGTCAAGACTTTCCACTGCAAACTCGGGAGTGCCGAAAAATACTATCTTCATATCAACACTTAAAGGGATTTTGGTTATATGTTTTGACTCTGCTGCAAACACATTTCCTACTAATCATCGCAATAATGACGAAGCACTCTGCGATAGGAATTGAATATTTTGGATTTGGATACAAAGCCGACGTATCGCCCATTGTCTACGACAGGGAGATTCCACGCATTGGTTGAATCAAATTTGTGCATCACGGTATCCATAGAGTCGTGAATATCAATTTTGGCAGGGGGCATTGACATAAATCTTGTGACGTGCATTTTCTTGTAAAGGTCCGGTCTGAACATGATGTTGCGAATGTCGTCGAGAAGAACAATGCCTACAAGTTGAGAGTCCGAAT
Organism: Muribaculum sp.; assembly: GCA_023664085.1. Taxonomy (GTDB): domain Bacteria; phylum Bacteroidota; class Bacteroidia; order Bacteroidales; family Muribaculaceae; genus Lepagella. The sequence goes on along the minus strand of JAMPGE010000009.1, from coordinate 44,076 downwards.
CTGTGACGGGGAAAAGATTTCGGTTCGAGCAGGAAATAATATCCACCACCTGCTTAAGATTCATCTCGGGGTGAACCTCTTTGAAATCCCTCTCGATCACGTTGTCAATTTTCAAAAGAGTGAGAACAGCCTTGTCTTTTTCATGAGTAAGGAGTTCACCTTTTTTAGCGAGACGCATCGTGTAGATGCTGTAGGGTTCAAAAAAGCGTATGGTCATGTAGCTTAGACAGCTCACGATCAAAAGCGGCAGGAAAAGGTCGTAGCCACCTGTCATTTCTGCTGTAAGGAATATGGCCATCAAAGGAGCATGCATCACGCCTGCCATCACGCCTGCCATTCCCATCAGAGCAAAATTCTTATTTGATATGTCGATACCGAGGTCAAGGTTGTTGAGCACGAAAGCGAAAAGGAATCCCGCCATTGCACCTACGAATAGAGAAGGGGCAAATGTGCCACCTACACCTCCTGCCCCGTTGGTGGCACTTGTTGCAAAGACTTTGGCAAGCACGATAGCGGCGATAAAACCTACGATAAACCAAGTGGAATGTCGGTCCACATAGAAAAAAGTTCCGTCCAATATACTTGAGGTGTCACCGAGCAATAGAGTGTTTATGGCTCCATAGCCTTCTCCGTAAAGAGGGGGGAGCACCACAACCAGCAGTGCAAGCAGCGCGCCGCCGATAAGAATCTTGAGCCAGGCTTTGGTAATCTTGCGAAACATACCTTCCATCAGAAACATCATTCTGGTGAAGTATAGCGATATAAAGCCGCAAAAAACACCGAGAAGAATAGCGTACGGAATTTTTCGAGTAAGGAAAGGTTCGCTTTGTGCAAAGAAAAACTCCGCGCTGTATCCTTCCATCACATAGGCTACAGTGGCACCGGAAATAGATGCCACAAGAAGAGGCATCACGGTGGCACCGGTGAGGTCGAGCATGAGTACCTCAAGAGTGAAAAGCATTCCTGCTATCGGGGCACGGAATATCCCGGCGATACCGGCCGCCGCTCCGCAGCCCACGAGGATCATCAGAATTCTGGGAGACAGACGAAAAGCCTGCCCAATATTGCTGCCTATTGCGGCTCCGGTGAATACAATAGGACCTTCGGCACCAACGGATCCTCCGAAGCCTATGGTCACAGATGATGCTATAAGGGATGCCCACATGTTTTTCTTTTTAAGCCGAGACTTGCGTTGGCTTATAGCGAAGAGCACACGGGTCACACCATGGGAAATATTGTCTTTTACTACGTATTTCACAAAAAGATACGTAAGGAGAATGCCAATCACGGGATATACGAGATACATCCAGTTTGCCTGGGTCTCGCTTAGATGAGAAGTGAGTATGTGTTGGATGCTATGGATAAGGAATTTAAGAAGTTGGGCAGCCAGACCGCATATCACTCCTACCACCAAAGCAAGAAAAATCAGAAACGACTTCTCTTTGAAGTGCTTTTCTCGCCATCGGACTATTTTCATCCATAGGTCGGTCCATCGGTTATGAGTTTCTGTATATGCCATATATCTTATTCCTTTTAAAATGTAGGTATGGATCACACACCCTTGCCGGTGACAATTGTCCTCACAGTGTGGATCATAATCTTAACGTCCATAAGCAGAGACATATTTGAAAGATAAATCATGTCGAATTTGGCACGTTTGAGCATTTCGTCTATATTGCGAGCATAGCCGTATTTCACCATCCCCCAGGAAGTGATTCCTGGACGCACCTGTTGCAGAAGAGTGTATTGCGGCATTCTTTTTTCAATTTTTTCGATGAAAAATCGGCGTTCCGGTCGTGGACCGACCAGCGACATGTCTCCCTTTATCACATTCCAGAACTGTGGGATTTCATCAATACGGTATTTACGAAGAAATCTACCGATTGGAGTGACTCTTGGATCGTCATCGCTCGAGAGTTGAGGACCTTTGCTTTCAGCATTGGTTTTCATTGATCTGAATTTGATTATTTTGAAAGTCTGCTGATGCAGTCCGATACGCTCTTGAGAATAAAACACCGGGCCTTTGCCATCAGATATTTTGACTGCCAAAGCCACGGCTCCAATCACAGGCGCCAACAGTATTAGGGCAATTGATGACAGAGACACGTCTATCACTCTTTTCACATTGGTCTGGAAGTCGCTCATAGCAGGTGATGTGAGGTCAATCATCGGATGACCGTAGACATTGCCCAACCGAATACTTGGTGTGACAAAAGAAAGATAATCGGGAAATATCTTGATTGCCACATTGAGAGGGAAAAGAACTGACAGGAGATGAAGCACTTCGGCCTCGTTGTTGGTGCGGGAGGCAATAACAATCTGGTCGATTTCATTGTTTTCGGCCATCGTTTTTAATTCTTCGAATGATAGATAGCGGTCGGCATCCTCCGGGCGGGAGTTGGTGGCGTAAAACCCTTTTATCACATAGGAAATGTCTCCGGATTCCTCATTGAGTTTTTGATTAATCTTCTTAAGATGCTGCACCGCACCTGCAATCACCACATTATGCTCCCAGATATGGCTGCGGAATTTTGCTCTTACAATTGATGTGATAGTAAGACGTCCCAGATAGGTGCAGAAGAAGAGTAATCCGGTAAGTACCAAAAGCAATTCATAACTGAGAGTCCGTTTGCCCAGAAAATCGTTGATCAGCATCAGCAAGTATATCACGATCGCATTAAACAATGCGGACATTGCCGTGACAAAAATTTCCTGAAGACGCGACTTTTCCGTAAGCTTGTTATAGTACCCGGAAATCCAATATACTCCCAAAAGGGCAAAGGGAATGATAATTTGCTCGGCAAGCACTGTCGGGCTTGAAATATATTCCCATAAGGTGAAATAAAAATTAATCTCGTCGAAGAAGTGATAGCGAAACACATTGAAAAGAAAAATAGCGACATTGGTAGTTAGCCAATCTGAAGAGAGATAGGCTATCTTGAGTCGTAAGGTCTTTTCTTGATTTGTTCGCATGTGCTTGAAATGAAAAAATTATTCCCGGATGGTGATTATTTCGTCATCATCCGCAATCTTAATAATTTTACTTGGCGGATTCTTGATCTGTGAAAATCTTTCTGAGGTTGCCACGTAATCCACACCGTTTATAATTTCTTCGGAAATATCATTAAATCCTACAGGGGTAGGCATGCCCGATATGTTGGCGGATGTTGACACGATAGGGCGACCCAGCAAAATGCATAGTCGCGAGGCAAAATCCGAACTGCAAACACGGATGCCGAGAGAACCGTCTTCCGCCGTAAGGTTGGAAGCAACTGACTCTGGGTGCTGATAGATGATGGTGAGCGGGCGGGTGGAGGAATTAATTAAATTGACGGCACCCTTCGGAATAGGATTAACCCATTCTGAAAGTTGCATGATATTTCCCACAAGAGCAAGCATTGATTTGGAATCTCTGCGTTTCTTCAGACCATAGATCCGATCCACAGCCTTGTCACAAGTGGCATCACATCCTATTCCCCACACTGTATCTGTAGGATATAGGATAATGCCTCCGGCGCGGAGGGTATTAAGGGCGTTTTGTAAATCTGCTTCATCCGTCATAAATTCAAAATTAGCAAAAATTAATAAGCCCGCCAAAACATCGGCCCTAAAAATAAACCTGCAGATGTTTGAGAAATTAAAATCAGAGAATCTGAGTCGTCAATTAATTGTGCTGTTCAGATCGATTCTGGAAGAGCTTCAGCTTCCCTCAACCACACTGAGGCGCATGCATCGGAGGGCATACGCCAATCGCCACGTGGCGACAGGCAAACGCTGCCTGTTTTTGGACCGTCGGGCATACAGGAGCGTTTGAACTGTTGCGAGAAAAATCTACGATAGAAAGATACGAGCCATTTTTTTATAAATGACGGTTCATACATTTCATTAAAGGCCAAGAGGGCCAAAGTAAAGATTCTGGTAGGAGTGCGACCATGACGTAGAGTATGGTATAGGAAAAAATCATGTAATTCGTAGGGACCCACAAGTTCTTCGGTCTTTTGGCCAATGGCCTCCTCGGCACATGGTATGAGCTCCGGACTGATTGGAGTCTCCACTATATCAATGAGCGTGGCGCGAGTGGCTTCGTCGACCTTGTTTCGGGCATACCAATCTACCAAATGCTTCACAAGAGTTTTTGGGACGGAAGCATTCACTCCGTACATCGACATCTGGTCACCGTTGTATGTACACCATCCCAATGCGAGTTCCGAGAGGTCTCCGGTGCCAAGTACCATACCGTTTTCTTTATTGGCAAGATCCATAAGTATCTGAGTGCGTTCTCTGGCCTGAGAGTTTTCGTAGGCCGCGTCGTGGGTGTCGGGATTTTGATCTATATCCTTGAAGTGCTGCGCCACTGCTTTTCCTATAGGTATTTCCCGGGAGTCCACACCAAGTTCCTCCATGAGTTTAGACGCATTGTTGTGAGTGCGGTCGGAAGTGGCTTCTCCCGGCATTGTCACTCCGATAATTCCGTTGCGGGGCAGACCCAGTCTATCGAATGCATTGCATGCGACTATCAAGGCAAGAGTGGAATCCAAACCCCCAGAAATGCCAACTACAAGATGTTTGCATCCTGTGGACAAAAGACGTTGCTCAAGGCCCCAAGACTGAATAGCAATAATCTCCTCACAGTTTTCGTCAAGATGAGTTTTATCGGAAGGGACAAATGGATGAGGATCGAAATTCCGGATAATATCGGTTCTTTGAGGAATAATTTGGGATTTGGTTGATTCCACTCTAAACGCATTCTGAACTGATACACCGCTGTGATAAGTGTTGAAAACCATACGGTCTCTACGAAGATTAGCCACGTCAATATCTGAAATAACGTAGGAGGATTTTCTTGAGAATCTCGGTCCATTACGTAATATTTTTCCGTCTTCGGCTATAACGGTATTTCCGGAGAATACCAAATCGGTGGAGGATTCACCTATGCCGGCGGAGGCATAGGCATATCCGCAGCGCAAACGAGCCGATTGCTGCCGGATAAGATCGAGAAGATAACGGTGTTTACCTATGTTTTCATCGGTGGCGGAGAGATTCAGAATTAAATCGGCTCCCATAGCCGCAAGACGGTTGGATACAGGAGACGGCACCCATAGATCTTCACAGATTTCTATACCGAAGAATGCATTGCCTCGTGGGGTTTGGAATAAAAGATTTGTCCCGAACGGCACATCCTTGCCGAGGATTGTGGCAGACTCTGTGCGATCCGGAGCAGGATAAAACCATCTTCGTTCATAAAATTCTCCATAGTTTGGAATGTTGGTTTTGGGCACAATCCCTACAGTTTCCCCCTGATAAATAACTATCGCACAATTATAAAGTCTGTTTTGATAATAATATGGAGCACCTACTACTATCATGGAAGGGCACCTTACAGAAAACTCCATGAGTCTCTGCAGAGCTTCATTAACGCTAATCATCAGAGATTGCTGCAAAAACAGATCAGCACAAGTATATCCGCTGACACTTAATTCAGGGAAGAGGATGATGTCGGGATTATCCTTGATTTCTTTGATGATCTTTATAATAGAATCTATATTATAGAAGGGATCGGCAACTCTCACCGTAGCACAGGCCGCCGCTACTCTTACATAGTCGTTTTCAAAAGTAGGTATGAGGTGTTTTGTCAGTTTCATCATTGCAAAATTTTATGCAAATATAAACCAAAAGCAGTTAAAAACCGTTATGAAAACAGAAAAAACTTGAAAAGGACCAACCGATAAAATAACATTACAAACAGAATAACCAAAGGATGAAGCTGATACTCCGAAATTCAATTAGTATAATGGCAATAGCCTTGGGTCTTGTCATACCTCAGACCGTAAGTGCACAAAAGGGAGAAATGTCGCTCGGTATCGGAGGTGGATATGTCACCTATAATAATTCAGGATATGCCAAAGTATTTTATCAATACAGCATAACGGATCATTTGCGTCTTGCACCGGAAGTGGGGTATATGTTTAAAAATGAAGGAAAGACGGGAGTGGAAATAAGTGTGGATCTTCAAGCACCGTTTCGTATTGTGAAGGGGATAAAGGTATATCCTCTTGTGGGTGCTACGATGAACAATTGGAACTACACATCCGATGGATCAATTACAAGATTTGGCGGAGATATCGGAGCAGGCTTTGACTTTTATATGACTCCAAATTTAAAAATAGGCTTGCAGGGTAAGTATGCCATCATGAAAGACGCATCCGGTTGGTTTGCTGATCTGGGCGTGGCCTACGTGTTCTAATGAGGAAATAACATAACCACAGTAGTACAGAAAATGAAGCTGCGCAGCGATAAGCTATTGTAGCTAAAGTAGCTAAAATAGCCATAGTGGCTCTAGTGGCTATAGTTAACAAATATGGAAATCCAAAAAACGAGCCGATCATAAATGAATCGGCTCGTTTTTATAATGATGTAGATGCTAAATTATTTGAGAGCATCTTTAACTGCATCGTTGGGTACCATTTCAGTTTTGAAAACATAGGCACCGGTCTTGGGAGATTTCTCCATCTTGATGATCATGCTGTAAGTGCGGCCTTCACCTTTTTGAAGGGAGGCAACGGTTTTTTTTGCCATAGGTCAGGTGCTTATTTAATTTCTTTGTGAATGGTCATTTTTTTAAGGATGGGGTTGTACTTTTTGAGTTCAAGACGCCCCGGAGTGTTTTTGCGGTTTTTGGTAGTGATGTAGCGAGATGTGCCGGGCATACCGCTGGCCTTATGTTCGGTGCATTCGAGGATCACCTGCACGCGATTTCCTTTAGCTTTCTTTGCCATGATGGTTATGATGCGTTTAGAGTGAGAGAATGGTTATGTCTTTTAAAGAGAGGTTGCCTTCTTTTTCTGCCTTTTTGATGGCTGCGTTGAGGCCTATTTTATTGATTGTGCGGAGAGCGTGGGCTGATACGGTGAGTTCAATCCACATGTCTTCCTCTACCCAGTAGAATTTCTTTTTGTGCAAGTTTACCTCAAATTTGCGCTTTGTACGACGCTTGGAGTGAGAGACATTGTTGCCCGTCTGGGCCTTTCTGCCTGTAAGCTGACAAATCTTTGACATGGCTGTTGTTTCTTATTCTTGGTTAATTTCTCATTTTGACCGGTGGCCGCCATCTCAGTGCTCATATAGCCGCTAAGTGCATCATTCTTAGCGACATTTCTGTGGATGCCACAAATCGAGCACAAAATTACAATTATTTTTGTAATCTTACAAGTGTTTATCAAATTTTTATGTAAAAATCTTCTTTTTTTATTTATTCATCGGTGTATTCTTCCTGACTTTCGTATTTATCGCGCAGAAGATTGATAAGCATTACCATTCCGTGGTCGGTGGCAGACTCTATAACTGCATTGCGGTTGCCATCGAAATGTACACATTCAGATACGATTGTGTCATTGTATTTTACGCCAATCCATACGGTGCCTACCGGTTTAAAACGAGTGCCTCCGTCCGGACCGGCGATTCCGCTTGTGGCAATTGAGCAATCGGAATGCATGAGCGAGGATATGCCCATGGCCATCTGTTCCACCACTTGCTTACTGACGGCTCCGTATCTACCGATATCGCTTCGCGACACATTGAGTATATCGGCTTTCACGTCGTTGCTATAGCTTACCACAGATCCTAGGAAATATGTAGATGACCCCGGCACTTGTGTTATACGGTGGGCGATGTTGCCGCCGGTGCAACTTTCGGCGCTGCTCACACTGAGTTCCCGTTCCTTCAGAAGTTCCCCGAGCACCTGAGCCACACTTTTGTCGTCGGTAGCTACGGTCTCATGTTCAAACAGATCGTGGATATTCTGCTGGTAGCGGTTCATCCGAAATCGCAGCAATTCCACCCCGTCGTCTATTCCTGTGAGTGTGATTTTCGTCACAAGGTTGGAATTGTCTATGGTAATCTTAACGAATTCAGGTAGTTGCTGTTCGAAGTGCCTCATGACTTTCATGAGTTCCTGCCGGGTGTATCCATATATCACCACGTGGCGTGTCTCGGTATGTTTTCCGGAATTACGGGTGGTGTTTTTCTTGTTCATATAGGTTAATGCGATGTAGTAATAAAATTTAGATTTCCACTCTTGCAAACGGAGGAAGCGCCACGCTGCAGAATTCGCCATTTTTGAATTTAAAACTTCCTGCGATGGCTACCATTGCAGCATTGTCGGTGGTAAAAGCACGTTTGGGAATCCAGGCTTTAATTCCGTTCCGGGCGCAATAATCGGCAATGGCGGCTCTAACGCCGGAATTTGCCGACACGCCACCCCCAATGGCAATCTGTGTGGGATGATATTGCCTTACTGCTTTATCGAGTTTGTCAAGCAAAATTTTGATGATGGTACGCTGTAGACCGGCGGCCAGATTCACGCGGTTTTTTTCAATATATTCCGGGTCCTTTTTGAGACCGTCGCGTATGGTATATAAAAAGGAAGTCTTCAATCCCGAAAAAGAATAATCGAGACACGGCACATGAGGTCGGTTGAATTTGAAAAGAGTGGGATCACCCTGTGCGGCAAGACGGTCTATTTGAGGACCTCCGGGATAGGGGAGGCCCATTACTTTGGCGCATTTGTCGAAAGCCTCTCCGGCGGCATCGTCAATGGTGCGGCCTATAATTTGCATATCAAAAGGGCTGTTCACAAGAATCAGTTGGGAGTTGCCTCCGCTGATAAGTAGGGTAAGAAAAGGAAATTCGGGCACTTCGTCGTTCTCCTTCTCCTTAATGAAATGGCTAAGTACGTGGGCTTGAAGATGATTGACGTCGATAAGGGGTATTCCCAGCCCAAGGGCCATACCTTTTGCAAAGCTTGTGCCTACCAGGAGGGATCCGAGAAGACCCGGGCCGCGGGTAAAAGCAATCGCGGAGATGTCAGAGGGCTTTATTGAAGCCTGGCGGATAGCCTCGCTGACAACAGGCACTATGTTTTGTTGGTGAGCGCGGGATGCAAGTTCGGGTACTACGCCACCATAGGCTTCATGCACCTTTTGGCTTGCGATGACGTTGCTAAGCAGCAATCCGTCGGCTATAATTGCCGCCGAAGTGTCGTCGCAAGAAGATTCTATGCCTAATATAATTGTAGCCATGATTAAAGAAGTGTTCTTATTCCAAACTACAAAAATACAAAAAAATCGGAAATGAAGGTATTATATGGACAAAATTTTGTATTTTTGCAGTTGAAATAATTTATATCTCCTGTGATTTTAGGAGTCGTATTCACAGTGCGTCCCATATAAGGAGTGAAGCCTCAGATAATGTTTTTTAACAGTATACCTTTTGTTTTCTTTTTAGCGGGTGTGGTCGTAATCTTACTGGCTACGTGTGCTATATGCAGACGGCTTGCTTTGCGCAACGCTATTCTGCTTGTGGCATCCTTGCTTTTCTACGCTGGTTTTTCGGTGCCGTTTACGCTAATACTGGTATACGTTTCTCTGGTCAATTACATTGGGGGCTTGCTTCTCTCCAAGCAGGGAATGAAGCGTCGGAAGATGATAGTGGGAGCATCCGCAGTGTTGTCATTGATGCCTTTGTTTCTATTTAAATATTCAATAGAATGGATTCGCAGTATGGCCATGCTTTTAAGCATTGAGACCGATATTCAGGTAGAAGAAGGGCTTTTGGTACCCGTGGGCATTTCCTTTTTCACCTTTCAGGCGCTTTCGTATACAATTGATTCGTATCGAGGTAAGATAGTGGATCGCCCCAATTTCGCTGATTTCCTTCTTTTTGTATGTTTTTTTCCGACAATCCTGTCGGGACCGATAGAAAAGGCTCATAATCTTTTGCCACAGATCCTCAGGATGAATTTGCCTAAGTTGAGAGATATTGTGCAGGGTTGCTGTATATTCATCTGGGGGCTTTTCAAAAAGATGGTGGTGGCGGATCGTCTATGTCAATATGTGGATTGGGCTTACGGAGATATTGATTCTATGCAGGGTACAACGCTGGCGCTATCGGCGGCGTTTTTCAGTATCCAATTGTATTGTGATTTCAGCGGTTATAGCGACATGGCTTTGGGAGTTGCCAAAACCTTGGGATTCAATATTACCAAAAACTTCCGTCAGCCATTTTTCTCTAAGAGTATAAAAGATTTATGGCGCCGTTGGCACATTGCGCTGACTTCTTGGTTTACCCAATATGTCTATTTCCCGATGGGAGGCAGCAGAGTCCGGTCTTCGCTTCGCAGAAATTTCAATATCATGACTATATTTGTTTTGTCCGGTCTATGGCACGGAGTTACTTTGAATTTCATAGTATGGGGCGGTTTAAACGGTATATTTTATCTTATAGAAAATTGGTTTGGACTTCAGCGAAAAGACATACATTGGAGATCATTTGATAAGGCAGTTATGTGTATAGTTGTGTTTTCATTGTTTAGCATCTCCTTTATTTTTTTCAGATTGGAAGCGTTCAGTGACGCTTTCAATGTGATTTGCCGAATCGTAACTGAATTTCACGGATGGCCACAATACGAACTATCCACGTTTGGCTACTTTTTAAGCCTTTTGATATTGGCTATCTTTGGATGTCTTGAACTGCTTGTGAGATACGGGAAACTGAATTTCGACACAGAACCTACAGACCGGCAGTTGTATGCCAACATATATGTCTGTGTTCCGTTAATGCTTATGATCACGTTGTTAGGCATTTCATCCGACATGTTTTTATACTTACAATTTTAAATAGAGAGAAATGAAGACACCCACTGTAAGGACCCTACGACTTCTCGCGATATTGCTGAGTGCGATACTCGTCTTTATTGTGTGTGACAATCTAATATATCTCATTTTGCAGAAAGGTATTGAAAATATCTACGGTCTTGATAAGCATTCTCAAATTCTTGCTGTGGGTCATAGCCATTTTCAGTTAGGCATCAATCCCCATCAAATAGAAGAGGAGACTGGATGCGGGTTTACAAAATATTGCAGAATGGGGGTGGCTACCGACGATAAGGAAATGATGATACATCAGTATGTGGATGGAGAAAATGGAGATTCGATAAAATACGTATTATATTGTGCGGATTTCTCCACGTTCAAAAAGAGTGGTATCAGCCAAAATTCATATCAATTGTTTTATCCTTTTATAGACGATCCTACTGTAGCAGCATATTTGAAAGCTCATACCGATGGTATTGACTTCTATCTGCGAAAACTTATAAAGACTACCAGATTTCAAAATCAAGACGTGATATATGATGCATTAAGGGGATTGATCGGAAAGCACAATTTCTCTAAAGAGGAGGTGTTCAGTCCTAGTGCATATATAAAGAGCCTTCAGGATCAATCCGTAGACAACACTTTGACTATAGATGAAGATATGCTTGCCGCGTTTGATCGAACGATGGAATACGCCTCGGGTAGAGGATTGGAATTAATACTGGTCAATCCACCCATAAGTGAGGAATTTAGAAAAACGTTGGGACCCGAGTATGACACAACGCTTCAGATTTTCAGACGTTATTCCCAGGTCAACCCAAAGATTCATTTTCTGGAGTTTCCCTCCAGTCTTGGGAAAGACAGTACGATCTTTTTCGATCCACACCACGTGAATATAAAAGGCCAGAAAATCGTAACCAAAGAGATTGTGAGCTATTTGAAATACCTTGAGAAACGAAAGCCACAGGATAAATCCAATAAAGAAAGGAAGAATGCGGGTAAAGTTTAAATCAATATATAAGGTGGTACGTAGTCTCCTGTTTTCGGCGGTAGTGGCCGTAGCGGGACTTTATGCGCTTGCATATATACTTCTGAGCATGACTCCCGTGCAGGATAAGATACGAAGTATTGCCGAGACCGAACTGTCAAAGTTTCTTGGGGGTCAGCTCACCATACAAAACCTCAGCATTTATCCCTTCAATGAACTCGTGCTTAATAACGTCGCTTTGTCCGATCCGCAGGGACGAAAATGTATTGTCGCAGGAAAACTTGGCGCCGGTATCGACTTATGGCGTTTCTTGCGCCACGGCAGGATAGAGGTGACTTATGCGGAATTGATAGATGCCGATGTACGGCTATGGCAACAGACCGCCGATAGCAAAATCAATATTCAATTCCTGATAGACGCTTTGGCTCCCAAAGACAAATCCAAGCCGCCTACAAAATTTGATCTTAAAATCAGAAATATAGTAGTACGACGTGCGGCACTAAGCTACGACAAGAGATGGCTTGTGAAGAATTCCGATAGCCGACGTATAGATTTCAACCATATACGTGTGGAAAATCTTAGCGCGGACGCCCAGCTTCCGGAATTAAAAAACGATGATTTCACCGTAGATCTTCGCAGACTTGCATTCGAACTGCCCGAAAAATTCACACTTGAAAATCTCAGCTGCAAATCAAGAATCACAAACAAAAGTCTGACCATTCAGGATCTGGTGGTGAAACTTCCCGGAAGCGATATCCGCCCGTCCGACATTTACCTTAAGTTTGATAGCTTTAAAGACATTGCGGCAGTGATCTATACGGGAGATCATGAGATAGAACTGATGGAAAATAAAGTGACACCTTCAGACTTTTCAGCTTTTTATCCACCGCTTGAAAACTTCAGGACTCCGGTCATAATCACACTGGATGCCGGAGGCAACCTTACGGATATCAACATTCGCGAACTGACCCTTCGGGAAACTGGCGGGGGACTATATCTAAATTCAGGAGGTTTGTTTCGTGATGTGTCAAAACCGAATAAACTTAAAGCAGACTTAAAGAAATTTCGGTTGAAAGCTTCATCAGAATTCATAGCCAAAAGTATGACGGCATTCCCTGCGGTCTCCAAAGGAGTGAAGGATATTTTAAGCCGCGTCGGCGACGTAAACATTAACCTTGAAGGACATGCCGATTTAGAGGCCGGTCTTTTCGGAGTAAAAGGTCTACTGGAAACTTCTCTGGGGAATTTAAATCTTGACACAGAGGCTTCCGTATCATGCAATTTTCACGATATTGTCGCTTCCGGTAAGCTGTCTTCTGATGGAATTCAGCTTGGTAAAATTTTGAATGAAAGCAAACTGGGAATGATAGTCCTTAATATGGACGGAAACCTAAACCTAAAGGGAAAAGATCTTAACGGTAAGGTAGCACTGAACGTACCGACGGTAGAATATAACGGTGGCACTATAACCAATATTTCCGCCAACGCAGAGAAGTCCGGAAATCTGTATAATGCGCATATTTTTGTTGACGATCCCTATTGCGGAGTTGTTTTTGACGGATTGATGAATTTGGAAGGCAAGGATTCTCATCTCATAGCTCAGTCTGAATTGCGTCATTTTACACCTTCGGAATTCATCAATGTGGGGAAATTAAATGGCTATGAACTAAACGGAAAATTGGAAATGGACGTAACAGGAGACAGCGCCGACAATCTCACAGGGTATGTTTCCCTGCAGGATTTCAGTGCAACGGGAGGATCAAAAGGAAGCGTAAGCCTTCGTAATCTAAACATCCAATCCAATATTGAAGATGATAACTATCACGAACTAACTTTAAGGTCCGATTTTGCAGACATTGACATAAGGGGGGAATTCACGCCATCTGCCATGCCGGCATTGATGCAGGGAATGTTGGCGCAATTGCAGCCCGAACTTGTAAATCCACCAAAATCAAACTGGCAAACACCGGCCAACCTAAAATATCTGATCACAGTAAGAGACAACTCAACCTTGACGGAATGGCTTAATCTTCCGGTGGAATGGTATAATGACGTGACAATAAGTGGAGAAATAAACGGAGAACCCGGAAGCTTTACTCTTGCAACTGAAATACCATACATGGTGCAGGGGCGGGATAAATTGATTCGCAATACTTCGCTAAACATTGACATCGAAGAAGGCGGCAAACGAGCGCAAGTGATAGCCGGCACAACCTATCCGACAAAAAAAGGGGATCTCAAGCTTGATATCGATCTTACACAGAATGGTAACCAAATGCTGCTTACCACGTGGTTCAACCGCTCTCTCAATACAAGCTTCAATGGAAGCCTACAGATGGGTGCTACAGTAAACCGCACATTGTCAGGCAAAAATATTGAAGCGAGCCTGCACATATTTCCTTCGAGCTGCTTTTTAAACAAGGCAGAATGGAAAATTGATTCCTCCGATATCTCTTATCGCGACAGGATCATAGAAGTAAAAGGATTCAACGTGCATCATGACAATCAATTCGTGAATATATCCGGAGTGGCCGGGCCCTCTGCAGACGATGCTGTGAAGGTGGGTCTTGCCAATATAGATTTAAGTTATATTTTCGACACACTGAACATTAACTTTGTAAATTTCGGAGGATACGCTTCCGGAGAAGTGGAAGCAAGCCAATTGCTATCCGGCACACCGGTGGCGTTTACCCGAAAACTCATGGTAAAGGATTTGGCATACAACGGCGCGGTACTCGGCGACGGCGATATATCAAGTCATTGGGACAACAATGAAAAATGCATTACAATAGACGCTCTTATCAAGGAAGGCAAAAGGCAGACCGTAGATATGAAGGGTGGAATATGGGCAACGCGAGATTCTCTTTCGTTCGATTTCAATACGGATAAAGTCAATGTAGCGTTTCTTCAGCCCTTTATGGCAGCTTTTGCCGATAAATTCGAAGGGCGGGCATCCGGCAGGGCCCTATTATACGGTACGTTTAAGGACATAGATTTGAAGGGACGGGTATTTGCCGATACAGTAAGTATTAAACTCGGATTCACCAACGTAACCTACTCAGGTTCCGATTCGGTAATTATTGACCCGGGACATATCCATATCCCTGAGTTTAAACTATATGATAAATACGGACATACAGCGGTGCTTGGAGGAGATCTCACCCACGATTATTTTCATGAACCTTCCTTTAATTTCCGACTGACGAAAGTGGAGAATTTCCTTCTCTACGACACGAATCCAAGACTTAACCCGGATTGGTACGGCACAATCTTCGGCAACGGCACCGGAAGCATAATCGGCAGACCCGGTTACGTAAGCATTAGCGCGGATATGACCACTCAACGCAACAGTACTTTCACCTTCGTACTCAATAACCGTCAGGATGCCGGAGACTATCAGTTTTTAACTTTTTCCGATAAACGTAAGGCCTTGGAAGATGCCATACGTCCAAAAACTGAAGAAGAAGAATTCCTTGAAAGATTTAAAAAGAAGTCGGCTCAGCAGGATGGCCCTCCCACCATTTTTGAGATGGATCTGAGGGTCCAGGCTACTCCCGAGGCAGCTCTTACCATTGTAATGGATCCGGCAGGTGGCGACAAGATCACAGCGCGTGGCAACGGAAATATCAATATCGGCTATAGCAGCTCCGATGACGAGATGACCATGTTTGGCAAATACACGCTTGATCGGGGCACATATAATTTCACCCTGCAGGACCTTATATTGAAAGATTTTACGATAAAACCCGGAAGTTCCATCACGTTCACCGGAGATCCCCTTGATGCCAATCTTAATATTTCAGCCGCCTATAGGGTGAATACCAACCTTACCGATCTTGATAAGAGCTTTGCCACTGATAAGGAACTGAACCGCACAAACGTGCCGGTGGATGCACTATTAAACGTAACAGGAGATATGACCCGTCCGAATGTGACCTTTGATATTGATCTGCCCACACTTACTGAAGAGACCGCCCGAAAAGTGCGCAGTATTATCTCCACGGAGGATATGATGAGCCAACAAATCATTTACCTTCTTGCCCTCAATAGATTCTATACGCCTGAATATATGGGAATGAGCAGTAATGGCGGCGAATGGGCAAGTGTGGCATCGTCTACACTTTCCTCTCAATTATCGAATATGCTTGGCCAACTCACCGACAAGGTTAATCTCATGCCATCGCTCCGCAGTGATAAAGGAGACTTCTCCGATCTTGAGGTGGACATAGCGCTTTCATCGCAATTACATAATAACCGCCTTCTTATCAACGGCAATTTTGGTTATCGCGACAGAAGCACCAGCAGCACTACATTTGTCGGCGATTTCGATATAGAATATCTGCTGAATGCAAACGGCAATCTACGACTTAAGGCATACAATCACTTTAATGATCAGAACTACTATTTGAGATCAGCCCTCACCACTCAGGGATTAGGTATAATCTACCGTAAAGAATTTGACAATCCCTTCAGCTTCCTGCGCAGACGTAAATCCACTCCGGCTCCGGAGACTGCGGACTCAATATCCCACAACTAACCCGCATATCATAAACGAACAGAAACTAAGAAAACGTCCGGTTATTTCAACCGGACGTTTTTTTTATTACTTTATTGAGTCCACTCTAAAAAGTCGATTTTGCAGTGAAATGACAAAATCGACTTTTTAGAGTGGACTCAGTTATTAATTTTTATCAACTACCTAAAGATTTATCTTATCATTGTCTTCTTTCCATTTATTATATAAAGGCCGGAAGGAAGGGCCTGGAGTTCATCATAACGGACGTTGCGCTGGATGCAGATGCCTTGCACATTGTATACGGTAAATAGATTGGTATCGGTGGCTTCGACGGTGCCAATGCCTGATTCATTGGTTTTAACCAATGGCAGCACGGCGGCATTATAGACAGTGGCGGGAGCTGTTCCCTTGTTTGTAGTGAATTTAACCATTTCCACGGTGAGACGCAGATCTTCCGGATTAAGAACGGTTTGAGGGATTTCACATTCCCATTCCACTACATAAGGCGTCTCGGCTTCGATAATCTGGGGAAGAGAAGAGGGGATACCAGAAGCTCCTCCTTGGGAAGAATACCGGGTAAGATCATGGAAGACGGTAATCTCCTTGGGATACGGAGAGGGAAGGAAATTGTCTTCACCATAATACATGGAAGTGCCTACACCACGTGAAGTCTGCGGGTTGTAATCTGGATTAAGGGGTACGAGACCTTCACTTATCACAAATACCGCGCGACGGGAGTCATCACTATTGTCAATAGTCTCGGAAGAGATGAAAGTGGCTTTGACTTTTAGATTTTCACCGTCGTAGGAGATTATTTCGGGTGTGACCTGCGCGGTGCATGTAGATTGCATAGCCGCTTCATAAATAGTATGATCCTGAGGTTTGATGGAATTCTGTGCCTCTCCACGGTTGATTGTTAGAGCCGGAATGTCGCCGCCCAGACAGTAAAGAATCGGCATGTAGTAATCGTCGTATCCATTCAGATCAGAAGATCCATGGCTGGAGTGAGTCTCAAGATATACGGCGTCTTTGCCGAGAAGATGCTGGTAATAGTGAGACACATAGTTCACGTTGGGACATGCGGTGCACCAGGTGCCGGTTAGTTTTTCGATGAGAGCCAGCCTACGGAAACGTGCTACGTTGATATAATCTTCAAGAAGCTGAGACTCTTTGCCATCGGCATATACAGCAATAAGATTGTACTTAAGTGTAGTGCCTTCCTCCAGATCAAAATCTATTGAGAATTTCCGGGGATCGTTTATTTCAAGAGGGGATTCCACCGCTACGTTGCCAAGTATATTTTCAGGATTTTTAGAGTCGACCACCTTCAAAGCCGCAAGCTCTGAGGATCCATTACCACCGAAATTGGTAATTGTAAAGTTAAGAATCTTCTCATCATCTCTGCCAAAGAAACGATGGCCTGTGTTGGTGGCAACTTCTCCCCATGCAGGAGTGCCTGCCTGAACACTCTTGAGAGCAAGCATATAGCCTTGATTGTTGTCTTTTACAAAAGCTATCTGCACATCTTTCCCGGCATATTCCGCCAAAGAAATTGCGTGTGTGTGGAAGAAATATTCTTCCTTCTCTATTTGTGCGAGAGGAGTGAACTCATCAGAGTCAGTGGTGCGAATGCACACTGAGTATTTCTCGGGTGCATTATAACTGATGGATTTTGCAGTCCAAGACAACCATGTGCCTTCCCCTACGTGAAGTTCGGGCATAAGCAGCCGGGCATCGGGCACCGCATCTTCAGCAAATCGAGAAAGAGTGACAAAGCAATTAACACCCTCTTTTACGGTGCCGTTGTCAGCAATAACGGCCTGATTGTACCAACCGGACTGAAAGGTGAAATTTCTTTGGGTGTAGTAGTTGGGATTCGGCGTTAATTCCGCAGTATTCACAACAGTAACACCGTCGGTCGGTGCACCCGAAGAGAAATCAAAGGAAAACGAATCCACCGCGGCAAAAGCAGGTGTAATAAATCCTGCAAGAGCCAGAAGTGTAGAAAATTTCTTCATATGTAGGTTTATTCAAAGTTATTTCAAAGGAATGGACTCCTATGTTAATTAAGAAGCAAAATTAAATAAAAAAAATCGAAGCATCAATATTGGGACATTGAAAATTAATAGCTATTTTTGCAAAGTATTTTTTTAGACCAAAGACGCAGGAGCGGATTGCCAAGAATGGCATGACAAAGTCTTGGTCTGCTTGATCAGGGAGTGGCAAATGATTTGGAATATTGATAAACTTCTTGAGCGTATAGGGCTTGTAAATAAACCCACGCTCGGCATGGCATTGAGTGGAGGTGGAGCCAAGGGCTTCAGCCATCTTGGCGTGCTTATGGCATTTGAGAAGTTTGGGATGCGTCCGGAGATACTTGCCGGAGTATCGGCAGGTTCCATTGCGGCCACTCTTTACGGTTCGGGGCTAAGCGTGATGGATATCATGGAATGTTTCACTGAGTATTCCAGCTTCAGTGATTATACCCAGTTATCAATTCCAAGGGAGGGTTTTTTCTCTATGAAAAAATTCGGTAAGCTTCTTGAGTCGTGGCTTCCGATAACCACTCTTGAGGAGATGAAGATACCTACGCTCGTATGTGCCACAGATTTTGATAAAGGAAAGTCAGTGGCCTGGGCTCGCGGTGAAATAGTGCCACGTGTGCTCGCGTCATGCTCTATTCCCATAATTTTCAAACCGGTAAGAATCAATGGCACCCACTATGTAGACGGGGGAGTTCTTCGTAATCTCCCGGCATGGGCCATAAGGGATTATTGCAAGGCCCTTTGGGGGATCAACTGCACTCCTCTGAATCCCACATACCGCTACTCCACATCCATTACCGATATTGCACTTAGGTCTTATCAGCTTATGGCAAAGGCCAATACTGTACAGGACTTGGAATTGTGCGACAACATTATATCTGTGACGCAGGTGCACAAAGTAGGCACCTTCGCGCTCAAATCAATGAGAAAGGCTGTAGCCAACGGTTACGATGAGGCCTGCAAAATTCTCGAAAAAACGCTCAATTAAATTCTACCGAATGATGAAAAAGACCACCGACACACTCGATCCCTTAAAGGACAATGACCATCAGGCCACCGAGTGTGCCGACCCACGCCTTATCATTTACCAGACCTTCCCAAGGATTTTCACCAATGTCTGCGCTCAACCGGTCCCCAACGGTTCTCTTGAACGTAATGGCTCCGGACATTTGGCAGACTATACTCCGCGTCTCCTCAATTCCTTAAAGCAACTCGGGGTAAACACCATTTGGTTTACCGGTGTGATTGAGCATGCCACTAAGTCTGATTTCAGCGAGTATGGCATTCCTAAGGATAACCCGAATGTGATTAAGGGAGAAGCTGGTTCTCCTTATGCCATAAAAGATTACTATGATGTAGATCCTGCTATTGCCATTGATGTGTCTGATAGAATGGGAGAATTTGAAGACGCAGTGAAGATCGTTCACCAAGAGGGAATGAAGGTGATTATTGACTTTGTACCAAACCATACGGCACGCAGGTATCATTCGGATTCCGCACCAGCAGGAGTAGAGGATTTCGGAAAAACAGATGACACATCAATGTTTTTTCGAAGAGACAACAATTATTATTATATCACAAACCAGCAATTTTCTCCCCACTTCGATATAGCACAGCCAGGCACAGAGCCATATATAGAATTTCCAGCCAAAGCCACCGGCAATGATTGCTTCACGGCATTTTGCAACGTCAATGATTGGTATGAGACAGTGAAACTCAACTATGGACATGATCCCGGCGATGATTCTGATTACTTTGATCCAATCCCGGATACATGGCTGAAGATGAGAGATATCCTCATGTTTTGGGCTTCAAAAGGTGTAGATGGTTTCAGATGCGATATGGTCTTCATGGTGCCATTGCCATTTTGGCATTGGGTGATCCCACAGATAAAGACCTATTATCCCGGCATTATTTTTATCGGAGAGATATATGAAGTGGGTCTTTACCGTCCGTTTCTTGATTACGGATGTTTCGACTATCTGTATGATAAGGTAAATTTGTATGACACACTTGTGGGCATTGAGCGACATAATTACTCTGCCGCTAAAATCACGAACGCATGGCAGACCGTAGACGGGATCGGCAACCGGATGCTTAATTTCCTTGAGAATCACGATGAAGTAAGATATGGCAACGAAGAGTTTGCTGGCAATCCATTATTTGTGATTCCCGATCTTGTGGTCAGTGCATTGATTAATTCAGGCCCTTATATGATCTACTACGGTCAGGAATTGGGAGAGAGTGGCCACGACAACGAAGGCTTTGCCGGACAGAATCACAGGTCCACTATATTCGATTATTGGAGCTACGACACGATGCGCAGATGGTACGATGAAGGTAAATGCCATACCGCCCGGTTAACACAACAGGAGAGATGGCTTCGTGATACGTATTCCAGGATCTTAGGCATGTGCAACAGTATTGATGCTTTCCGATGCGGAGGTTTTTTTGATCTTATGTATGTGAACCTAAACCATCCGGGCTTTGATCCCCACAAACAATTTGCCTTCATCAGACATACGGATAAGGAAGCTTATCTTGTGGTGGCGAATTTCGGACACTCTGCCGCCAACGTCGAGATAAACATCCCCAAGACAGCCATTGAAATGTGTGGACTTAAATGCGGACCCGCTGCCACTGCCGATGAGCTAAACGGGACACATTTCGATATTGACATAGAAGAATACAAACCTATAGAGGTTCAGGTAGGAGCACGCAATGCAGTGATTCTGCCTATTCCCAAAAATAACGAAAAATAAGTTAGAAAATAAATACCCTATTATAATCTTCAAGCATTATGAGCAACAATCTTCCCCCCATCAAGGTGTTTGCAGGCTCCAAGAGCCTTTATCTTGGTGAGAGTATTTGTAAAGAACTTGGCATAGAACTCGGCCGCATGAACGTGGAACGTTTCGCCGACGGTGAGTTTGAAGTCTCTTTCGAAGAATCCATCCGTGGCAGCGAACTTTACCTTGTGCAGTCCACCTTCCCCAACTCCGACAATCTGATGGAGCTCCTCCTGATGATTGATGCAGCCAAACGCGCTTCTGCAGCCACAATCACCGCTGTAATCCCTTACTTCGGCTGGGCCCGTCAGGACCGCAAGGACAAACCCCGTGTCAGCATCGCCGCCAAACTCGTGGCAGACCTTCTCAGCGTGGCAGGTATCGACCGTCTTATCACCATGGATCTCCATGCAGATCAGATCCAGGGATTCTTCGATGTGCCGGTAGATCACCTCTATGCTTCCAGTATCTTTATCCCTTACATCCAAAGTCTGCATCTTAAAGATATGGTGATAGCTTCTCCCGACGTAGGTGGAGCCAAGCGTGCCAACAGCTACGCCAAATACTTCGACGTGCCTCTCGTGCTTTGCCACAAGGTGCGTGCCAAAGCCAATGTAGTAGCTACCATGACCGTGATCGGTGATGTGAAGGATAAAAACGTCATTCTCGTAGATGATATCGTGGACACCGCCGGCACAATCACCAAAGCGGCCAACCTTCTCATCGAACAGGGAGCGAAGAGCGTACGAGCCTTGACCAGCCACCCAGTGATGAGCGATCCGGCTACAGAGAGAGTAATCAATTCAGGTCTTACTGAAATCATTTTCACTGATTCCATCCCTTACGTACGTGAGAATCCCAAGGCAGTGGTGCTTCCGGTAGCCAAACTCTTTGCCGATACCATCCGCCGCATCCACAACAATCAGAGCATTTCCTCTCAGTACCTTTTCAAATAATAAAAGAATAGAAATTGAAAAGGTCGGGCTCCGAAAGAGTCCGGCTTTTTCGGCAACTTTTCCAAAAGTTGTTTTTTCAAAAGAGGGTACGAATCAGACATAAAAAGCCGGGTCTTTCGAGCCCGGCTTTTGTATGATTGGAAGGGAATTTTACCAGATGATGATGCGTTCTGCTTCGGGACGATACATCGGGTCACCTTCTGTGATACCGAAGGCTTTGAAGAATGGGTCGAGGTTGCGCAGAGCTACATTGACACGGTTCACACCTAAAGAGTGGGGATCGCTCATAGTGAGGTTACGCTTTTCGGCATCGCGTACATTCTGTGCCCAAAGATTGGCATAATTCATATAGAATACCTGCATGGGATCGAATCCGTCGATAAGAGCTTCCTGAGAAGAAATGTCCACTCCTTTTTTCTTTTGTGAATCCTGGAATGCTGTCATGGCAATACGCAGACCGCCGTGGTCGGCGATATTTTCACCCAGTGTGTAGTTACCGTTAGCCATCAGACCGGGAAGCACTTCAACGGCGCTGTATTGATCGGCGAGGCCTTTTGTAAGTTTGGCAAACTCCTCGGCGTCAGCGGCGGTCCACCAGTTTTCAAGGTTACCGTTGGCATCAAAGTTACAACCCTGGTCATCGAAGCCGTGGGTAAGTTCATGACCGATAACTACTCCGATACCACCATAGTTTTCGGCATCACTGGAGTTGGGATCATAGAAGGGTGCCTGCAGGATACCGGCGGGGAACACGATCTCGTTGTTCAAGGGATTATAGTAGGCATTGATAGTCTGAGGAGTCATATGCCAGAGAGAGCGGTCCACAGGCTTGCCCCAGCGTGACAGATAGTCCTTGTTGGCCCACATGTTGGCATTGTGCACGTTCTCATAGAAGGAGAGGGCGGGATCCACATTGAGTTCGGAATAGTCTTTCCACTTGTCGGGATATCCGATCTTTACTGTGATGGAATTAAGTTTCTTCATAGCCTGCACCTTGGTGTCGTCGCTCATCCAGGGGAGGTGCATGATGTGTTTGGCAAGTGCGTTGCGCAGATTTTCCACCAAACCTTCCATGTACACTTTGGAACTCTCAGGGAAGTATTTCTCCACATAAAGTTCGCCGATGGCTTCGCCCATCAGACCCTCAGTAGTGGAAAGAGCGCGTTTCCAGCGGGGCTGCTGCTTCTCCACACCGCTCATCACTTTGTTGAATTCAAAGTTGGCGTTTGTAAAGTCGTCTGACAGATAGGGAGCCGCACCGTGCACAAACTGCCATAGATAGTAGTCTTTTTTCTGACGGTCGGAGAGAGATTTGAGAAGGTTGTCGGCCTGTTTTACTGTATTAATCTCTGTCACGTACACTTCATCGGGGCTCTGGATATCCATTGTTTCGATGAAGAAGCGGTCAAACGGAATGTTGGGATACATTTCCTTGAGCTGGGCAAAGGTGCGCTTGTTGTCCATGGCATGCATGTCTCGGCTCTGTTCACGAGTCCAAGTTGAATCAGCCAAGAGGGTTTCCACAGCAAGTACGTTTTTGGCGATGCGGGAAGCGTCTTTTTTGCTATAGCCTACGAGCTGCATATCCTTTTGGATAAGTTTGGTGTAGGCATCGCGGATTTTTTTGTTGGTTTTATCGTTTTTCAGATAGTAGTCGCGATCACCGAGAGTAAGTCCGCCACCGCCTACGTACATTGCGTATTCAGCACTGTTGTGAATATCCTCCTGAGGCATTGCGGAGAAGAAGGGAGCTGCATAATACTTGTGCATCCAGATGAGGAGATCCTCCATATCCTGGGGCTGCGTAGATTCGATTTTACGAACCTGCTCCATAATGGGTTGGGCACCAAGCTTGTTGCGGCGCACGGAATCCATGGCCCCTTCATAGATGGCAGCCACTTTGTAGGCTACTGTTCCTGGCTGGGGATTGGTGGCGGCAAGGCCTGTCACAATTCTGCGGATACGATTGTTGCTACTGTCGGTAAGGATGTTGAACTGACCGTAGCGAGCGTATTCGGGAGAAAGGGGATTGGCCTGCTGCCATCCCTTGTTAATATGGTGATAAAAATCCACCTTGGCCGGAATGGCATTGTCAATGTACTGAGGGTTGAGGCTCTTGAGGTGTTCTTCAGCCATAGCGGACACGGCTACGCCTGTAATCACTCCGAGAGTCAGCAGTTTCAGATGTCTCATGGTTATAATTTATTGTTTTGTATTAGGTAATATATTATTATCGTTGATATATTCCAAAATTTCACCGGGCTGGCAATTAAGCACAGAGCAGATGCTTTCAAGGGTGGAAAAACGTATTGCTTTGGCTTTTCCGGTCTTTAGTATTGAAAGGTTTGAGGGTGTGATGTTCATCTTCTCAGCGAGCTCTCCAAGAGAAATCTTGCGTTTGGCCATCATCACGTCGAGATTTACTATTATTGGCATAATTAATATGTGGATTATGATGATGGATTAGATAGTAAATTCCTGATCTTCTCGAAGTTCGATACCGCGGGCCCATACCTGCGACATCAGTAAAGAGAGGAATCCCAGCAGCAGGATTGTCCAGGGTATACTCCAATTGGCTCGCAACCCGATTCCCACCGTAGGAAGATAACCTACGAGCATTTCTTCTACTATACCGCTGAGGGTAAGCATAAGTGCCATTCCGAGCAAACCGATGGCTATTCTTTTGAGAAATCGTACGTTGATATATACGAATACATTGCCTCGATTGATATTTATTATAAACTTTACAAAATATATGAGCATAAAAGCGTAGCATGCAAGAGCCAAAGTGTAGCCTATTGCAATGGCTATCTGTGTCCACATTGGGATGTTTTTGTCAGGAATATGGATAAAACCTGTAGTGGCAGTAAAAGCATATGATCGACCTTCTTCAGTTCGGATGCTGTCGGTAGGCACTATAAGTTGCTCCGGTGTATTGTCGAGGGCTACGCTTATAGGTGAGGTGGTGAGAAGTACGCTTTCATTCACATCAGTTTCGTTAAGCCCAGATATAAAACCGTAGGAGAATCCTATACAAGGCACTACCACCATCACGGAAATAATGGCAATTATGATAATACTAAGAAAGTTAATCCAAGTTCGATTCATTGCAATCTAAATTATGTCGTTAGCAATGTTATGACGCTTTAAGTTTTCTACAAAATTAAGTCAATAAACCGAAAAAGACAAATTTTTTATCGAAAAACGGCAAATGCTTCGATGGAATCAGTCTATAAAATGCACTTTAGGATTCTATATTGTAAATCTCGGGAGAAGGTTCTAACTATACAGAAGGGACGATAGGGTAGAGAGTTTTCTTTCTGTTTCATCCCATTCCGCTGTAGCATCGGAATGCATGGTGATTCCACCACCGGCATACAGCGCTGTCTTACCCCCTGTAATTATGCCGGATCGGAGATTCACAAATAAGTTGATCTTTAAAGAATTATTATCTTTGATGAATGGACCGCAAAATCCGCCGTAATAAGCTCTGTCAAAATGTTCATGTGTATTGATGAATTCTATAGCCATGTCTCGCGGATTTCCTGAGAGGGCGGGAGTGGGAGAAAGCCGCAGGGCCAATTTTATGATCTTGGAGAATACAGATGCCGCTCCTTCTCCTGGCAACCCCTTTGATTTGTTTTGAGGTAGGGATGCGGATATTTGGGTTATTATATGTTCGATCTTTCCGGCTTTTCTCGTAGCCGGTGTAGATAATCTAACATCGTTGCAACTTTGATTGAGTTGGTCTTTGATAAAATCTGTGACGGCTTGCTGTTCGAGTATGTTTTTCCTGTCCCATGGCCTGTTTCCTTCAGGATCATCGTCAATGTGAGGACGCGTGCCTGCAAGTGCCATAGTATGAATTTGATATCCGTCGGAACTTAAAAGCACTTCCGGACTTGCGCCAACCCATAATCCGGTGGACCGGGTATAAAAGCAGAATCTGAAACAGTTTTTTGGTAGTCCGGGAAGATTTTCTATAATTTTAGATAAATCTACATTATTTTCCAAGAGAAGAGTGCGAGCAGCTACAATTTTGGTTTTCTCTTCAGGATAGTCTTTGATTGAGCAAATGGAATTGATGGCTGCTTCTACTTCTTTTGAATGTTCGCTTAAAGTAGTAGACCGTGCTGGGAAAAAAACAGGGGTGTGGATATGTGCCGGAGTATATTTTAAAGCATTGGCAGAAAATTTTATCTGCCGTTGTGAAGGGATTATAACTATTGGATGCCGCTTAATGTCGAAAGGTGCGATAATAAAACCGGATGTTAGACTCTGCAGAATCTCATCCAAATTGTCCAAGTCTGTAATGATAAGCGCATTATCGCTTTCGAATCCAATGGTGCAAGACTCTTCGGGCAGCGTATATATGCAAAAATTCCTCATAAGGATTGTCAGAGTGCTTGTTTTCCGTGCAGATCGTAGGTGTCAGCTCCGGTAATTTTGACCGACACGAATTCCCCCACCGGACCATTATAATCATTAATGATGACTTCGGGATCCACATCGGGGCTATCCCATTGAGTTCGTCCTACGGCACGTTCTCCTTCAATACGCTCTACGAGTACCTTAACGGTTTTTCCGATCATTGATTCGTTGCTTTTAAGCGAAATGTCTTCCTGCACTGCCATAAGCACGTCGAGACGACGCTGTTTTTCCTCATCGGATATATTGTCTTCAAGGTATTTTGCAGCAAACGTATCTTCTTCTTCGCAATATGCGAATGCTCCCATGCGTTCGAATTTCATGGTTTTTACGAAGTCTATAAGTTGGGAAAATTCCTCATCTCCTTCACCGGGAAACCCAACCATAAGAGTGGTTCGAATCTTTATGTCGGGCACACGCCTGCGAATTTCATTCAGTAGATCCACAGTTCCTTTATAGTCAATGTGTCTGCGCATGTTTGAGAGCACCTTGTCTGCGCTGTGTTGCAGAGCGATATCAAGGTATTTGCAGACATTATCGTGCTTAGCCATGACATCAAGCACATCTATAGGGAAGTCAGCTGGATAAGCATAGTGTAAACGAATCCATTCCACACCTTTTACCTGAGCCATTGCATCTATGAGGTCGGCAAGACGTGGCTTTCCGTAAATATCTATGCCGTATGAGGAAAGGTCTTGGGCAATTACATTGAATTCCTTCACGCCTCTTTCTACGAGAGATCGCGTCTCTTCAAGTATCTCTTCAATGGGTCGGGATGTGTGGCGTCCGGTGATAATGGGAATGGCACAAAAAGCGCAGAAGCGATTGCATCCTTCAGAGATTTTAAGATACGCACTCCATGGGGGCGTGGTAAGCTTACGTTCCCATTCCTTGGTTATGTTGGATTCCAAGGAAGGCTTCCGGCTCGCAGCAGTTATTTTGTCGGAATTTTCTGAGGTCTGGTCGGGTAGGGCATCAATAAAATCCTTCCAGTTGAATTTGCCATACCATAGATCTACTTCCGGAATTTGGCTCTCTATCTCGCCGATATATCTTTGCGACAGACATCCCATCACGGCGATTTTTCCAATCACACCGCGGTTTTTGGCCTCTCCCAATTCAAGTATCAAATTTATGGATTCCTCTTTGGCATCGGCAATAAATCCACAGGTGTTGACCACAACCCATTCACCACATGGGGCATCGGAGTCGTGATATACTTCGTATCCTTTGGCAAGCAATCTGTGATACAATCGTTCGGAATCAATAAGATTCTTCGAACATCCCATTGAAATTATGTCGATTCTACCTTTGTGCATATATAAAGGAGTATAATTTGTGGATCGCTGAGCGACTAAAAAATCTCTATGGAAGGAGGAGAGGGGGGACGATAAATTTATAAAGCTTCTCCGAATAAAGAGTTGACAAAGTCTACTGGATCGAAAATCTGGAGGTCGCCAATGCCCTCTCCAATTCCAATATACTTCACGGGAATTTTAAATGTCTCACTGATGCCAATAACTACGCCACCTTTGGCGGTGCCGTCAAGTTTGGTGATTGCAAGGGAATTGACATCGGTGGCAGCGATAAACTGTTTGGCCTGTTCGTAAGCATTCTGACCGGTGGATCCGTCAAGTACAAGGAGCACCTCGTGAGGAGCACCCGACACCACCTTTTGCATTACCTTTTTGATCTTGGTAAGTTCGTTCATCAGGTCTACCCGATTGTGCAGACGTCCGGCGGTGTCAATGATCACCACATCGGCATCGTTGGCCTTGGCGCTGCTGAGTGTATCGAAAGCCACGGCTGCCGGATCGGAGCCCATTTTCTGCTTAACTACGGGCACTCCCACTCTTTCTCCCCACTTTTCAAGTTGGGGAATAGAGGCGGCACGAAAAGTATCGGCGGCACCCAGCACTACCTTATTGCCCGCCTGAGTAAACTGATATGCAAGTTTGCCTATGGTAGTGGTCTTGCCAACACCGTTCACGCCGACCACCATTATTACATAAGGTTTCTTATTTTCATCAATGGCCGGAGCCTCAAAGGAATTTCCTTCAGCTTTTACGAGCATGTCTGTTATTTCCTCGCACAGAAGCTTGTTGAGTTCGGACGTGCCTACATATTTGTCGCGTGCCACTCTTGCTTCGATACGCTCTATGATACGCAAGGTGGTATCCACTCCTACATCGCTCGTGATGAATACCTCTTCAAGATTGTCGAGCACTTCATCGTCAATTTTGGATTTTCCAGCTACGGCACGTGTGATTTTGCTCCACATACCGGTCTTTGTCTTTTCAAGGCCGGAGTCGAGCTTGGCTTTTTCTTCCTTTATTTCTTCTTGGTTCTTATCTTTTTTTCCGAAAAGTTTCTTAAAGAATCCCATTTAGCATTGATTTGATTTATTGAAGTGATTTAGACTTTTTACGAAAACTAAAGAAGTGTTTAAATATGTTTTCTTCAAACGCAATATTCATTAATATTCGGGCATCTTTTCATTATTTCATCGGTCAAATAGCCCGCTATGCTCCTTCTTAAATAATGAAAATCCGTAAATAAATCTTGCATTTGAAAAAAGTTTAAATCACTTCATTCCGCAAAATTAATAATAATTTATGAATAATATGAAGACACGCCAATTTTTATGGCATGTCTTCACTGATTATAACACTTATATATGAGACAAACTCAGTTTAGATCGTTTAATTGCTCAAGACTGTCGGCAAGTCTCTCGGCAGCATCATTTATACTTTCTATCCGTTCCTCCGCGGTCTCCTCAATGCTTTCGATTTGTTCGATTCTTATATCTTGAACCGCCGACAAGTTATCAGTATGATTAAAAACACCTTGTCCAGCCAACACGATACCGCTTACGACAGCTAAAGACAAACCTACGACCCAGCTTATTATCAGACCCAAACCCCATTGACGAGTGATATTCCAATTGCGGAAAAACATTGTGCCTGTGCACCATATCACAAGCGCGCACGGTATGCCCAGTGCCACCGATCCTCCCATTGAAGCCAACGACAGAAGCACCACATTCTCTGGTCCGTTGATTTGCTCGCCGAAAATTTTCAAAATGAAATTCTCTACATTGAAAGGGGAAAGAATCAGCATACCAAGACTTGCAACAAAGGCAGAAGCCATGGCTATTAATACAGGAACTGCCACTAACGAAAGCATCACCATGAAGATCTTTGCCAAAACCGAAAGAATCCTGGTAAATGTGCTTTGACCGCTGCCGGAATCCCTGTTGGTTGAATTGTCAAACATACTGGAAACCATCTTTCCAATATTTTGAATCGATTGGGATTTTCCATACATTTGCAGGCGGCGTAAAGGAGTGTTCGCCGGAGGCATTGCGATCCATAGTACTATGTAGACCACAAATATAGTGGAAGTGGAAAGGAAAAACAATAGCACCATTATAAGTCGGATCCATACCGGATCAATACCAACGTAATGTGCCAAGCCGGAACAAACTCCTCCGAGTACTTTGTCTTTCGTGTCGCGGTACAATCGTTTGGATTTAGCTCCTTCGGTTAGTTCGAATTCGTCTGAATTGAATGGAGGGGGTGTTACATTTTCTTGCTCATCCTTACTACCGATGGAATTGTAGGTTTCGGACTCTGCATTCACATTCGTCTCGGCAACGGTAATAATTTCTTCGGGTCTGCCAATACGAGCAATAACTTCTTCCACATCTTTCAATGTGATAATTTTATAGCCTTCTTCACGGAGCTCACAGTAAATTTCTGAGATACGAGCCTCTATATCTTCAATAATATTGGCGCCTTCCGGATATTTCTCAAAAGAATGACGCAGGGCCGAGAGATAGTCGGTGAGTAATTCGTAAGCATCCTCGTCGATAATGAAGGGCTCTCCGGATATATTTATAGAGTATGTACGTTTCATATGGTTTTAGTATGAATTGGAATAATGAAGTCAGTCTTTTTTGGGATCACTTAGATGTTGGATTGAGGTTGAGATGCTGAGCCAGCACTGTTGCATAATGCTGAGCACCTCATATCCATCCTCAGTCATAAAAAAATACTTTCTGGGAGGCCCTTTGGGTGACTCAACCCATTCATAATCCAGCTTCCCCTCTCTGCGCAATCTGTTGAGCAAAGTATACAGAGTGCCCTCCACCACGATTAGGTTGGCATCCTTCAGAGCGTTGAGAATGTCGGATGGATAGTACTTGCCATGGCTTAACTTAAGCAGCACGCAGTATTCCAACATTCCTTTGCGCATCTGCGACTGTATGTTGTTGATTTCTGATTGATTCATTTAAATGCTTTGGAATATTTGAAAGTGATTTATGAGATGGACTCTTAAAGTGAGATTCCTCCTTGTCCACCTTTGCTTTTTCCGGATCCGGAGGAAGCGTTGTCATCATTGACAATTTGGTTTTCGGTTTGCTTTACTTGTGCCTGATTGTTACCGAATTTCCAGGATATGGTTAATCCTACGTTCCATACCGGCATTTTAATCTGTTGGCGGAAATCCACATCTTTGGTGGTAGATACAATTAAAAAACTTATTCGGTCTTCAAACATGTTCATGGCCGAGAGGGTGATGTTGAGGGATTTGTTCTTCAGAAAATCTCTTCCGGCCGACAGCCCGTAATAATGCCAACCGGAGTTGTATCTTTGAATATTTATATCCCGGGCGGACCATCCGCCGAAGGCTGAGAGTGTGTTGTCATTAAAGCGATAAGTCCACGATGCGTTAATATCTCCGCCCCAACCATACTTTTTCAAAGACAATCCCGGAGCTTTGAGAATATTATAATTAAGTCTGCCACTGACATTGGCAGTCATTCCAGAAAGGATATTCCAATTGAGAAATCCGGTCAATGCCAGTTCCTGTTCGCTGCCGATGTTGTCGGAAGTAGTCACCACATATCCATCCTTTAAATAGGTGAATTCAGATATTGCATTGTTGGTGTTGCTGTATTCGATTCCGATGTTGCCTCCTAAGAGTCGGCCGAATTTAGAGAAAGTAAAACTTACCGTATTGTTTTTTTCACTGGAAAGATTAGGATTGCCTTTTCTGATGTTTTGACCTCTCAGAGTGGTCTCAAAGGGGTTTACCTGCTCTATGTTGGGGCGGGTTATTTTCATGTTGTATGCCAGACGTAGATTCGTGGCCGAGTTAAATGAGTAGGTCAATGATGCATTGGGCACAATATTGTCCAGACTTCGATTAAAACTAGGAGTGGATCCTACTCTGAATTTCATTCCCATATCGGTATGTTCGTAACGTATACCTGCTCTGGTGGAAAATATTCCGAAACTCCCGGTGTAGGATGCGTATGCTGCATAAATGTCTTGATATTGGGAGAAGACCTGATCCGCACCGGGCACGTTGGTCAGATTTTCCATTGCATTTCCCTGCATCTGATAGCTGAAGCTGCCGTTGCGGCGGAAAATACCTTTCACACCGGTCTCAAGCAGATGCTTATCTGTGCCGAAACCGTTGGTGTAATCTCCCTGCACGGTATGTTCTCGGCTTAGATTTTTATTGTTGCTCGAAAGGTATTTCCATACATCATACATATTTATCGTTCGTTCATAGTCCGATAAGAAGTTAAGGTGATTTTTGCCGAAGCTGAAGAGATATGAAATAGTTAAGAAATTGTTTTGCGGACGGAAGTTGTGCTGATATGAAGCGTTGGCACTGAGATAAACATTGTTTAAATCTCCAGTAATGCTTTGATCAGCTCCATTTAATAAGTCTCCCATTGAATTGTACGAACGGGAATATGTGAGATAATTTTTTATATCAGCACCGATGGAGGTCACACTTGCGGATGCAGTAAAAAGATTGGATTCATTTGGTTCCCAAGAAGCTGAGAGAGTGCCGTAGGTGAAGGAGTAGCTCATCTTGTTTTTCTCCCAGGTTTTCATAAAAGCCACGGGGGAATCTCTGAAATATTTGTTTTCACCGCTTTTTTCCTGGTGTTGGGGGAAGAGATGGCCATCGGAATAAGTCACGTTGGCACTAAGGGTAACGTTATGCTTTTTTAATGTGCCGTAGGCGGAGACATAGTTGTTTTGGCGGCCGAAAGAAAGAGAAAGTTGACCGTTGTAGCCGTCGTTACCCTTTTGTTGGCGTGTAGTGATGATGTTGAGCACTCCGCCTACACCTTCTGCGTCATATTTTGCACCCGGGTCTGTGATAACCTCGATTTTACTTACTGCCTGAGCGGGCATGTTTTTGAAAATTATAGAAGCGTTTTGACTCACCATTGGTTCTTCCTTGCCGTTGATGAGAAGTTTGTAATTGCTTTTGCCGTTGACTTTAATGTTATCCTGTCCGTCTACGGTAATGAGTGGTGTTTTCCTAAGGATATCCAATACGGAAGAGCCGGAAGCGGCCGGATCCTCGTCTACGTTATATTCAAGTTTATTGCCGTCTGATTTAAGAAGGGGAGAGTTGGCTTTTACCACGAGTTCTTCCAGATCTGTATACGAAGGAATTTCATTTGCCAAAGAATCTGTCAGCTCTGAGCTTTGGGCCAAAATTGAAAAGGGCAACAGAGCTACAATCCCGGGTAGCAAACGGGTAATGAGGGATTTCAAACCATTAGTAATCATGTTTATTAAGTTTAGCGTTGAAGGTTTAAAGTGTGAATAATCAAGTATATTTTGGCGACGTTGACCATCGAATAGGAGAGGATTCGTTCTAACGACGCAACAAAATTATATAAAATTTTAGTACTATGCAATACATAGTACTAAATTTTTAAATAAAATATTTATTTAAATTGAAATATCCCTTTGTGCTGCCGTATATGACATTGCATCGCAAAGGGATATTTACTGTTGTATTTCGCTAGTTCTTACTTTTAATGTCACTAAAATAAGAGTTCTCACTACATCGCCTCTTCGAGGCTCATTTTATTAATCTTGCCGATCCCCAGGCTAAAGTCTGGGGTTAACCACGAATCCCGCCTCTACGAAGCGATCCCCGACAGTCCTTAATTTAGTGACATTATTCTTACTTTATAAGTCGGTTTTTAAATCCCGAGTCATTATAATGCGTTGATTTGAACTTCCCCTAAATAGCAGATCAGGATCCTTGAGTGATTCAATGAACGGCCCTTCCACAATGGCTTCTATGTAGGGTAAGGGAATACTCAAACGAGGGGTTTGGAGTATTTCTTCTATAGTATATCCCGTATATAGCCATACGGTATGGCCGATAGAATTAATTTCTTTTGCAAGCAGAGCTATTTCTTCCGGATGCATTAGAGGGTCGCCTCCGGAGAACGTAACGTCGAAATCCTCTTCCTTGATGACTGTCATGATTTCTTCGATGGTCATTTCTTCTCCACCGTTGAAATCCCAGGATTCAGGGTTATGGCAACCGGGGCAGGCGTGGTTGCATCCTGCGAAATATATGGATGTGCGGAATCCGGGCCCATCTACAGTGGTCCCACGCCGGATATCCAATACCCGTAATGAATTGGGGATATCTTTATAGACCATTTATTTATGGACAACACGGTCGCGAAGTTCAGCAAGCTTACCGGAGTTCCAGCGGTCGGTGGTACCTACAAGGTAACCGGTGATCCGCTGTATCGTTTCGAATCGTGTGCCGCATTTTGGACAGTCAGTCATATTTGTATCGGCGTTTTCATAACCGCAGGCAGGACAATGGTTGCGGTTATGGTTCACAGAGCCGTAACCCATATCATATTTATCCATGAGAGCCACAATATCCATGATTGCCTTTTCATTATGGGTGGCGTCGCCGTCGAGTTCCACATAGAAGATATGTCCGCCGCGGGTAAGTTCGTGGTACGGAGCCTCCACCTTTGCTTTATGGCGGGGTGAACAGTGGTAATACACGGGCACGTGGTTGGAGTTGGTATAGTAGTCCTTGTCAGTGATACCTTTGATTTCTCCGAAGGTCTGTCGGTCTTTTTTTGTGAATCTGCCGGAAAGGCCTTCAGCGGGAGTGGCAAGGATAGAGTAGTTGTGACCGTAGGTTTCACTGTATTCGTTGGCGCGGCTGCGCATGTGGCTGACGATGCGCAGACCCAAATTCTGAGAATCCTCGCTTTCTGCGTGATGCTTTCCTGTCAGTGCAATCAGACATTCTGCCAGTCCGATAAATCCGATGCCAAGGGTGCCCTGATTGATGACGTTTTCGATAGTATCGTTGGGCTTGAGATCTTCGGTGTGGTTCCAGAGCACACCCATCACGAGAGGGAACTGTTTTGCAAGGGCGGTTTTCTGGAATTGGAAGCGTTCGTCGAGCTGGCGTGCCGTGAGATCGAGCATTGAGTCGAGATGACGGAAAAACATTTCGATGCGTTCGTTGTAATCCTTAATATTCATCACTTCAAGTGCCAACCGCACGATATTTATAGTGGTGAAGGAGATATTTCCTCTACCGATGGAGGTCTTCTCGCCATAGCGATTTTCAAACACTCGGGTGCGACAACCCATCGTAGCAACCTCATGAATATATCTTTTGGGATCTTCCGGCTTCCAGTCAGAGCTTTGATTGTAGGATGCGTCCAAGTTGAGGAAATTTGGGAAAAATCTGCGGGCAGTCACTTTACAGGCCTGTTTGTAAAGGTCATAGTTGCGGTCCTCGGGCATATAGTTAACACCCTTCTTCTTCTTCCATATCTGGATAGGGAAGATTGCCGTGGCTCCGTTGCCCACTCCTTCATAAGTGGAGTTGAGGATTTCCCGAATTACGCACCGGCCTTCGGCTGAAGTATCCGTGCCGTAATTTATAGAAGAAAACACCACTTGGTTTCCACCTCTTGAATGGATGGTATTCATGTTGTGGATAAATGCTTCCATGGCTTGATGCACCCGACCTACGGTTTTGTTTATGGCATGCTGTACGTATCTGTCATCGCCCTGCAGCCCTGTCAGGTCAGTTTTGATAAAATCATCGATCTCCGCATCATAGAGATGTGATAACGAAATGCCTTGAAGCTGTTCGATCGTTTTGATCTCTTCCACGAAGGAACTTCTTACGAAGGGTGCGAGATAGAAGTCGAATGCTGGGATTGCCTGACCGCCATGCATCTCATTCTGGGCGGTCTCAAGTGAAATACATGCAATGACGCTGGCAGTTTCGATCCTTTTTGCCGGGCGGGATTCGCCGTGGCCGGCAACGAAACCACGCGTGAGAATACGGTCGAGAGGATGTTGCACGCATGTCAGACTCTTGGTGGGGTAGTAGTCTTTGTCGTGGATATGAATATAATTACTCTTCACGGCTCTTTTTACGTCGGCACTCAAGAGGTAATCGTCAACAAACGGTTTGGTGGTTTCACTGGCGAATTTCATCATCATACCTGCCGGTGAATCCGTGTTCATGTTGGCGTTCTCGCGGGTAATATCGTTATTTTTGGCTTCGATAATTTCAAGAAAGATATCACGCGTCTTAGCCCGGCGGGCAATGGAGCGTTGGTCTCTGTAGGCGATATATCGTTTGGCCACGTCTTTACGGGAAGACTTCATAAGCTCTATCTCCACCTTATCCTGGATTTCTTCCACAGTCATCCGCTCTGAACCGCCTATGCCGATCCGATCAGTAATTTTCTGAATCAATGTTTCGTCTTCGCCGAGATCGGTAGTGAGCATGGCTTTGCGTATGGCGGCCTTGATTTTTTCTTCATTGTAGCCAACGATTCGTCCGTCGCGTTTTACTACAGTTTGTATCATTTGAATAAAATGTTATTAGAGTCTTTACTGAATTTATTTTACTTCGGAGACTATGATTTGCCATTTCCGAAAGGCAATGCAAAGGTATATTACTTCTGTCAAACCTGCAATATTAAAACAAAAAAATATTATAAAGGTTTTCATTTTGGAAAACTTTTGGCAATATTAAAAATTATAGTTATCTGTATAACAATTAACTAAAATTTATTTTGGAAAACTTTTGCGAACAAGAACTTTATAAAGTAAAAAATATTTTATTGGCAAAAATAAAAACGGACACTTGTCTTTGAGACAAGTGTCCGTAAGTCTGTTCTTTGGAGGATGGTGATGGTTATTTGTGAGAGTAATGTCACTAAATTAAGAACTGTCGGGGTTCGCCTCGGAGAGGCGGGATTATTGGCAAGATAAGTAGAATGAGCCTCGAAGAGGCGATGTAGTGAGAACTCTTATTTTAGTTACATTATTTGTGAGAGGTTAATGAATCGAGGGCGGCAAGGGTGGCGATATTTACGATTTCCCGCACTGAGGCCGAGACATTGCAGAAATAAATCGGTTTTCTAAGTCCAACTTGAATAGGGCCGATAACGTTTCCGATTCCCATACCGAGGAGCATCTTATATGAAATGTTGGCTGCTCCCAGTGATGGGAAAACGAGAGTATTTACTTTTTTGCCGGCCAATGTGGAGAAGGGATAAGCCTTGTCGCGCATTTCATTATTTAGTGCATAGTCTGCCTGCATCTCTCCATCCACTATTATTTCCGGATAGGATCGGTGGAGAGTGCTGACTGCATCTGCCACATTTCTTGGTTCCGGATCATTAATGTTCGACCCGAAGTTGCTATAGGAAAGCATGGCTATCACGGGTTGGGAGGAGAAGCGTCTCACACTCTCATCCGCGAGTCTTACCACGTCTACCAGAGTGTCGGTATCGCTTACAGGATTGACCGCAGTGTCGGCAAGGAAATAGACTCCATTTCTTGTATTTACTATATGCATGGTGGCAAAATGGCGGTAACCCTCTTTGATGCCCACGATGTCGCGAGCGAGAATGGCCGCATCATTGCCGGCGGAATATTGGGCATTTATAAGGGCGTCGGCATCTCCGGTGTTGACCATCATCATGCCAAAGTAGGTGGAGTTATGCATGAGTTTACATGCCTGAGCCGGCACCACCCCATCTCGCTGCTTGCTTGCTGCATAGATATCTGCATATTTTTTGCGGTGAGATGTTTCTTTGTCGGAGCGTGGGTTGATGATATCTATTCCATTGATGTCCAATCCTATTTCCTCTGCACGTTGGAGGATCGTATCCTTATTGCCAAGCAGAATGGGTTTCAAGGTCTTTTCGTGATGGAGTTGAACAGCGGCTCTTATCATATTTTCCGATTCACCTTCACTGAACACTACTTTACGGTTCTTACCGTGGACGGTTTCGGAGGCATGACGCATGAACTTACCATCATTGCCCATAACGTTTTGCAGATGTTCATTGTAATTTTCCCAATCTTTGATCGGACGCCGGGCAATACCGGATTTCATAGCAGCTTTGGCAACGGCTGGAGCTACGCTCGTAAGCAGGCGTGGATCCAAGGCTTTAGGCAGAATATAATCCTGTCCGAATTTAATATTGGAAATGCCATAAGCTTCATCCACAACAGAAGGAACAGGCTGCTTTGCAAGCCGGGCTATGGCATGCACGGCGGCAATTTTCATCTCTTCGTTGATTGCGGTGGCTCCGCAGTCGAGTGCTCCTCTGAAAATATACGGGAATCCAATCACGTTGTTGATCTGGTTTGGATAATCGCTACGCCCTGTAGCCACGATAATGTCCGGCCGTGCTTTCTTTGCGAGATCATAATTGATTTCAGGTTCCGGATTTGCCAGGGCAAACACTATGGGACGTGGTGCCATGGATTTCACCATATTCTGAGTGAGGACATCCGCCACACTCAGACCCAGAAATACATCTGCATCAACCATGGCTTCTGCAAGGGTGTGAAGATCCCTTTCGGTGGCGAATTCTTTTTTGAGTTCTGAAAGGTTGGGGCGGTCTTTGCGGATCACTCCTTTTGAATCGCACATCACTATGTTTTCTTTCTTCACACCGAGACTAACATAAAGCCTGGTGCAACTGATGGCTGCCGCTCCGGCTCCGTTGACCACAAGTTTTATTTCATTGATTTTTTTCTTCTGGAGCTCAAGGGCATTCAAAAGTCCCGCACCCGAGATGATAGCTGTGCCGTGTTGGTCATCGTGCATCACCGGTATATCGCACTCTTCTTTAAGTTTCTTCTCAATCTCGAAACATTCTGGAGACTTGATATCCTCAAGGTTAATGCCGCCGAATGTAGGCTGCAAAGCCTTCACAATGGCAACAAATTTTTTAGGGTCGGTCTCGTTCACTTCAATGTCGAATGCGTCAAGTCCGGAGAAAATTTTGAAAAGCAGAGCTTTGCCTTCCATCACAGGTTTTCCTGCAAGGGCACCGATGTTGCCGAGTCCGAGCACTGCCGTGCCGTTGGATATGACGGCTACGAGGTTACCTTTGTCAGTATATTTATAGGCATCCAGCGGATGCTCTTTGATTTCAAGACAGGGCCATGCCACTCCCGGTGAGTAGGCAAGCGAGAGGTCAAGTTGCGAACTATAAGGTTTGGTTGGAGTAATTTCTATCTTGCCGGGCCTGCCTTCCTCATGATATTCGAGTGCAAGCCTTTTTGTAACTTTTGCCATAGCTTTTGTTTTATCGAATTCTTTAAAATGCAACGCTTCATGGCTTAAAAAAGTTTTGGTACGCACTCAAAATCCATGCATATATGGATTCAACGCTTGATATGGCCGAAGATTATTTATGCCAGAATGAGGGGGTGAAGATTAAGAGTACGGTGAAGAGTTCCAATCGCCCTACAAGCATAATGAAAGTCAGCACCCATTTGCCGATGTCGGGCACGAGGGCATAGTTGCCTTCGATACCTGTTAAGTCAGTGCCGAGTCCGGTATTTGAAATAGCGGAAAGGGAGCAAAACAGACTGTCGCGCAAGGGGAGCCCTATAAGTGAAAGGAACACGCCCCCCGCCACTATAACTATAATATACACAAAGAGAAACGCAAGTGTCTTCATTACGATATTGTTGGGAGTGCCCTTTCGGTTTATGCATACCGTACGAACGGCATTGGGATGCATCAGTCTGTAAAATTCATTCTGAATAAACTTAAAGAGCACGATAAAACGATCGATTTTGGCGCCTCCGGATGTGCTGCCTGCGCAAGCGCCCATCATCATCATCACTACCAACACTATCACGGCTACGGGCCCCCAGTCGTGGAAATCCGGTTCGGTCAATCCTGTGGACGAGATAATGGATACGGCCTGAAAAAGAGGGTCGATGGTGACATCGGAAATATCATAGACAAGACCGGTGGCAACCACATTGATGGCAAAAATAGCGTAAGTGAGCAATATCATCCACAGGTATACCTTGAGTGCGGTATTGATTTTGCAAAAATAGAAATTGCCGTGGATCGCCTTGTAGATTAGAGCAAAATTCACACCTCCGAGAAACATGAATATCACCATCACCACCTTTACGTAGATATTATCAAGTTCGGTAATCGAGGCGTCGGAAACAGAGAAACCTCCGGTCGACATAGTGCTTAGACCATAACAGATCGAATCGAAAATATCCATCTCCGAAAAAGACAACAATATAATAAGGAGTATGGTCAGACAGATATATACCCCCCATAGTCCTTTTGCAGTGTAGCTTACCCGGGGCCGGAGTTTGTCGTGGGTAATACCGGTAACTTCGGCGTTAAACAGCTGCATGCCGCCCTGATAATTTAGCATTGGCACAATGGCCAGCGTGAAAAGAATAATTCCGAGGCCTCCCACCCATTGCACTATGCATCGCCACATAAGCAGGGAATGGGGCACGTTTTCAAGAGAATTGAGCACGGTGGCGCCGGTGGTGGTGAATCCGCTCATCGTTTCGAAAAATGCATCCGTCACGCTCAGTTGAGTCGTGTTGAAGATAAAAGGAAGCATTCCGAACAAGGAGAGTATAACCCATGTAAGGCCTGTAAGGAGCACAGCCTCGCGGGTTCCCATTTCTCTGGTCCTGGGTTTGATCCGCATCAGACAGAAACCGCTCAAGGCGGTCACGATGATGCATCCTATCAGAGAAAATACATTTCCGTCACGGTAAATGACGCTACATATTAGAGGGAAAAGCATCATTCCAGATTCGGTAAGCAAAAGCCAGCCGATCACCCTCAGCAGCATCCGGAAATTGATGTAGCTTTTATGACGGAAAAATGTTGTTATTGAAGCCGCTGCCATCTCAATTAAACCATTTCTCTACTTTATTGAACGTACCCGACAGACAGAACACCACCACGTAGTCGCCCGGTTCAATTTTGGTATTACCGTTGATAAGTCGGCATGAATCTCCACGTACCATTGCTGCAAGTGTCATTCCATAAGGAAGTTTTAGATCCTTTACCAATTTACGGGTGATCTTTGAATTTTCTTTCACTTCCATCTCCGCGACTTCAGCGTCTGCGAGCGACAAAAATTTGGTGTTGGTCTCGTCGGCTGCAAGCATAATGCGGAATATATGGCTGGAGGCCAATAGCTTTTTGTTGATAGTGGTGCCTATATTGAGGTTTTCCGCCTGACTTACAAACTGAAGATTCTCAACATCTGCTACAGTTTTGGGCACTCCGAATTCTTTGGCCGTCATGCAACTGAGGATGTTTGTCTCCGAAGAATCGGTAAGTGCGAGAAAGGCATCGTTTTGATAGATATTGTTTTCGCGAAGAATTTCAATATCCCGCCCGTCGCCGTGTATGATTTCACAGTTTGGCAATTCGGTAGCCATTCTTTCGCAGTTCTCGCGATCCATGTCTATGATTTTCAGACTGTATTTCTCATGATACTGCTTAGCGAAGCGGATAGCGATACGACTGCCCCCGAGTATCATGGCCTTCTTTATCACCTTTTTTGTCTTTCCACACAATTCCCTTACTTCATCTACGTGCGGCGGAGTGGTGATAAAGTATACGATATCGTTGAGCTGAATATCATCATTACCGGTGGGGATGATTGTCTCGTTGCTACGTTTTATTGCAGCCACGTGAAAATTGTGTTCACCGGCAGGGAGGTCTCTTAGCATGTGGCCCACGAGTTTGCATTGCTCGCGCACCTTCACTCCGATCAGCAGCAGACTCCCGTCGTGCAGTTCTCCCCAGTAACGGGCCCAATTGTGAGTAAGGGCGAGATTTATCTCTTCAGCAGCAAGGTTTTCAGGATAAATCAGGAAATCCGCACCGATTTCTTTTAGTACTTTCTTGTTTTGAGGCAGCAGAAATTCCGAATTGTCGATTCTTGCCACAGTCTTTTTTACGCCAAGACGTTTTGCGACAGCACAGGAGCAGATATTGCGTGTCTCATATGGAGTGACCGCTATGTATAAATCGGCCTGGGCCACTCCCACATCCTGAAGGGTTCGGAAGGATGATGAAGAGCCGTTCCACGTCATTAGATTATAATTAGAGTCGATGATATCGAGTCTTTGCTGATCCGAATCCACAAGAATTATATCCTGATCTTCATTGCTGAGCATTTTGGCGAGATGGGTTCCTACTTCGCCTGCTCCTGCTATAATGATTTTCATCTCTCCCTTGATTTTTACCTATTTATACGCGAAAGGATTGTATTAACAATCGCATCGGCGTCAATGCCGGCTTCCGCCTGAAGTTGGGCAGGTGTGGCATGATAAATCCATCTGTCCCGTATACCGAGATTTACAACATCGATTTTACTACCGGAAGTTTCCTTGGCTTCGTGCAAGGCAATAGCAACACTCTGACCAAAACCGCCCTTTACAGCACCGTCTTCTACAGTCACCACCAGATCATGACGATCGGCAATCTCTTTTATTATGCTTAGATCCAAAGGCTTAAGCCATATCATATCAACTACCTCCGTCTCTACACCGGCCTCAGCCAATGTTTCGGCAGCCTTCATCGCATTTTCAGCCACAGGGCCGAGGGTCAAGATAGCGGCTTTAGGGTTGTCAGACTTTCTTAACGTAAGGCTTTGACCGATTTCCATCTGCTCAAACTTCTTTTGGAGCAGGTTCTCGGGAGCGTCCGGAGCGGCACCTCTTGGATAGCGGATAAACATCGGACCATTCACACTCAGAGAAGTATACATTAAATTTCCGAGCATATCGGCATGCGAAGGAGATGCTATCACCACTCCTGGAATGCAGTTAAGGTAGGCCA
Organism: Muribaculum sp.; assembly: GCA_023664085.1. Lineage (GTDB taxonomy): Bacteria > Bacteroidota > Bacteroidia > Bacteroidales > Muribaculaceae > Lepagella. The sequence continues at coordinate 1,712 of JAMPGE010000009.1, read as the reverse complement.
GATCAAAAAGACCATGGTGAGTCACACCATCTTCTCCCACAAGTCCGGCCCTGTCAATACAGAATGTCACAGGTAAATGCTGTATGGCCACATCGTGGATAATATTATCGTAAGCCCTCTGTAGAAAAGAACTGTAGATTGCTACAAACGGATGTTTGCCTGCCGCTGCAAGTCCTCCGGCAAAAGTCACTGCATGACCTTCGGAAATGCCTACATCGAAGGTGCGTTCCGGGAATTCCTCGGAAAGGATGCGCATAGACGTGCCGGACGGCATGGCTGCTGTAATACCAACTATATTCTCATCTTCGCGAGCCAAACTTAGCAACGCGTTTCCGAATATGTCTTGCCATTTGGGGGTTGATTTGGACGACTTCAAGCGTTCGCCGGTAATCGGATTGAACTTTCCCGGTGCATGCCAGGTGGTAGGATCTTCCTCTGCTTTCGGAAAGCCCTTTCCTTTCACTGTATTTACATGCAAAAGTCGCGGTCCGCTCATATTCTTGAGCTCGGAAAGAGTTTTTACCAGCTTTATCACGTCGTGACCGTCAAATGGGCCGAGATATCTGATATTCAGGCCTTCGAATATATTCTGCTTATGGGAGATGAGAGATTTCAGTGCATTGTTGAAACGCAATACAAATCCCTTTTTGCGATCGTTGATCATCCCCTTGCGTTTGAAATAATTATACAGGCGAAACCTCCATCTGTTGTAGCCGCGGGAAGTTGTTATTTCTGAAAGATAACGGTGAAGGGCACCTACGTTATTGTCGATGCTCATTTCGTTATCGTTAAGAATAATAAGGAGATCGTTGGGATTGTTGGCTGCGTTATTAAGCCCCTCGAAGGCCAGACCGCCACTGATCGATGCGTCTCCGATGAGTGCTACCGTCTTTCGATCGGCACCGGACAGTTTATCGGCAATAGCCATGCCGAGAGCTGCGGAAATGGAATTGCTGGCATGACCGGCGGTGAAAGTGTCGTATTCACTTTCGGCAGGGTTGGGAAACCCGCTGATACCGCCTTTGGATCTTTGATTTGCAAAGGCATCCCTTCTGCCGGTAAGTATCTTGTGAGCGTAAGCCTGATGACCTACGTCAAAGACTACGCGGTCTTTTGGTGTGGAGAATACGTAGTGGAGTGCCACAATAATTTCAATGGCTCCCATACTTGAGGCGAAATGCCCTGGATTATGCGAAAGATTCGCTATCAGAAAGCGACGTAATTCATCACATACCGCCGGAAGCTGATCCGGACTCAGCTTCCGCAAGTCGGAAGGATCATTGATGCCCGACAGTAATGGATATTCTGACTCTTTCATTGATTGTCAATATTTTCACCACGATATTTTTTATAGATAGGCACGAAGATTATAATCGCGGAGGCAACCGCCACAAACAAATTTTTCAGCGTAACGCCACCGCCACGGGCTATCATGAGCCAGACCAGACCTGCCCACAGAAGTCCTAAAAACACAAGTCCTATCAATCGTGAAGTTTTCATCTAATTTGCAAAATTAATAAATCCAACTCAAATTTTCAACAATACATCCATTTTTTAAAGTCCGTTTAGTGTGTACTTAATTTTCCACCTTCTTTACTTCAACCATCTACCGAGACTCAACATCTTCGAGTTTCTCATGTAGCCCGGCAATTTTTTAACAATGAAGTTGTCTAAACTTATTTACGAAAGTTAAAATCAGCAGTAAATTCTTT
>JAMPGE010000008.1 GCA_023664085.1 Muribaculum sp. | reverse complement strand
TGACAGTTACTCTGCGCAAGAGCTACGGCGGCAGCCACATCGTGATGAGCTGCAAACAGCTTCGCGGCGACGTGAACTACGCATGGCCCACTGCAGAAATTGCAGTTATGGGCGCTGAAGGTGCTGTAGGTGTACTTTACGCCAAGGAAGCCAAAGAGCAGGCTGATCCCAAAGCCTTCAAAGCAGAAAAAGAGGAAGAATACCGCAAACTGTTTGCCAATCCTTACAACGCAGCCAAATACGGCTACATTGACGACGTCATCGAGCCCCGCAATACCCGTTTCCGTATTATCAAGGCTCTCCAGATGCTCGCTACCAAAAAGCAGACCAATCCCGCCAAAAAACACGGCAACATTCCTCTGTAAATATCCCCTTCAAAGCATTGCCAAAATGTTGAAAAAATCATTTTATACAGCAGCTTTGAGTCTCGCCATACTCGCCGGAGCATCAGCTCCGGCGAGCGCGCAGGACGCCTCTCAGAATCATGAGCAGTCCTCTGTAGTGGTCAATCAGCAGATCACCGACATTGAAATCGAGGAAACATCCGCCCCGAATAATTCATCCGATGGCTCTCAAGTGCAGCAAAGCACCATTGCTAAAAAGATGACTCAGGCCGAGAAAAACGAAAATGCCAAAGAAAACGATTCGTTCGGTGGAGCTATCACATTGATAGCTATGATTATTGTAGTGTCTGTGCTTATCGTTCTCAGCCTGTTGTTCTATGGGTTCGGCAAAATTTCCTCCGCTCTCATGAGTAGAAAGAAACGCATGGCTCACGGACTCTCTAAAAAAGATCTCCCTGATAACCACGAACATGTAGACTCCGGAGATGTGATAGCTGCCATTGCCATGGCTCTGTCGGAGCATTTCAGCGGTGAGCACGATATTGAAGACACTATCCTCACAATCCGCCGCATGAAGAAAGCTTATTCTCCCTGGAATTCCAAGATCTACAATATGCGTCCCACACCCGAAGTATGCCATAATAATAAAAGCAATATCACGCGCGAGCGTCATTAATACTTTCGTACTCAAAGATGAAACTAAAAGAATATAAATATAAGATCAACGGTGTGAAATTTACCGTAGGTGTCGGCGATGTTGTCGACAATCAGGTACACGTAGAAGTAAACGGCACCCCTTACACCGTGGAACTTGACAAAGCCCCCGCCGGAGCTGCCGTAAGCAAACTCAACCCGGTAAAGAAACCTACCGCAGCTCCCCGCACCGAGACAGGCGAAAAAGTGATTGCAAAACCTACCCCGACATCAACTTCTGCTCACGCCGTAAAATGTCCGTTGCCCGGCACCATCACCGCCATCAAAGTAAAGGAGGGAGACACTGTCAACTCCGGAGATACCGTATGCCTGCTTGAAGCCATGAAAATGGAAAACGACGTACACTCTTCTTTCGGCGGTACCGTTAAGAAAATTTTAGTCAACGTCGGAGATACCTTACTCGAAGGTGCCGACATTATGATAATCGAATAAAGCTCCCTAAATCGTGTTAGCTTCTGCTTCATATTCATTCTCTGAGTTTCTGAGCCAGACAATTCAAGCTTTCTGGGAGTTTACGGGGTTTGCAAACTGTCAGTTCACAAACCTGGTCATGCTCGTTGTTGGCTGCTTCTTCATCTGGCTGGCCATTAAGAAAAACTTTGAGCCCCTTCTTCTCGTCCCGATAGGATTCGGTATGCTCATCGGCAACATCCCTTTCGAACCCGGTATGGAAATCGGCATATATGAGGAAGGCTCAGTTCTCAATATTCTTTACAACGGTGTGGAAAGAGGTTGGTATCCCCCATTGATTTTCCTCGGCATTGGCGCCATGACCGACTTTTCCGCTTTGCTTGCCAATCCCAAACTGATGGTGATTGGAGGATGTGCCCAATTCGGTATTTTCGGTGCATATATGCTTGCATTGCTTTGCGGCTTCGAGCCCCTCTCTGCAGGTTGCGTGGCAATCATTGGCGGTGCTGATGGCCCTACGGCTATCTTTACAACTTCCAAACTTAATCCGAATCTGCTTGGCGCAGTAGCCGTGTCGGCTTATTCCTACATGGCATTAATACCTCTGATCCAACCTCCTCTAATGCGTCTTTTCACCACCCGAAAAGAGCGTCTGATCAAGATGAAACCCGCACGTGTGGTAACCCAAAACGAGAAAATCATTTTCCCGATAGTGGGCTTGATTCTCACATGCTTCGTAGTGCCTTCCGGTCTGCCGCTTCTCGGCATGCTTTTCTTTGGCAATCTTCTTCGTGAGAGCGGAGTCACAGGCCGTCTGGCAAAAACCGCAAGTAACTCAATGACAGATATTGTCACAATATTGCTGGGTCTTACTGTTGGTGCTTCTACTCAGGCCGACAAATTCCTTACTGTTGATACTCTTAAGATATTCGGTCTTGGTTTCTGCGCCTTCATAATCGCCTCTTCCGCCGGCATCTTAAGCGTGAAACTGTTTAATCTTTTCTTACCCAAGGGACAGAAAATCAACCCGCTTATCGGCAATGCAGGTGTGTCGGCAGTACCTATGGCCGCTCGTATCTCCAACAACCTCGGCCTCGAATATGATCCGTCAAACTATCTTTTAATGCATGCTATGGGTCCCAACGTAGCCGGTGTTATCGGATCAGCTGTAGCCGCAGGTGTACTTCTCAGCTTCCTTGGATAAGCCTATATTTCTTTCTCTTTAGATTCATATACGCCGCAGCCGGATATCCATATGATCTTACAGGATATTTACTTTATCTTATAAGATCGAATTGTCAAGGCATCGGAAGATATAGTATAAACCTCCATATCTTAATTGTCCATCTTGAAAAGCACTGTCTTTATCAAGATGGACTTTTAATTTTTTATAAAATTTTAAAACAATTTATCTATATGTATTGTTTAATATATAGCTTGCTATTTTTAATGTCTTTATCCTCTTCCCTTATCTGAATAAATATTAATTCATTCTTGTTTAATAATTGTTCAAGAAGGCATCCAAATCACAAGCCGCCTTACGATCCTTACGGCAATCTCCTCCACAACGTTTCACTTTCTTTATTTACGATTATCTATAGATAGAAAATCTTTTTCAGAACAATGGTTACAGAAGAAGTTATAAAAGAAATATATAAAAAGTATAAGAAGCCTCCTAAAGATGCTTCCGAACTTATGCTAAACCAGCATTTAGAAGTCCTTAAACCCTTTCATTCGCTATCTACAGACGGTTTTGAAGTAGTCTTGGAAAATTTGGATGATTTCAATCCTTTTAAACGTTTCCTTATTCGGAGTATTGTTGCGATTATAGATTTGGACGACATTATTGCATTCGTATTCAAAGACCACATAATCTTTTTCGGTAAAAATGACACATCCATGAGAGTTCACTTCAAGCCAGAAGAAAAGAGTATGATTTCCAGACTTTTTAAACGATAGTCTCCCCTACCCTTTTCACCAAAAATCAGAAACCGTTGAAAACATTTTCCAATGTCATAACTACTCTATTCATTCACTTCTCGCTTCAAACAATTCAGACATTTCATTCTATCCAAATCCTGCAATCTACACATAGGAATCTTCGAAAATTACATGTACATATGCTGCTGATCGAAGTTTTGGGCATGGCAGTCTAGGCCCCGTCCCAAATGTCAAAATTACATGGTTATTTGTTATGGTAGATCCGTTTAAAAAAATACGGAGAAACCCTCTTAAAGGGAATCTCCGTAAGGAATATAGTATGAAGCGTTTGGTATTTCTACAAATCTTCCATTTCACTCAGACCCTCAATGTCTTCTTCATTGAAAGATACATCTCCATATAGATTTTCGTCGAAGTCCTCAAACTCTTTACTCTTGATTATATCAATCTTTTGATCGATTTCCTCAACGGATAAAATCTGTTTAGGTGCATTTCCTTTTTTAACTGTGCAAAGTGGATCGGAAAGATTGCGTCCGGGGATAATCTCGGCAAGTTCCATAAAGAAACTTCGGTCTCCAAGCATATCGAAGATAAAACGCATTTTTTGACCTTCTTCTTCTACCAGTTCGGCAATAGGGGTTTCATCCATAATCCAAATGTCTTGATCACTGGATGTGCCCATATCGGTGATTGTAACTTCTTCATGGCCTTCCCATCTGTCGTCACACAGAAGGAAAGAATCCATATTCTCCTTGTTGTAGCCTACGCTATCGAGGATGGCATTCCTAAGGATAAGAAATGTTGCCTCCGAATCGATTTCTATTTCACGAGCGAAGTTGGCTACTTCATCGCTTACAAATTTGAATCTGTAGATCATGTGTAGTATGGTAAGGGTAAAGGTTACAAATCCTTAAACGTTAACCATCAGGATCGGATAATTAACTGAAAGGAATAAAAATCATTTGATAATATCGTAACGTTTAAATACCTTTTCTATTGCCTCGAGCGAACGAGTCACCTGTTCTTTTGTATGGGTAGCCATGAGAGAGTAACGAATCAACGTGTCTTGCGGTGCTACCGCCGGAGTCACTACAGGATTTACGAATACTCCTTCATCAAGAAGGTCACGTGTCACGTGAAAAGTCTTGTAATCATCTCTGATGAAGAGAGGGATGATAGGCGTGGATGTATTACCGATTTCACATCCCATGGCTCTGAAATTCTCGAGAGCATAATTGGTGATGTCCCACAGATGCTGCTGGCGCTCAGGCTCTGCCAATATAATGTCCATCGCAGCTGATACCGCTGCTGTGGAGGCGGGAGTAATGCTGGCTGTGAATATATAGGAACGCGTGTGGTGGCGCAGGTAGTTTGTAATAATCTTATCAGTGGCGATAAAGCCTCCCAAAGATGCAAACGATTTGCTGAACGTGCCCATGATGAGATCCACGTCATCGGTCACTCCAAAGTGATTGCAAGTGCCTCTTCCTCCTTCTCCGAATACTCCGATGCCGTGAGCTTCGTCTACCATCACCTGTGCGTTGTATTGCTTTGCAAGGCGTACTATTTCGGGCAGATTGGCCACATCACCTTCCATGGAGAATACTCCGTCTGTAACGATAAGTTTCACTTTGTCCGGATCGCAACGACGAAGTTGCTTTTCCAGTGATTCCATATCGTTGTGTTTATACTTCAAGTAATTGGAGAAGGAAAGTCGTCGGCCTTCGATTATGGAGGCATGATCCTGTTCGTCTAAGATCACGTAGTCCTCTCGACCGGTTAAGGTAGAGACCACTCCGAGGTTCACTCCGAAGCCGGTGGAGAACAGCATCACATCCTCCTTACCTATATAGTCGGCGATCTTTTCTTCGAGACGCTTATGAATGTCGAGAGTACCGTTAAGAAAAGGGCTTCCCGCAAGACCTGTACCGTACTTCTTGGTAGCCTCTACGGCAGCTTCTATTACCTTGGGGTGATTAGTGAGGCCCATGTAGCTGTTCGAGCCGAACATTAACACCTTTTTGCCGTGCATTATTACCTCCGTGTCTTGTTCACTGGAGATTTCTCTAAAATATGGATATACACCGGCTGCTTTTGCCTTTTGAGGAGCGTCGTAGAGTGAGAGTTTTGATTGTAATGGTTTCATGCACATTATATAGTAGTGGTTCGCCAGATGCGTTCCGAAACTTTCAGAATGCAAAGTTAAGAAATTTCCATAAATTTTCTAAATATTATTTATTAAATTTTAAATTCCGGTTTTATTTGACACTTCCTTGAACATATTTTGAGCGTATTTGAGTTCTCGGATCCCTTTATTTAGTTAATTTTGCCTCAACATTATATTGCTTACTATTACTATGCAAAATTTATTCGTTTATCTCTATGTTTTTGTTGGTGGTGGAATCGGAAGTCTGCTAAGATATCTCTTGCAAATTGCAATGCATGAGAAAATCTCGATCTACAACTTCCCTTGGGCCACTTTTGCCGTAAACATCATAGGATGTTTTTTAATTGGATTATGCTACGCGTTGTCGGAAAAATACAATTTCAATCATGAGTTGAGACTCCTTCTTACAGCAGGTTTCTGCGGTGGATTCACCACTTTTTCCACTTTCAGCTATGACAATCTTGAATTAATGCGACAAGGGCATTGGGGACTGTGCCTTACTTATATTATTCTCAGCATTTTTATTGGCATCTTAAGTTGTATTGGCGGAGTCTACGTAGGCACATCCCGATAATCATTTCATACAAAAAAACCAACGTCAGATAGATCCATATGGTCTATCTGACGTTATTATCTTGCTAACTCATATTATGGCTCCGTTGACTCTGATTTCTCAGAGATATGCGAGGACACTGAAATCTCTGAAATTAACCCGCCTTATCTCGCTTTTAAAAATCGAAACGCTCGGTGGTCATAGTACCCAGTTCTTTGAGTTTGGGCACAAGCCGTTTGAAATGATCGCTCTCCTGATGAGCCTTCAAATCTCTTTCGTTTTCCCATGTCTCAATGATTATCAGACGGTCATCATTTGTCACAGAGGCATACAGATCATAGTCTATACAACCTTTGTCGTGAAGTGAGTATGCCACCAATTCTTTGGCTGCTTCTATCAGAGGTTTGCGTTTTTCTGCCTCTTCTATTAATATTGATGCATTCAGACGTATCATATCTTTTGTAATTTGGTCTTCTAAATTTAAACAAGCGTAAGGTAAGAATCGTTTAAGAGTCCGTACCATAAATATTCAGTTTCCACGAGCTTTACTCAACTTGAATAATGAATGATCAGCTATCTACAAGCTCTGGCGGCAAAATTGGCATCGCTCCGGGTTGTGAACACACAAAGGCGGATGTATTGACCGCACATTGATGAGACTGCTCCACGCTTTTGCCTTTTAGCAAACCGGCCACAAATGCCGCCGTGAATGAATCGCCTGCACCGACGGTATCCGCAACCTTTACAATCGGCGTAGGTTGGAAATAGGAATGTCCGTGCACAAACACCCAACTTCCTTTGACTCCACACGTCAAAATGAGAATCTTCAATTGATATTTATCAAGAAAAAATCGGCATTGTTTCTCTGTATCTCCATCCTCACATCCAAACATTTTACTTACAATATCAAGTTCCTCATCGTTAATTTTAAGAATATTGCAGTAGATCATAGAGTTGTGCAGAATATCCTTAGTATAAAAATGTTGGCGTAGGTTTACGTCAAACACTTTTAGGCAATCGGCATTATTACTTAATGCTTTAAGAAACCGACAGATTGTAGCCCGCGATTCTTCGGATCGTTGTGCCAATGAACCAAAGCAGACCGCTTTTGTATTGTCTGCGAGGTTTTCAAGATGCTCTGTGAAGGGTATATGATCCCAGGCTACGTCCTCCATTATATTATAACAAGGTACTCCTGAATGGTCCAATTCCACCTCAACAGTGCCTGTAGGATACGGCACTTCTGAGAAAAATAAGTTCAATTTCTTCTTTGATAAATCCTCCTTTAGCTTCATTCCCAAAGAATCTTGTCCTATTGCACTTACCACACAACTTGGAAGTCCAAACTGCGATACAATATATGCAAAGTTGGCCGGGGCACCACCTAATTTTTTCCCTTCAGGTAGAATATCCCATAGGGCTTCTCCGATTCCTACCACTATTCCTTTCATACGTAAACTCATTTATTTTGCCTATTCTCTTCTATTATAAACGCCCAACTAAAACTAAATTATACGATATTAACAATCTTTAACATCAAACCTTACTTCATCTAAACAAACATTAAATAATTTTGAAAAATTAAGAACCCGTATAGAAGTGATTTAACAGATACAGACATGAACAGAAAACTCATTATCTCCTTGTTGTTTTCCATCCCTTTATGTGCTTATGCACAACAAGCGCTTTGGGGTGGATCTCCAATAATATCCCCTCAAATTAATCAAGACAATACAGTCACTTTCCGTCTGTTTGCTCCCGATGCCAAAGATGTAAAGGTGACCGGAGACTTCCTTCCCACACAGAAGATCGACACTCCTTTCGGACCTGCCGATGTGCCGGGCACTGCTAATCTCACTTTGAAGGATAGTGTGTGGGAGTATACCACTTCTCTTCCCATCAGTCCGGAATTATACAGCTATTCTTTTCTGGTGGACGGCCTTAAAATCACAGATCCATCCAACGTGTATCAGCTGCGCGATATTTCTACAGTGACCAATATTTTCATAATTGGCGGAGAGAAGGCCGACTGGTATAAAGTAAACGCAGTGCCACACGGTACAGTGTCAAAGGTATGGTACCCTTCCGCCAAACTTGGGATGGACCGCAGGATGACTGTTTATACACCGGCCGGTTACGAGAATTCTTCCCAAAGTTATCCGGTGCTCTATCTTCTGCATGGCATGGGTGGTGATGAAAATGCTTGGCCTGAACTCGGAAGAGCAACCCAAATCCTCGACAATATGATATCAAGCGGAGAAATAGAACCGATGATCGTAGTTATGCCCAACGGTAATGTAGATCTTAAAGCCGCTCCCGGAGAATCAGAACTCGGTTTTGTGACACCGACCACTCAGCTTCCACGCACAATGGAAGGAACGTTTGAAACTCATTTTCCGGAGATCGTGGAATACATCGACAATCATTTCCGTACAATTCCTAACAAAAACGGCCGGGCTATCGCAGGATTATCAATGGGAGGCTTCCATTCCATGCATATTTCCAAGCAATATCCCGACATGTTTGATTATATCGGACTCTTCTCTGCTGCAATTCTTCCTCAACAATCCTCCTCATCATCCATCTACGAAGATTTCGATGCAAAATTGGCCAAGCAGTTTGAGAACGCCCCCAAACTTTACTGGATAGCCATAGGTGAGAAAGATTTCCTTTATAAAGTCAATCAAGACTTCCGAAAAATTCTTGATGACAAGGGATATAAATACAATTATACCGAGAGCAAAGACGGGCATATTTGGAAAAACTGGCGCATATACCTCACGCAGTTCCTTCCCCTTATCTTCAAAACCGACATATCCGAATAGATTCAATTCTGTTAAGGTCTTAATATAAAAAAGTGGATTTATCGTAAATTGATCTTATAGAAGTTCACATTGGCCATGTAGGGCGAACCAAAAAAGGGTTGCAATCGCAAGGACTGCAACCCTTTTTAAGGTGAATCAATATGTATTTAGTTTGATTATTTAACTTCTTCGAAGTCCACGTCAACCGCACCGCCATCGTCAGCGGATCCGTGAGCTCCGGCTCCAGGCTGTGCACCCTGCTGAGGACCAGCCTGCGCGCCGGCCTGCTGAGCTGCGGCTATATCCTGAGCTGCGGCCTGAAGGGCATCGGTGAGGGCTTTTTCGGCTGAATCAATGTCTTCCACAAGCTGATTCTTGTGTACTTCTTTGAGTCGGTTAAGAGCTGAATCGATATTTGCTTTCTTGTCGGCTGGAATTTTGTCGCCGAGTTCGTTGAGTTGCTTCTCGGTCTGGAAGATTATGCTGTCGGCATGGTTAAGCTTGTCGATACGTTCTTTCGCTTTCTTGTCGGCTTCTTCATTGGCTTTGGCCTCATCTTTCATACGCTGGATTTCGGCATCGCTCAAGCCGCTTGAAGCTTCGATACGAATGGATTGCTCTTTGCCTGTGGCTTTATCTTTGGCGGAAACATTCAATATACCGTTGGCATCGACCTCGAAGGTAACTTCGATCTGAGGAACTCCACGCGGAGCGGGATTGATGCCTGCAAGATTAAATTCACCGAGAAGTTTGTCGTCGGCGGCCATCGGACGCTCGCCCTGAAGTACTCTGATGGTTACCTCCGGCTGATTGTCGGCGGCCGTAGAGAAGGTTTCACTCTTTCTTGTAGGAATGGTAGTGTTGGCCTCGATAAGCTTTGTCATCACTCCGCCGAGAGTCTCTATACCGATTGAAAGAGGCACTACGTCGAGCAGGAGCACGTCTTTTACGTCGCCGCTAAGCACACCACCCTGAATTGCCGCACCGATGGCTACCACTTCGTCAGGGTTAACGCCTTTGTTGGGCTCCTTGCCGAAAATCTGTTTTACTTTTTCCTGAATAGCCGGGATACGGGTAGAACCGCCCACGAGAATCACTTCGTCGATATCGGATTTTGACAGGCCGGCATCCTTAAGAGCCTTTTCGCAAGGAGCGGCTACCGCATCAATAAGCTTGGATGCGAGCTGCTCAAACTTAGCGCGGGTAAGAGTCTTCACAAGGTGTTTCGGACCGGAAGCAGTTGCTGTGATATAAGGAAGGTTGATCTCTGTGGAAGATGAGCTGGAAAGTTCAATCTTAGCTTTTTCGGCAGCCTCTTTAAGACGCTGCATTGCCATAGGATCCTGACGAAGATCCACACCTTCGTCGTTTTTGAATTCATCGGCAAGCCAGTCGATGATCACATGGTCGAAGTCATCACCGCCAAGGTGAGTGTCACCATTGGTGGATTTCACTTCAAACACACCGTCGCCGAGTTCAAGGATGGAGATATCAAATGTGCCGCCACCGAGGTCGAATACGGCGATTTTCTGTTCTTTCTCACTTTTGTCCAGACCATAAGCCAAGGCTGCAGCTGTAGGTTCGTTGACAATACGTTTCACTTTAAGACCTGCAATCTCACCGGCCTCTTTAGTAGCCTGACGCTGGGAGTCGTCAAAGTAAGCGGGCACTGTGATCACGGCTTCAGTCACCTCCTGACCAAGATAATCCTCAGCCGTTTTCTTCATTTTTTGAAGAATCATGGCGGAGATCTCCTGCGGGGTATAGTCACGTCCGTCGATGTCTACCTTAGGCATCTCGTTCTGACAAACCACTTTATAAGGTACTCGTTTGATTTCGTCTTCCACCTGAGAGCATTTCTCTCCCATGAAACGTTTGATAGAGTATATAGTACGGGTAGGATTGGTGATAGCCTGACGTTTGGCCGGATCGCCAACCTTACGTTCGCCACCGTCTACAAAAGCCACTACTGAAGGAGTAGTGTTACGTCCTTCGTTATTTGGAATTACAACCGGATCCTTGCCTTCCAACACTGATACGCAGGAGTTGGTAGTACCAAGGTCGATACCAATAATTTTTCCCATAATTGTATATATTTTTAAGTTTTATCTAAATTCTTTTGTCGGGTTATTTGCATGGAATTTAACCATGTTTTCCCTCTTACGTTCAAAATATAAACAAATAGCGGGCTAAAAGTTCTTTTACTTGTTGTGAATTTTTATGAATTTTTACTTAAATTATTGAATTTGGATGATTTTGTGATCCATCATATTTGTAATTCGGTTTTATCGGTTTGTCAAAGTGTGTCATATGACGTGTCATTTATGTCAATCTAGATTGCGGAAAAGATGGAGCAGTTGTTCTCCCATGCCGATATTGTAACCGGATGATAGGTAAACTACCCTATTGAAAGAGTCTGCTATTACCACTACCGGACGATCCGATTGTTGGGACGGAAGCAAATCGGAGATCCCTCTCGCTATGTTATTTTCCTTGTCTATTCCTATAGATAGGGTATTGGGAAGAGGCCCGTAGTCTTTTCGAAGGATCTCGTCGGCCCCTTCTTCCGAAAGGGCTATGATCTTAATGTTCTGGTTTTCTATTTCATCTTTTTTAAGGGAGATGTCGTTGAGAATATGTGCAGACGGTTCGTGGTGACTTTTGAGCAGAAGCAGTGCATAGTAGCCACGGCCTGCAGTCTGAAGCAGACTTTCTTCCCGATTTTGGTCTCGATTGAAATATAGGGTCTCGGCATTAAGGGAACCTATCACCGAAAGTTCCCTCTCATCTTTTCGGAATATGAGTTCCCTCTCAGTGGTATTTTCGTCTTTTATAGAGAAAAGCTCGGCATGGGCGAGCACATTGCCCGAAGCTTGGCGCGTTCCCGTCACAAGCAGATAGTCTCCGGCAGGCAAGGTCCTTGCTGAGCTAAAATAAGCTGATGTAGTTTCCTCCGGAAATTCCATCAAAACGGGAAATCCATTTTCTATACGCGACAGGGTAAAGCTATTGTAATATTGATGCGACGCATCCTGTTCTTGCTCTCTTAATATTAATTTACCAAAAGAAGGAGAAAGAGCAGCATGCGGTTCTGCCAATTGTAGAGAGCGCCATTCGTCATTATCAAGATATTGCATTGTTCCAATCTCCTTATTGAGAACGGAAGGCACTCCCAATGTCCTCAGGGCATTTACGCAGAAAATCATAAATGAACGGCCATCGCTTTTCTTAGCACTCCACACGTCGGCCGGAGCCATTGCGATATGCCATGGATTACCGTGTTCAGTGATTTGAATATGCTTTTTTGCCCAATCTATTAATGTCTGAGGATTTCTTCTGTAACTTTCCACTGATTCGGCTGGAATCACACTCTTCAAAAATTCTCTACACGGCGTTAAGCGTTCGGTGTCTACTCTCGGTGAAATTAAAGCATTGCGTCCTTCCTCATTGTAAGGAGATGAGACATACGGCAGAAGATCATCAATTACGTCCATTTCGACGTCCGCCATATCTTTATCATCAAGCAATGCAATTATACGAAAGGCATCTTTTCGCGATTTTGAATCCAAGGATTCAAGATATCGAAGTATGTTGTAGCCGTTGCCTCTTGCGAGAGTCATTACACGCGCCATTGTATCCGTCGGCAGATTTAACTTCTGAGAATATCCCAGCGAAGCAGCAGGATTCACAAATCTATTATTCTTCGAAGTTTCTCTTATGGAATCTTCACAGGCAATTCTGGCATTACATATGGCTTGTGCGGAGTCCGTATTTGAGATAGTAATCTTTTGTGGACGTGGCACATTAATATCTATATCCTTCCCGGATTCCGTTCCTTTTGAATGCCTTAAGCATATTTCTGTCGGCGTAGCATTCCTCGGAGAAGTTATTCCGAATCCGTACCGGTCACCGTCGGATGCCCAAACGAGCATATCACCAAGTCCGGTAAGCATTTCTGCCATACCGTTTTTATCCGAGGCATATTTGGCTACTGGATAAAATTCAGCGTAATTATATATACAGAATTTCACAATGGCGTTTTCCACAGGATTACCATCCTCATCAACAATTTTCACCCGGGAATTCCCCGTGGTTGTATAATGATCCGTAACGTTCAACTCTGTGACACCGTTGACTCTTGTCACCACGGGCTCATTTCCCGAATAACCGGGAAGTGCCTTTGTATGCATCAGCAGGCTTCGTGCGGCCGAAGAATTGAACCAACCCTGATTTAAGGCCGGTGCCGGCTCACAAGCTCCCAGAAAATACCATTTGCCATCTGCCATAGCTTCTACCCAGGCATGGTTGTCGTCGGTATGAGCCCATCGTGGCACATAGACCTGACGTGCAGGTATACCAACCGCTCTCAATGCGTTGACAAGAAGTGTCGATTCCTCGCCACATCTGCCGGTTGCCCTGCTGATCACACTTAACGGAGCTCCAGTACGCGCATCCGAAGGTTGGTAGGTGACCCTCTCATGACACCAATGATTCACTTCAAGAATGGCATCCGACATCGACATTCCCTTTACTCTTTCCTTGATTGAATCATAAAGAAATCTTCTTGACCCGTCAAGATCCTCATTATTTACTCTCAGTGGCAACACAAAATTAAGAAACTCCTCTTCAGGAACCGAATCGCCCCAGGGCATTGCGCACTTTGCTTCAAGCGTAACTCTGATATTGTCGATATAAAAATCCCTGCTATGTGCCACACTGTCGGGATAACTCATAGTCGAGTAAAGATAATCAAGAAGAGACTCCTCAGTGTCTACAATTCTGTCTTTGCTTTCAGGCCGCGCCGACAATACGGTAACCGATACTGCCAATGCCACTGACAATATTTTAAAGATATCATTTAAATATCTCATCAATTTAACTTTTTCCATATGAGAAATCACTGTTTTGAATTTTCCTTAAGTTTTCTGACCGTATCTATGTCTACGGTTAAAGATGAGTAATCATCGTTACCGAATTGGGCAGTATTGACGTCATTTCGGCGGAACTCCATTTTGCTTTCAATCCTCCTCTTGGCCGAAGCGTGAAACCAATTTACGCCTGTGCTCTCTTTTATTGCCGCGATATTGTCGGGGGTCACTCCCCCACCAGCCATTATGGTAAGATGATCGGGTGCAATTTCCTTGAGATGGCGAATCATATCTGCCCCGAGAAGCGCAGTCGGTTTCTGTCCCGATGTCAGAATTGTATTGAATCCAAGCGATGCGATATTCTTCAAGGCTCTGTCGGCATCCCTGCAAAAGTCAAACGCTCGATGAAATGTAAGATGAACCGGACGGGTAATCTCCCGTCTTACAGTATCTATAATTTTAGAACATGCATAGTCATCCACATCTCCGTCGGGACTTAGACAACCAAACACAAGTCCGTCGGCTCCGGCCTGAACGGCATATACAGCGTCTTCTGTCATCACCTCTATCTCACGGTCAGTATAAAAGAAATCTCCTGACCGCGGACGTATAAGCACATGCAGCGGCACAGGATTGAGCAGACGGCTGCATTTCCAGACACTACGCCCCACGAGACCTACTGACGGGGTAAGTCCACCCACTTCGAGCGCACTGCACAATTCTATTCTGTCGGCACCTCCTTTGATCGCGTTTCCGACACCTTCTATATCCTGAGCACAAATCTCTATCATGACGAATCTTTCTGTAAAAATTAATTTGAGACTACCCTATACAATAAGAGCGGCAGCTCCCAACACAGCGGACTCACCGGGACCGAAGGAGGAACGACAAATCGTTACCCGGTCGCGGTTCAAATGCAGCGAATAGGCCTTAAAAGCGCGTTTTACCGACTTCTCAAGCCATTTCCAGCCATTGGCCACACCTCCCGAAATTATTATCATATCAGGATCCGTGAATGCCGAATATTGTGCACACATCCTCCCCAAAATCTCACCTGTGAATTCAAAAACCTGCCGGGCTACAAAATCACCCTTTTCTGCCTCTTCACAGATTCTTTGCGATGTTATCTCATTTTCCGGTATGGCGGCAAGTGACGTGGATCCCTTGCTAAAGTCGATAAACTGACGGGCCGTAGTGACTATTCCTGAAGCCGAGCAATAAGTCTGCAGACATCCTTTCCTTCCGCACCCGCACTCCCTGTCGCTATTGTCAACAGCAAGGATATGCCCCAGTTCTCCCGCGAATCCTCTGGATCCATTAAGAAGATGGCCGTCGCAAACCACGCCTGCCCCTATTCCTGTGCCCAATGTAATTACGATAAAATTCGCAGAGTTTCTCGCTTCTCCGAATTTCATTTCTCCCAAGGCAGCTACATTGGCATCGTTGGTAACCTCCACCCGCACCCCAAAACGATCATGCAGCATAGTACGAATAGGAACGGGCGAAGGCCATTTTAATTCTGTAGATCCATCAATACTGCCCGTAAGGCTATTCACACATGGAGCACCGATCCCCACACCAAGCAATTCCGCATCTACACTTAGGGATCTCTCCATTTCACCAAATTTTGTGTACACCGCTTCGACAAACTCATCAGCCGTGGGATAATCGGATGTCTTGATCAGCGTACGGGATATAATCTCTCCGTTCGGCGACACCAACCCAATTTCCGTATTGGTGCCCCCCAGGTCAATTCCAAGTATCAGATTCCGTTTCATTCTGCAAAGGTAAATAATGTTTTTTGGATGTTAAACGTAATTAATGTAAATTTGCAGTTCGAAATTTCAAAAATTTACACTTATAAACTCTATTCCATCCTTGGATTTAAAATTCTAAAATGGACTTTAAATTAGAAGCGTCACCGTCTGGCACAGCCGCCAGAGCAGGAGTTATCACCACAGATCACGGCACAATCAAGACCCCCATTTTCATGCCGGTAGGCACGGTGGCAAGTGTAAAGGCTGTGCATCAGCATGAACTCAAAGAAGATATAAAAGCTCAAATAATACTTGGCAACACCTATCACCTGTACCTGCGTCCCGGCCTTGAAATACTCCGACAGGCCGGAGGCCTCCACAAGTTCAACTCGTGGGACCGTCCGATACTCACAGACTCAGGCGGTTTTCAGGTGTTTTCCTTGTCTTCGCAGCGCAAACTTAAGGAAGAGGGAGCATGGTTCAGAAGTCATATTGACGGAAGCAAACATCTCTTCACCCCCGAAGGCGTAGTGGATATCGAACGAGTGATCGGAGCCGATATAATGATGGCTCTTGATGAGTGCACCCCCGGCACCGCCGACTACCAGTATGCCCGCAAGTCGCTCGACCTTACCCAACGATGGCTGATGCGAGGATGGAAAAGGTATAAAGAGACCGATGGTCTTTATGGTTACCGCCAGGCCTATTTCCCAATAGTGCAGGGATGTGTGTATCCCGACCTGAGACGTGAGGCCGCGAAATTCGTTGCCGATCTCGGTGCAGATGGCAATGCCATAGGTGGACTGGCCGTAGGAGAGCCCACTGAAAAGATGTATGAAATGATCGAAGTAGTGAATGAAATACTTCCTGCCGACAAGCCCCGCTATCTCATGGGTGTGGGCACTCCGGCCAACATCCTTGAGGCAATAGACCGCGGTGTGGATATGATGGATTGCGTGATGCCGACCCGAAACGGACGCAACGGAATGATCTTCACACGCCACGGCGTAATGAACATGCGCAACAAGAAATGGGCCGACGATTTTTCTCCCCTTGATCCGGGTGGTCCTTCACGCGTAGACGAAGAGTATTCCAGGGCTTATGTTCGCCATCTGTTTGTCAGCAACGAATTGCTGGCCATGCAGATAGCATCGATCCATAATCTCGCGTTTTACCTCTGGCTTGTGTCCGAGGCCCGCAAACACATAATTCAAGGAGACTTTCATCCTTGGAAATCGGAAATGGTGGAAAACGTAACCAGAAGGCTTTGAATTCTATTTCAAACAACCTGCACTACAGCAAATCAAGCAAAGCCATACACCCTATATGGAAGAAAACAAGGAAGCAACAGAAGATATATCCTTTCAGGAATACGTTCTTGAGGACGAGCACAAACCTACCCCTCGCAATCCGCGGAATTGGATGCATGGATTCGTTTCTTCAAAGTTAATCAATAATCCGTGCGGATTATTGAAGAAATTTCGTTTTACCCTTCTGGATAAATATATATTGAAGAAATTTCTCGGCACTTATTTTCTGGCTACAATTCTGTTTCTCGCAGTCATCGCAATGTTTGACACCACTGAGAAACTCGATGCCTTTCTTACAGCTCCTCTCAAAGAAACAATTTTCGACTATTTTGCATCCTTTCTTCCATATTTTGCAAATCAACTCTCTCCTCTCTTTGTATTCATATCCGTAATATTCTTTACTACCAAACTGGCGGGGAATTCAGAAATTATAGCCATGCTTTCAAGTGGTGTAAGTTACGCCAGACTGTTGCGCCCGTATATGTATGGAGCATTGCTCATAGCTGTCCTCACATTCGCATTAAGCAACTATATAATTCCTCCCACCAACGTAAATCGTATCAAATATACAAACAAATACGTGCGTAATAAAGCGGTGGAAAGTGGTGTGAATCTCCAATTGCAGGTAGAACCGGGGGTAGTGGCATATTTCGGAAGGTTTGAAAACACCACCAAGACAGGATACGGCTTTTCGCTTGATAAATTCAAAGACAAACAACTCGTGTCCAGACTTACGGCGCAGACAGTGCAGTACGATTCCCTACGGCCTTATCATTGGAAATTAAACTCTTATATGATAAGAGACCTTAACGGTATGAAGGAAAAAATAACCAAAGGTCCTTCCCTCGACACGATCATTGCCATCGAACCACGTGATTTTCTTATATCCGCCAACGATCAAGAGACCTTAACCACTCCCCAACTCACTGACTACATTGAAAAGCAAAAAATGAGAGGAGTGGCCAACATCAAAGGTTTTGAAATAGAGAAAGAACGACGAATAGCCTCTACGGCCGCCGCATTCATCCTCACTCTTATTGGTATGTCGCTGAGTTCCAAAAAAGTTAAAGGAGGTATGGGATTGAATATCGGAATCGGCCTCGCCCTCAGTTTCAGTTATATACTTTTTTCTACCGTGACAAGTTCGCTTGCCGTGAATGGATATACAAGTCCCTTCATCGCTATGGAGATCCCAAACATAATCTACCTTGCCATAGGCATCTTCCTATTCTGGAGAGTGGCAAGATGATGCCTAACAATGATACTTTTACGGTCTTTAATACGAACTGTTACTTATATCCATTTCATAAAAATTTTATAAAATGGGGACTAAAAGTTGACCATTATTATAAGAAATTTCTCTTTTCTCTTGTTTTATTCTTAGGTGTTGCTTAATTTTGCAAGAAGGTGTGGCATATGCTTTCGCCATTTTTAGAGCCCATCTAATTTTGTTATGACTCAAAATACCATAGATTTCTCCGATATAGCCCCTTACGACGACAGCCAAGTGCATGAAAAGCTTGAAAAGATGGTGAAAGAGCCTGGCTTCCTTCATGCTCTAAAGTATACTATGCCCGCTCAAGACATTCCGGTGCTTATCGAAGAACTGCTTAAGATCGACAACACCTATGATTTTCAAAGGCAGGTGATGTATCCCTTCTTGGAGATGATAGCCAAAACTACCACAGCTGGTATCACCTTGGGAGGAAAAAAATACTATCAACCCTCGCTAAATTATACCTTTATAACCAATCATAGAGACATTGTGCTCGATGCATCCTTCCTTAATCTGGCCTTTCTGCGCCAAGGGATGCCCACCACTGAAGTAGCTATTGGCAATAACCTGCTCGTGTTTGATTGGATCAACGATCTGGTACGCATCAATAAGAGCTTTATCGTAAAGCGCAACACCGGGCTGCGTGAAGGTCTCCTTGCCGCCCGCCAATTAAGTGCCTACATCCACCACACCCTTCTCCATAAGCACGAATCCGTATGGATAGCACAACGCGAAGGAAGAGCAAAAGACAGTAGCGACCACACTCAGGAATCGCTCATAAAAATGCTTGCCCTCTCCGGCGAAGGCAGTTTTATGGATAAATTGAAGGAAATAAATCTCATGCCCGTAGCCATCAGCTATGAATACGACCCCAACGACTATCTGAAAGCTCGCGAATATCTGCTGAAGCGCAGAGATCCTGATTTCAAGAAAAGTCAACGAGATGATTTGTTTTCCATGGAGACGGGTCTGTTACAGTACAAAGGCAGAGTGCACTTCCAGCTCACACCTCGCGTAAACGCGCGTCTGGATCAGATCGGAAATTTTCCCGACAACAACACAGCGGCCAAATACGTGGGAATTATCATAGACCAAGCGATTCATCGTAGCTATGAAATCTTTGAAATAAACTATGTAGCCTACGATTTACTTCACAATACCAATCGTTTCGCTTCCAAATACACATCAGAGAAACGAGATGAAGTAATCCAGTATTTCAACGGCCAGATTGCCAAAATCGACATTGAAGACATCAACACTGAGGAGCGCGATTTCATTTGGCAAAAAATGCTGACGATGTATGCCAATCCCCTGAAAAACAAACTCCATGCCATCCTTGGAGGGTATGAATAAATCATTCAATCATAGGAAAAGCTTATAGCCAGATAAGTTTTATGCATTTATATATGAGTAGTCAAATTGTGTACCATATCAAGACCGTACGCAGAAACCAATCCAACTGATATTATCATAAAAATCGGCATACCAAATCTTTTCATATGAGAGTCCCTGTAATAATGATAATAATAAGCTACGTAATTTCAATCCTTTTGGATTGGATTATATGGCTCGACTTCAAAAAATTCGCTCATTTCAAGATTTCATCGAAAATATATGCTTTTTCATCGGTAATATGTTGGATTTTTCTTACTGTCACGCTCTGTATGCCCCGCAGGGATGTCGATGAGGGTATCTCCACTATCATGTGGATGCTTTACGCTTACCTCTCCATATACATTTCCAAATTAGTCTACGTGATTTGTTCGTTGGTCGGAAGAATTCCCGTGATATGGAAACGTCCTCGCATTAATTCAGGACTTTGGGCCGGGTTGCCGCTTGGTTTTCTCACTTTTATAATGATTTGGTGGGGTGCGCTGGTAGGACGATACGAAATTCGGGTAAACGAAGTTACTATTGATTCTCCCAAAGTGCCCAAGGCCTTCAACGGATATAGAATCGTGCAGTTTTCCGACTCACATGTAGGCACATGGGGCTCCGACACTACATTTGTAGCCCAACTCGTAGATTCCATAAATTCCATCAAACCGGATCTTATAGTTTTTACAGGAGATATCGTCAACCGTGAGACATCAGAAATCCTTCCTTTTGTAAATACCCTTTCTCGGCTTAGAGCCAAGGATGGAGTATATTCCATTCTTGGCAATCATGACTACGGGGATTACATCACATGGCAATTTCCAGAACAGAGAATTGCCAACAATAAGAGATTGGCTGAAATTCAGGCGAAAATGGGATGGACATTGCTAAATAATAAGAATATTCCGCTTATACATCACAACGATACCATCATGCTCATTGGTGTGGAAAACTGGGGAGAACCCCCCTTCCACCAATATGGAGATCTCAATAAAGCTTATCCCTCATCGCCAGACTCATGCTTCAATCAAAACGATGACAGATTCAAAATTCTACTTACACACAATCCGGAACATTGGAGACAGGAAGTATCAAAAAATACAAACATTGACTTATCTTTGAGCGGACATACCCACGCCATGCAGTTTATGGTTACCATTGGTAAATACCGCTGGTCACCTGCACAATATCGATATAAACAATGGGGTGGCCTCTATGAAAAGACTGCAAAAGACGGCACACCAATCAGAATTTACGTCAACATAGGAAACGGTGAAGTAGGACTCCCCTTCCGAATCGGAGCTACGCCTGAAATCACAGTGCTGACCCTACGCCACACACCATAGACTTATTCCAATAAAAACCTTAATACGCAGAATCTTAATGCCCAAAGACTCTTAGAGTCCGTCTTATAAAAATTTAGCTTTAGAAGCGGTTCTTAATCTCTTTGGTATTGACGCCACTTATTTAGCAATTGGCTCATATCCTCCGGCAACTCGGAATCAAAGTTCATTTCCTCGCCGGTGCGGGGATGACGAAATCCTAACGTCTTTGCATGCAAAGCTTGTCGTGGACAAATCGCAAAACAGTTATCAATAAACTTCTTATAGCTACTCGAAGGATTTCCCTTTAGTATTCTTTCGCCGCCATAACGCTCATCGTTGAAAAGAGGATGACCTTGGCTTTGCATATGCACGCGAATCTGATGGGTACGACCGGTTTCAAGCACACACTTTACCAAAGAGACATATCCGAATCTTTCCAATACTTCATAATGGGTCACTGCATGTTTGCCAATTTCAGGATCGGAAAAAACAGCCATTTGAAGCTTATTGCGGGGATTGCGGGCAATATTGCCTACAATGGTACCCTTGTCTTCTTGGAAATCTCCCCAAACCAAAGCACGATATTCTCTTCGAGTAGTTTTGTTGAAAAACTGCTTGCCCAATTCAGTCTTGGCTTCCGGATTCTTTGCTACCACGAGAAGCCCGGAAGTGTCTTTATCAATTCGATGCACAAGACCCAACCGAGGATCATTTACGTCATAATTGGGATTATCGCGGAAATGCCATGCCAAAGCGTTGACCAAAGTGCCGTGATAGTTGCCATGGCCCGGATGCACTACAAGACCCGCCTGCTTATTGACCACAAGTAAATCATCATCCTCATAGACTATATCAAGCGGAATATCCTCGGCGATGATTTCAAATTCATAACGTGGCCTATCCATTACAATGCTCACCACGTCGAGCGGTTTGACACGGTAATTGGATTTAACGGCTTTACCGTTGACTATGATGCAACCGGCATCCGCGGCCTGTTGAATGCGGTTGCGCGACGTGCGCTCCATTCGTGTGGCCAGAAACTTGTCAACTCTCAGTAACTGTTGACCTTTGTCGGCTTCAAAGCGAAAATGCTCATACAATTCCCGGCCATCGTCAGTAATATAAGAAGGCTCCACTGCCGCTTCTTCTTCAAAGACATCATCCGCATTTTCTTCTGCACACGAGGCCACATCGCATAATTCGTCTTTAATGCAACCTCCTTCCGATGAATCCTCTCTAGCGTTCAAATCCAATTCAGCCATTTTAGAAATATTCTATTCCTTCCTCTTCCTGACTCGGTGCGGGAGCAGGTGTCGGCTCCTGAGGGGCGGGTACAGATGGATTATATCCGGGATCCACCGAATACGGATCCTCATATACCGGATTTTGTTGCTCCTGCTCCTGAAGTGAGCGAATGGTCTCCATCTGATATAGAGAATCACGTAGATTCTGAAGTCTGCCGTCGCTGATCTCGATTACGATCCGTGCATTGATCGGCACACGCTGCATCTTTCTTACGGGCTGCCCATTGGCAGTAATTTTAACAATGCAGTTATCCACGCCCAGCACTCTCACCACCTTTATATTCTTAAAGCCAAGTTCTTCCAGACGTGCAAGACCAGTACGATACGATTGGCTCCTCAATGCATACTCCTGTGCATTGGGGCCATCATCAATCACAACTTCCTTTGGATGAACTGCGTTGATATACAGAAATATCTTACGACCGGGTTTTACCTCGGAGTTTGGTTTTGGAAATTGCTCTATCACGTATCCCGGACGAACATTGTCTTTATATACAGAATCGCGAATATCCACATTGAATCCTTGGTCATGAAGAATTGATACGGCCTTGGTATACGACATATTTTCGACAGAAGGCACCACCTCCGACTGCCCGTGTTTTGTAAACAGGGCAAGAGAGAGATATACTATCCAAATACCAAGCACGGCCACGAGTATTATAATTGCGATATTTGCTATCACAGGGTGCTTGCCTATAAATCCTTTATGATTACTATTCTGATCAGTCGACATATTTCAGTACGTGTTAGACCTTCAAAATTAATCAAAATCCGCCAAGCGTCAAAATCTTTTGCAAAATTCACAATTAAAGATTTAAAAATTTGGCCGCGTTTATAAAATTTATTAATTTTGCAGTTCGGACAGAAGCAATGCTCCATACATAATATCACTTATCTGTCTATATTTTGATACAGATGCGTAAATTACTTTTATTCTGCGCCTCGCTACTTCTATTATGTAGTTGCGGAGAATATTCCAAGGCTATCAAAAGCCGGGATATAGAATATAAATACGATTTTGCCAAGCGTGCTTACGACAAAAAGAAGTACGTGCAGGCTTCTACAATCCTTACCGATCTTATCACTCCCCTTAGAGGGGGTCCCCACGGGGAGGAAGCCCTGTTTCTTCTCGCAATGTCGCACTACGAAAATCAGGACTATCTCAATTCCGCTCTTTACTTCAAAACTTATTATACCCGATATCCCAAGGGAATCTATGCCGAGCTCTCCAGATTCTACAGCGGTTACGGTTATTACCTCAGCAGTCCCGACCCTCAACTCGATCAGAGCAATACTATCAAAGCTATAGAGGAGTTGCAGAGCTTTCTCGACTATTTCCCACGTAGCGACAAAGTGACGCTTGCGCAAAACGCGATCTTTGAAATGCAGGACAAACTCACCCTTAAGGAACTGCAGAATGCCCAACTCTACTACAATATGGGTAACTTCTTAGGCAATAACTATGAAGCCGCCATCATCACCGCTCAAAACGCTCTTAAGGAGTACCCTTATTCCAAATATCGCGAAGACTTTGAGATGCTCATTCTGAAATCCAAATATCAGATAGCACGCCAGTCCGTAGAAGAAAAAAAACAGGAACGATTCAGAGACGTAATCGATGAATATTATTCCTTTACCAATAATTTTCCTGAATCAAAAAACCTTAACGAAGCAAAAAACATTTATAATATAGCACGTAGACACGTCAAAGAATAAATGGCACTCTCTCCACTCAGACTCTCCTCGACTCCTCCTCTCTTTCGTAAATTATCATTGAGAAAAATTCATTTGGAAACTAAATAGAAACATGGATTACAAGAAGACCAAAGCTCCTTCCAATACTGTGACACGCGACCTCATGGCTCTCGCAGAGCAGACCGGCAACGTTTATGAAACCGTCTGCATCCTCGGCAAACGTGCCAACCAAATCAGCGTAGACCTTAAAAAGGAATTGGAAAAGAAGCTTCAGGAGTTCTCCTCCACAGACAATATGGAAGAAGTTTCGGAAAATCGTGAACAGATCGAAATTTCAAAAATCTACGAACGACTTCCCAAACCGACTCTGATCGCCACACAAGAATATGTGGAACACAAACTTTATTTCTCCAATCCTTTGAAGAAAAAAGAAAACATCCTTGGGGACGAGGCTTAATTTGCCTTAAACCACTCGGAATCTCCGGTAGTTTACCCCGGTATGAAAGGCGCATTTACGCGCCTTTCATGGTTTTTGACAGTATAAATCCAAATCAGAAACTGTAGATTGATAGTTATTGCGATACCGCAGTTCGATAGTTAAGGCCATGAAAAACGAATCCTATATGCGCAGGTTAGTCATCTTCAATCCCGAACATGATTATGCTCTGGCTATGGGCAGACGAAGGTTTACTCCTCCGGCTTCCGTGGTAAAACTCCGACGATCGATGCCTCGGATTCCATTAATGATGGCCAATGAAAACGATGCCGTTCTTTTTCAAGATGAAATTCCACCGCATGATTTGGCCGTTCTTAGAAATGATTTTAATTGCGATAAAAGAAACATTTTCACCCTCACTCCTTCCTCGGCGGAACTAGCAGGCATTATCGCAAACATCACATCCGTAAGACCCTGGGGTTGGGATCATTCGGTTTTTCAATTTCTGCTCGCCATGGGTATTCCGAGAGAGTCAATGCCATCCCCGGAATGGATCGATGGGGTAAGAGACGTGTCGCACCGACGCACTACCATTCCATTCAATAAGTATCTTGGTGAACCCATCCCCATGGAATTATTTTCCATAGAAGAAGTGATAAACCACATTCGTTCCAATCCTCCATGCTTCTTAAAGGCTCCATGGAGCAGCAGCGGAAGAGGAGTGCTCGACTGCCGCACTCTTCCTGAAGATAGAATTCTTGCATGGGCCAGAGGAATCCTTCGCAGACAAGGATCCATAATAGCGGAGATTGCTTCTGAAAAAGTAATCGACTTCGCCACAGAATGGATGATCAGTAAAGAGAATGTGGATTTCAAAGGACTTTCACTGTTTCGAACGGATACTCATGGCCATTATCTCAACAACCGCCTGCTGCAGCAGAAAGAAATCATAGCATTGATAGAAAAAGCCACTCCCCTCTTCACTCCTCAACTCATTAAAAAGCAGGAGGAAGCTCTTATGGCACTCGTAGCCCCATATTATCAAGGACCGGCGGGTATTGACATGATGGCACTTAGCAACGGGGGAATTCGGAGTTGTGTGGAAATAAATATGCGTACCACGATGGGTCAGTTTTTTAAATAAGTAATACTTTAATGATAGACAATATAGCAATCATAGGGCGTGGCAATGTAGCCGTTCATCTTGCCAAGGCTTTTCAATCCGTGGGCAAGGCCGTTGCTTCAGTCAATCCGTACACATTGGAAAATCTGCCGGATAAAGCAGATTTATATCTTATATGCGTTTCGGACAATGCCGTGGAGAGTGTGGCCGAAAGGCTTGCGCCACACGTTGATGAACATGCAATAATTGCCCATACCGCCGGGAGTATCCCTTTAGAAATTCTCAGCAAGTATAGCGGCCCAAAAGGAGTGTTATATCCTCTTCAGACCTTCTCCAAATCGCGCAATCTTGATTACTCTACCATTCCCTTTTTTATTGAGGGATCAGACGATGACACGGAAACAGACCTAATATCGCTTTCGTCCGCCGTGAGTGCCCGGGTTGAGACGGCAGACAATTTTCGCCGAAAACTGATACATCTCTCCGCGGTATTCGCATGCAATTTTGCCAACAGGATGATGGATATAGCTGATGAAATCCTTCAAAGAGACGGTCTGGATATAAGTATCCTCCTTCCTCTAATTAAAGAGACCTTGAAAAAAATTGAATTTATGAATCCTCATGACGCGCAGACAGGTCCTGCTGTACGTCGCGACTCAAAGGTGATCCACTCTCACCTTCAGCAACTGCTTTCATTCGGAATGATATCCGAAGCTAAATTGTATAACCTTATTTCAGAATCAATAATAGAATCTCATACATGAGCGCAATCAACTATGATCTCAGCAAGATAAAGGGCGTAGCATTTGATATCGACGGAGTGTTGTCGCCATCCACCATTCCAATGTCGGAAGACGGCCAACCGATGAGAATGGTCAATATTAAAGATGGTTATGCCCTACAACTGGCTGTGAAATGCGGTCTTAAAATTGCCATTATCACCGGCGGCAACGCCCGGGCCACCGAAGTAAGATACAATGCCCTTGGGGTAACTGACATATTTCAAAAAGCAGCACGTAAACTTCCGGTACTTCAACAATGGATGGAAATCAATAATCTGAAACCGGAGGAAGTGGCATATATGGGAGACGATATTCCCGATTTGCAGTGCCTGAGATACGTAGGACTTCCCACCTGTCCGTATGACGCCGCATGGGAAGTGAAAAGTACGTCTCTCTATATCTCTGCTTATTCCGGAGGATATGGTTGTGGGCGAGATCTTCTGGAGCAAGTCCTTAAGTCAAAGGGTCTTTGGATGAAGGATACACACGCTTTCGGTTGGTAACCGTCAGGCTCATAAAAATTTGGGCTTTAGTGAGATAGTTTTAGTAATTTGTAAAGATAAATTTGATATGCTGAATAATCTTGAAAAATACAAGGTGTTGCTGGCAAGTAAGTCACCTCGCCGTCGGGAACTTCTCGAACATCTCCGCATCCCGTTCAATGTAATTTCAGTGGGAGGACTCGAAGAGACGTATCCTGAAGATATGCCGATACTGGAAGTGCCGCAATATCTCAGTGAAATGAAGTCAAACGCCATCAACAGCCATTTGAGTGGCGACGAACTCGTAATAACTGCCGATACATTAGTCATTTTCAACGGCAAAGCATATGGCAAACCGAAAAATATTGAAGAAGCCCGGAGTATGCTAAGGTCACTGTCCGGTTATGTACATCAGGTGGCAACCGGTGTTACAATTACTACAAAAATGCGTCGCACTTCTTTTACCACCGTTACCGATGTTTCGTTTGCCAAACTTTCGGATGAAGAAATTGATTATTACGTGAATGCGTTCAATCCGGTGGATAAGGCGGGAGCCTATGGAATACAGGAATGGATTGGGGCAGCGGCAGTGGAATCAATTCATGGCTCTTTCTACAATGTGATGGGTCTACCTGTCCACCGCCTTTATCAAGAGCTCAAATTCTTCTGACTTGCCATTTGAATCAATATTTAAGTATGGAAGAAACATAATTCACCCAAGTTCATCAGGTTGAATCAACTTGAAGAACTTGGGTGAATTTATAAGACTTAAATAGAAATAACTTTTAAGACTTGGAAGCAGGCACAATCGCATCGATAGTATGGGGAGCCTCATATCTGTATTTTGCTTCCCAGCCGAGTGCACTTGCTCCGAGCACGGCTGCATCGCTCTCCTTCAGTTCTGAAAGGATGATTTTGGTCTTGCCTTTGAAGATGGGGAAAAGACTGCTTTCGAATGCTTCTTTCACCGGACGAAGTAACAGATCACCGCTTTTAGCCAAACCTCCGAAAAGTATTATTGCCTGCGGACTGGAGAAGGCTACCATATCGGCAAAAGCCTGACCCATGATGGTGCCGGTATATTCAAAAATTTCGCGTGCCATCTTGTCTCCTGCTACGGCAGCGTCATATACATCCTTGGATGTGATGTCTTCGATCTGAAGATTGCGCAGAGTGGATGGTTCTGTGCGTATTTCCAAGAATTCACGTGCAGTACGAGCCACTCCTGTTGCAGAACAATATGCCTCCAGACATCCTGTGCGTCCGCATCCACAGATTCGTCCGTTGTTGCGCTTCACGATCACATGGCCGAGTTCACCTGCAAAACCATCGTGGCCATAAACCAGCTGACCATTGATCACGATGCCGGATCCTACACCGGTGCCGAGCGTTATCATGATGAAATCCTTCATACCGCGGGCAGCTCCATATGTAAGTTCTCCCAAAGCAGCGGCATTGGCATCATTGGTGATAGCTACCGGAATTCCTCCGAATATCTTACTCATTTTTTCCGCGAGCGGGATGATCGGACCCCAAGGCAGGTTTGGTGGATTCTGGATTTCTCCGGTGTAGAAATTAGCATTGGGCGCACCTATACCGATACCTTGAATCTTATCCTCGGCTTCGTTTGCTTTGATGAGGCGATCCATGCCGGCATGCAGTTCCTCAAGGTAGTCATCGAAATTTGCGTGTTTTTTAGTCTTTACTGAGTCACTAGCAAGCACATGACCGCGGGCATCTACGATGCCGAACACTGTGTTGGTGCCTCCTATATCGACACCCATTACATAAGGTTTACTCATGATAATATTTTGACCTTTGGTTATGCGACGGAGCTGTATCTACCGCCACAACATTAAATTATCTGTAGAATTTTCGGCGAATGCTTCGCATGAAGCAAATTTACTACATTTCATTTATATATGCAAATCTTTTTTCTCACAGTTTCGGCATCATCTCCCGTCCTTTGGAGATACTATAGTTTTGTACCGCATGAACCGCAGAAATTGGCATTCTCTGAAGTTTTCGCACCGCAATTCGGACAGAATTTCATACGCGATGTCCCCTGAGTCGGAATGACTGTCTCATCCCTGTCACTCGATTGTCCGATATCTGAAATGACGGGATGCAGATCTGATATATTTATCTCACCGACTGTTTCGGAAGTTGCTTCAGCTTGCACATTGGGTACAGAGGTCGGGGAGGCACAGAAATCAGCGGCACTTACACGCGCCGATGCAGGATCTACGGCTGTGGATACACCTGATGCTCCTCCATATTGAGATGCAAACTGGTTTTCAAGAATAATGCGATTGGCTATTTCAAGAGCTTTGTCGTCAAGTTGCGACTGCTTTATCAAACCCCAGATTTGAGTGATTACCACAGGCCATGTCACGAAAAGCATTATCATTGTAGGTACTACCTGTTGGCCGAAAATTCCGGCACCAGCCTCAAACTGAATAAGATTTCCGTTGGGGAGAAGAGTGATTTTAAGAGCGGTTCGCATTCCGAGCATTGCCTTGAACATGCCTCCCTTTGTCACAGAGATATCACATCCACCGTTGAACAGGTCTTCGCGTTGCACATCATAACCTTCCATCATAAATTCCTCTGAAATCTTATTGGCAATAATCGGTATAAGAGACGGATTGGCATTGAGTGTTACTTTCTTGTTGAATCCCATGGTATCAAAGATTTTGAAGGTTGTTAGATTGATATGATGCGAAGAGAACACATAACTCCGCAATAGCATCCGCCACCGCTGCTCTCTGCTCTTGATTACACATACTTTCCACTTTACGTAGTGCTTCCAGCGTCAGACGGCCCTGCTCAGTTAATTCCTCATCGGTGACTATGCCGTCTGCAAAGATTTTTTTGTATGACGGACGAGACATTATTATTTCATCTATGTCAAGAAATCCGTCTTTATCAAAGAGTTTATCCATTGATTTCCTATATTTACAATTTGTGCCGAAAGAGCACAATCCGTTTACAATTTCTATTGTCCTTGTGTCTTTGTATAGAACTCTTGAAATCTATATGAAGGTGGGGCAACCAATGCTTCAGAGATATTTTACAGTTTCTTCAAATTCCCCTACTTTACCCCAAAGGCCACTTGTGAATATATTGAGCATTTTGGCCTTAACTCCGAAGTCAATCGTTACTACTCCACGCAGACTTTGAGCCGGATTCAAAACTATGGTCTTTTTTATCGGATGAATACTCATGCTGTTGCCTACCATATCCAACTCAAGATTAATAGGCACTGGAGGAACGTCTAATTCCATTTTCTGATTCACCTTAAGCTGGCCTATGAGCATGCCGTTGATTTTGATTTTCACGGGCACAGCCATTCCTACAAATGAGGACTTTCGTGTTATTATCAGCTTTACCTTGTTCATTATTTATATTGATTGATTGCTTTAATGCATTAAAATTCTTATAGAAGTTACATTTTTATCTTCAAAAAAACAAATTTATAAAACAATCTTCAATTATGCAAATACAGCTTTTATAAATCCACTACGGTTTCACAATAATAAGAGAGGAGTGAACCATTTTCCTTGGCAACAAAATACAAAAGGTGACTTAAAAGCCACCTTCTATATCATTATTGATTCTACTTCGCTTGTACAATTAACTGATTGGCAAAGAGAACTCGGGTTCTAAAATCTCATTTGTTGATGAATACGAGATTATCATCTTTCACATCGATAACTATCGGATGCTCACGGTTGACTTTCTGGGCCAAAATATCTTTCGACAATTGGTTGAGCACCAGTCGCTGGATGGTTCTTTTCACCGGACGCGCGCCAAACTCAGGATCATATCCGTCTTCAGCGAGGAGTTCGAGTGCTGGCTTGGTCACCTCAAGAGTGATTCCATTGGCCTGTAGCATTTTCTGCACGCTCTTCACCTGGATATTTACAATTTCAAGGATCTCCTTCTTGGATAGAGGTGTAAACATCACTGTCTCATCGATACGGTTGAGGAATTCCGGTCTGATTATCTCCTTGAGGCGATCCATCACATCCTGTTTGGTATTCTCAATCACCGCTTGCTTCTCAGCTTCTTTCTTTTCATTGAAACCTTGAAAATTTCGGCGGATGATATCCGATCCCATATTGGAAGTCATGATAATAATGGTGTTCTTGAAGTTGATGAATCTGCCTTTATTATCGGTCAGACGTCCGTCGTCGAGCACTTGCAGCAGGATATTGAACACATCGGGGTTGGCCTTCTCGATCTCATCGAAAAGCACCACACTGTATGGTTTGCGACGTACGGCTTCGGTGAGTTGTCCACCTTCATCATATCCCACATATCCCGGAGGAGCTCCCACGAGTCGCGACACTGAATGCTTCTCCATGTATTCCGACATGTCGATTCGGGTCATCATATCCTCATCATCAAAAAGATATTCAGCGAGTGCCTTGGCAAGTTCGGTCTTACCCACGCCAGTGGTACCGAGGAAAATAAACGAGCCAATGGGGCGTCGGGGATCATTCAGTCCGGCACGCGATCTGCGCACGGCATCACTCACGGCTCTTATTGCATCTTCCTGACCCACTACTCTGCGATGGAGTTCTTCCTCAAGGTGAAGCAGTTTCTCCTTCTCACTCTGGGCCATCTTCTTCACGGGTATGCCGGTCCATCGGCTTACCACTTCCGCGATGTCTTCGGAGTCCACTTCCTCTTTTATCATTGCACCTTCGCCCTGCAGTTGCTTAAGTTTTTCCTGTATAGCCTTGTTTTCGTCTTCTTTCTGCTTAATGCGGGAATAGCGAATCTCGGCCACCTTGGCATAATCACCTTCGCGCTCGGCGCGCTCAGCTTCATAATTCAGCTGCTCGATATCGATCTTATTCTGCTGAATCTTATTGATCTCGTTTTTCTCTGCCTGCCATTTGGCCTTGAGAGATTTTTCCGTCTCCCGCAGATTGGCAAGATCTTCGTCAATTTCCTTGATCTTGTATTGGTCTCCTTCTCGCTTTATAGCTTCACGCTCTATCTCAAGCTGCTTGATCTTACGGGCAGCCTCGTCAAGGGCCTGTGGCATCGAATCCATTTCAAGACGTAATTTTGAAGCGGCTTCATCTATGAGGTCGATAGCTTTGTCGGGAAGGAACCGGTCGGTGATATATCTCACGCTCAGCTGCACGGCTGCGATGATGGCTTCATCTTTGATACGCACCTTATGGTGGTTCTCATAGCGCTCTTTCAGACCACGGAGAATTGAAATAGCCGCCAGTTCGTCCGGTTCGTCTACCATTACCTTCTGGAACCGGCGTTCCAGAGCTTTGTCTTTCTCGAAATATTTCTGATATTCATCAAGCGTAGTTGCACCTATCGAACGAAGTTCTCCTCGGGCCAACGCCGGTTTAAGTATGTTGGCGGCATCCATGGCTCCCTCTCCTTTTCCGGCACCCACAAGAGTATGAATCTCGTCAATAAACAGGATGATCTCTCCGTCGCTCTGTGTGACTTCATTCACGATAGCCTTCAATCGCTCTTCAAATTCACCTTTGTATTTGGCGCCTGCCACAAGGGCTCCCATGTCGAGAGAAAATATCTGTTTTGATTTCAAATTTTCCGGAACATCGCCACGCACAATTCGCATGGCAAGACCCTCGGCTATGGCTGTTTTGCCCGTACCCGGTTCTCCTACAAGCATAGGATTGTTTTTGGTGCGTCGCGATAGAATCTGAAGCACCCTTCTTATCTCTTCATCTCTGCCGATCACGGGATCCAGTTTGCCATTTCTGGCACGATCGTTAAGATTGATGGCATATTTACTGAGGGCCTGATAAGATTCTTCCGCACTTTGATCTGTGACTTTGTTACCCCTGCGGAGTTCCTGAATGGCTGCCTTGAGGCCGTCTTCGGTCACTCCTGCGTCCTTGAGTATCTGAGAGGCTTTACATCTGGTGCGCAATATACCCATCAGCATGGCCTCCACCGACACATACTCATCACCCATCGACTTGGAGAAATCGATGGCTTTCTGCATCGCATCATTGGATTCTCTGCTAAGGATTACGTCACCGCCACTCACCTTTGGGAGAGATGAGATTGTCTGCTCCACTTGTTGGGACACCATGTTTAGATTTGCCCCGAGTTTTTGGAATACAAAGTTAACGATAGTCTCACTTTCAGATATTATGGCCTTGAGAATATGCACAGGCTCTATCTGTTGCTGACCGGCCTGCCTTGTAAGGTCTATCGCTTTCTGAATAATCTCCTGAGACTTGATTGTAAAATTATTGAAATTCATATCTGCGGAGTTTTGATATTTCTATTAGTAATTTCATAATTTTAACAATTCATATGCCAAAATGTTTTTTTAACATTCACAAATTTACGGGAGTTGACAAACCTTTTTCTAGCTATGATGTTTCTAAAACAAAAACATCACTCATATGAAACAAATTGAAGTACCCTTTACAGAGGCCGTAAAAAGAGCATTATCGGTAAATTACTGTAATTTCAACGGACGATCTTCGCGATCTGAATACTGGTGGTTCTGCCTGTTTAGTTTTATTTTAGGCATAATCATCGGTCTGATATTCCGCAATCATGAAGCAGGGTCAATCGTGAGCGGTATTATTTCGCTTGCTTTTCTGCTTCCCGGATTAGGTATAAGTATTCGTCGTCTTCACGATACGGGGAGGAGCGGATGGTGGATTCTTCTGGCATTGATTCCCGTGATAGGCAGTGTCATTTTGATCGTTTGGTATTGTCAGCCAAGCCAACCTACCGCCAATCAATACGGAGAAATACCGAACCTTGTATAATTTATCCAGCTATAGTCACCAATAAAAAAACAGCCTTACATATCCGTAAGGCCATTTTTTTTGCTAAATTATTCGATATTGTGATTATCTTGCGAGAGAAATGTTGCAGGATATGCCGTAGTTGCTGTTGCTCGTGGGGTAACTGCTGTTGCTAACCAGCGGAGTGTTGATCTGATGGTCGAAGAAGGCATTGAGTGTGATACGTTTGCTCAACTGATAGCTTGCCATGAAGTTGATGCTCCACGTCTGTGTGCCTTGAGTGGCCTGTGTATAAGCGGTCTCAGTGCGCCGAATCAGGCTCTGATTGTTGCTGAACGAGAAATCAAGATTGAGAGAAAGGTCGTTGCTTACACCGCCCTGTCTGCTTCCCATCTTTATTATTGAACTGAAATTGGCAATTTTATATCCGGCGCCCACAGTAATTTGCTTGCTTGTTGTCTCTACAATCTGACCGGCTGATGAATTTAGATTGAGAGTTCTCGAATCTCGATATTCGGCATTGATGGTCATTTCGTTTTTCAGCGTGGCCTTCACACCTACAAGCGGCGCGAATTTTTCTGTGATAGCCACTGATGAAATATTGAATGGAGAGGATGGTATGGGAGATCCTGTCTGTTCATTGAGCGTAAAGCCATAGTTACCGTCCACACCTATCCAGTTGAGGTAACTTGAATAGGACGCCACAGAGTATGTACACTGATATGCATGCGACACAGTGAATGCCTTGAAAATATTTTTCATATTACCCATTTGCAGGAAACCATCGTAGGTTACTTTCCAGTTGGGAAGCATTGCCGAAAGTCCGGGGAATTGTTCGAGCGTCACTTTATTTACGTCACCTCCGCTGTAAGCTGCGATGAAAGCAGGTATGAGCACATCGCTGCTGGTTTGGCTTACCCCTCCCACTTCGGGATTGTATTGAGTGCCGCCCAACGGATTTCCTTCCAAAAATCCTCTGTTGGGATAATGCATTCCGGCGTATTGCGCTTCGTATCTTGAAGCAACCACGGGTATGTATTTTAAGAAATTGGAGAAAGCCTCCGACTGATAGCCGTTATTTGCCTTCGATGACTTAAGAGCGGATGATATGGCCACATGTGTTCTCGTATAAGATCCGGAATATGCAGTCGGCATATCGTTATACATAAACTGGATGCTTCGGGTGCGGTTATCTGTGAGATTTGATGTCAATGTTATTTTCAATCCTCTGATAGGTTCAAGATTGAGTTCGAATGTGAATTCCTGACCATGATTCCACACAGCGGGAGAGGTCTGTTCGTTGTCTGTTAGAAGCCACCCTCTTTCTAGAGCTTTATGTACATAGTCCTCATTGAAAAATCCGAATGCAAAATCAAGACCAGGTGCCATCGGCCCGTAATTGTTGGTTTGTCCGAATATATCACCGACATTGGGTGAGAATTGAGGCAGATTGAGAGAATGAGTGTCTCGCCAACGGAATGAGAAGCTGCGGGGCATCATTAAGAAGCGTAGTGTATGTTCCGCGAGTTCGGATGCAAAGTTTTTACCGTCGGATTTTTTATCTTCCGTCACGGTCACTTTAATATTGGATTTCCCTTTATTCAGGATTTCAAGTTTGTTTTCATCGATTACCCTTGTCTTTAGGGCCAATGGTTTTCCGTTGGTTGTAGCTCTGAATTTTACTTTCTTGGTCTTCAGATTATGCTCAACTATAGTTGTGGTGTCCATTGATAGAGTGTAGGCCTTTTCAAATTTCTTTACAGTCGGCTTCTTGGGAGCGTTGGCACTTTTTCTGTTGGATCCGGACGTCGATGAAGCAAACCGTTTGTTGATTTTCTGGAGATATTTGGATTTATTGAAAAGAGTCTCGAAGTTAAGTCTGGCATCGGCATTCCATGTAGACTGATTCTGGATGGTGTTTCCTAAATAGAAACCGTCTACGCTGGCACCTTTGTCCCAACGGTAGGTGGAAGTATACGAAAGGTTTCCCGTGATATAATCAAGGAATCCTATCTTATTGAAGGGTGCTCTGTAAGTACCGGTGAAGGTCTGATTATAATTCCAGGGTGTGCCCAAACCTCGTATTGATGAGAGCACGGTATCTTTCCAGTCGCGGTATTTGTCGGGAAACAGACGCTTGTTGACCGCACCTGTGGTCTCCTCAATACGTGCCGTGGTATTTGAAGAGAATGAGAGATTCAGACTCTGAATCAGATTCCACGTCAGGGAGAACTGACGGTTCCAATAGAAGTTTTTACTTACCTGTACCGGAAGTTGGAAATCCACATCTACTTCACTGCGAGTCTGCTGTTCGTAATAATAGCGGGTCATGTTGGTGAAGAAGGTGAGATTGTTGAAGAGCCAGTTTATCTGCCAGTCTTTAAAGAATTTTGCAGTTTTTCCTTTCCCTTTTATCCAAGAGAAGGGCTTCAGCGGAGTGATAACAGGAGAATAACTGTATTGGAAGCTGCCGCGGTAGTCATTGGTCACTTCATAGAGAGTGGTGGGATCTTCGTTGCGTTGCTTGTTGAAGGAGAAGGCAAGTTGGAAGTTGGAGGGATCCCATGGCATCGGCACCTTGCTTGTGATATCAAACTTGAGATTGGATACGGAGAAACTCTCCACAGTTTTCTTCGTAATGGCATATCCCTTAATTGAGTCTCTTTCGTGTTTGGTGGTGGCTGCATTGAGAGCTTCCTTTAGAAGAATGTCTTGATCAAGAGGATTGTACTTGGGAGTGGTGGTCTCACTGCTTTTTGAATAATATACCGGTGCAGAGAGCTTAACCTTTTGAGGCAAAAGACGTCCTACGTCTCCTTGAACAGACACGTTGTATTGCTGGTAATCTTCCATACGACGCGAAGCCAAACCCTGATCCACACCGCCGAATCCGTCAGTTTCGCGATGATAAGAGAAGTTGACCATTGCCACGTCTGACAGTGCCAAATTGGCATTGGCGTTCAAGGCCCAACCTCCACTTTCGTTGAAGTCGGTCACCTTCAACTCATTGACCCATACCGTACCGTCTTTCGTAGAATTTGATTTATTTCGAATACCGATAAGCATTACCCGGACGTCGCTGAGACTGGGATTACCGAGCACACTTACCGTGTTGTGCTCGTTGGAAGGATCTCTTCTTGAGAACACACGAGTATAGCCCACGCCCTCCACTCCGGCACTGCGATCGTGGTTTCGCTGCGTTTTGATATCAGTAAAGGCAGAAAGATCCACATCCAGACGGTTGGCATACGGCCACACCTTGGCACGGTCTGCGGAATTCATATTATTGTATGATCCGGGTGGTGTGAGATCAAGTGGAATCTCGTACTCATAGTAGTTATTCTTCACGTCGGAGCCGAGACGTACGAAGATGGCAAGATCACCGTCCTTCACATTGGTATAATCGTCTATCGGTGCCTCGGCATGCACCCACATCTGCATTCGTTTGTATATACGAAGATCAAGCTGGGTGTTTTTGTATATACCTCTGGCATCGCCGGGCTGTAGACCTATCACTTTCATGGAAAGAGACTGCTCGTTGAGCTGAGTGGCCTGTTGCTGCCCGGGGTCTTGAATTCGGTCCACTCCGGGGGGCAATACATAGTTTACCGGGGTACGTCCGGCATTCTCTTCAATATTCACCACCGACATATCAAGCTGGCCCTCGGCCGGAGAGTCATTGCGGCTGTTGAGATTGAAGGCATAGTCGCGCCATTCGCCTCTCACGAGTTCAAGGGTGGCGAATCGGAGATGGGTAACTTCGCGGAAACCGGTCATGAATATGCGCGCAAAGCGGATTGTGGAGAAATCATTGATTCCGCCTACCACTTTATCCGGATTCGACAAAGGAATCTTAAACTGATACCAAGTCACTGTCTGGTCCGAACCATCGCGTGTAGGCACCGGAGACACCTGCTTATCGGTGATATAGTTGCGGCCTACCACAAGGTCTTCGGGGCGTATCGAAACCTTGTATTGGAAATACCTTTCATATTCATTAAGAGTGTTGTCCTGATTGATGTCTTCCACGTCAGGCACACTTCTAGAAGACTGATATTGGGGATTGGTGCTCTGGTCCGGAGAAAGCGAGTTGCCTTCTACTCCATTATAATGCTTATAGCGGTCGAGAATACCCACCTTGTTCTCATCATACCAATTTGATCTGTAGAAATGGTAATTGTCACCGGCAGGGTCGTTCATGGCGGAAAACGGATCTTCCTGCATTCTTGCGATGGCATCCGGGGAGAGTTTGCCACGAAGCTTATCAAGATATTCTTTATACGATGAGAAATTATATTCCTCGTCATTGGGAAGTCCATCCAGACCTACATCCTGAAGCGGACGGGCATCCGTGGCATTTTCGAATGCATATGTAAGTGAGTTTTGGCGCGACACCCGTCCCCAATTGGTTTCGGTCATGAATTCATAATTGCCGTCTACGGGCACTCCGTTTTCATAACTCTTCATACCGTCTTTGAGAATATCCTCGCTTATCTCACCGAAATTGAAATATAGGTCACCACCCTCGGTATTGGGATTTTCCGGATCAAGGAAGGGATCCATCATCCAGAATTGCAGGTATTCCACGTTGGAATTCTCGAAGTTGGTGTTGTCCATTTTGCGCATGATGCCGCCCCAGCGTTTCTCGGGATTAAGCAGCCTGCCCTCCGAGTCGATGTTGGTGGCGTCAAGATTATAAGGTCCGCGTTCGGAGGGATAGAAACTCAGATTGAGTGTCTGGATCAAATTGGTCTCGCCATAGTTAAGGTCACGATTAGGGAAAAGTTCGGTAACCGTCACTTCCCTTACGTATGGATTGGAAAGCTGCTTGAGGTCATTTTTAAGATAACCGGGAAGCATGGATGAATTGCGCTGGGTGAAAAGGCGGTCGATATAGTTCCATGCGAGCAACGCACGGTTTTTGCCGTAGTCCACGTTGTTGCTTAGAGCAGCCTCCGGAAACAGTGGATCCGCGCCGCCGTCATAGGGCGTGGATGCAAGCGTCCATGAGTAGGGATTGCGTAGGTCCACTCCGGTCTGTGTTGATTCGAAGTCATCGATGAAACTTGATCCTTTGTTGCTGCCGCTTTTTTGCTGATGGGGCACAAGCTGTGCAAACTCGGCGTTCAACTTAAATGAAGAAGGTGCCGTGGCATTGATCGTGGGTACCTTATTGAGAAGATTCGTCAGCCACATGAAGTCCTGATTATAGTTCAGGTTTAATCCCCACATGGTATTGTTGATCACCTCGTCGCCTATTGCCACTTTCTCCGTGAGGGCTTTTTCTGAGAAATTCATTATGGTGGCACCAAGCTGGAAATTCTTGTTGAACTTATATTGTGCGTCAAGCCCAAGAAGAGTCTTCCGCTGCATAGAAAACATTGATTGGTTTTCGAGGGTAACGCTTACGTTTGTGCCGGAATCAATGATGCTTTGATTGGTGATGGTGACGATACCCATGCTGTAGTCTACGGTATAGTCACTGTTTTCGGTAAGCTGCACGCCTCCTGCCATAACCACTACGGATCCTCTGGGCACGTTCATTGCATTCAGCCGGATTGTGGCGCCATTGCTTGACTGGTACTCACCCACAAGGGAATACTTATCTTTGTCGGCAAACTGCTTTGCCACAACAAGAGTAGAATCATAAAGCTCCTTGAACACGTAGGGCGCGGCAATGTCCGGATTGCCGATCATCCTTTCAAGGTGAGATCCGAAGGGCTCCGCCACCGGGAATATGATTTTTCCTGAATTGGACAGTACTGTATACCCTTCTATGTAATCAAAGAATCCGTCAGGATTGCTCTCCTGATTGGAATCGATTCGGTCAAGGTTCATCACCTGAAGCAACGGCTTGTTGGAAATCGTTCCCACAGGGAGATAGTTGATTTCTGTACCCGTAGTGTCGCTCAGGTATTTGATATTGAGCTTGAATTTATTGTTGGAAAGTTGATAGGCTCCCAATGAATATACGTTTTTCATCATCAGACGCCATATCGGCAGTTTGGGGGAAATCGTAGTACCGCGAAGCATCTTTAGGTAGAGTGATTCCGTAGTGTTGGTCACATCGCTTGAAAATTCACCTACCTGATAAACCTTGCCGTTATAGGTATATTCAAAAGCTACGGCAAGCACTTCGTCGGTATTCAACGCTGACTTCAGCGATATATATCCCAATGTGGAATTGAGGGTATATTCCGATGACTTAAGGAGCCGGGCGCTTTCCACCTTTTCAAAGTCTTTACCGCCCTCTATACCGTAGGCTCGAAGAGGCTCAAGCACCTGGGTCACTTCATTTATATTACGCGCACCTGGATATTGCTGCTTGATGACGCTGAGCAAGTTGTTTGAACTGTTGGAAGGTACAGGCACGTCCTGATAGGTTTGCCAATAGTCATTGGCAAGACGACCGTTTTCTCCAAGATCCTGAAAACCAACAAAGTTGCGGGCTTCTTGATAATTACTGTTTTTGTTGGTGACCCATACTTCTATGCGGGTAATCTGGATACCGCTGGATACATACGGCAACTTTGAGGCAAATTTGTCATAGTTATCGTAGAAATATTGGGCCAGAAAAAAGTGACGGTTAGCGTCATAATCGTTGGCTCGTATCGAGAATTTGGTGGCCTGGACTCCTCCTTGGGTATTTACCGTCTTGGATTCACTGTTCTGTTGACTGACAAGGCCTGTAAGGGTAAGTTTGCCGAATTGCAGTTTGGCTTTTACTCCGAACAGGGCCGTACCTCCCCTTATCAAGCTGGAGCCCGTAGTCATACTTACGTTACCGGCTTCGATATTTTTTATAATTTCATCTTCTTTGCCCTCATAGTTGAGCTTCAGATTTTTGGAGTCAAAATCGAAGGTAGCGTCGGTATTGTAGCTCATATTGAACTTGAGTTTGTCGCCAACGCCGGCATTTATCGTGGCCTGGATCTTTTGATCGAAATCAAAGAATGTCTTTCTTCTCGACTTTAACGATAACGAGGGATTGTCAGTACGGTTACTTTTGATCCCCATCGACAATTGTATGCTTCCCTGAGTGGTGAGACGCA
Source organism: Muribaculum sp. (assembly GCA_023664085.1). Classification (GTDB taxonomy): domain Bacteria; phylum Bacteroidota; class Bacteroidia; order Bacteroidales; family Muribaculaceae; genus Lepagella. The sequence goes on along the minus strand of JAMPGE010000008.1, from coordinate 16,150 downwards.
CCCCCCCGGGCCCAAACACTTTTTCAAGCGGGCCGAGCGCGAAGTTCATGTCGAGTATATTGAAGGGCTGTTTGTCTTTTTGCTCATAAGATTCGGAATTACGCTGATGAAAGTAGCCGTACATTTCACGGCGCGTAACCATATCATTATATTCAGCAGCGGTCATCATGTAAGGGGTCACGATGTCCTTGTCTCCGATCTTGGTGTGAAGCACGTACATGCCCGTCTCCGGATCATATACAGCCTCCGTTTTTATATTGGAGGGAGTGTCGAGATCCGCCGCGTATTCACGTCCGATATAATCCTGATATTCCGTAGGAAGCGTTGGTGAAACAGGCGACGGCATGATCACACTGTCCGGAATATGAGTGCCGGGAATATATGTGGGCGGCGGGGGCGGCGGAGGTGGATTCAGCGTGGATTTGTAATATTGGGGCCAACATACAATTGTAGCCAGCAACACTATGGTCAGTGTCACCAGTACGGCACGTGTTCGTGATGTTCGGCTACCTTGTCTGTTCATATTATTTTCGACATCTTCTTCATCAAATACTTAAGAAGGCCCGCAGTCTTATAATATTCAGATCTCAATCTATTTTTCAGTTGCATATCGTCACATCATTTTAAGAGCCTGCTTTATTGCCTCTTCCGTTGAAGCCGAGGGTTGTGTCGCAAATATCTTCTTCAATATTTTTTCACTTTGCATCTTTGTGAATCCCAACATTACAAGCGCCTGAAGCGAGTCTCCGAAGGTTTCGTTGGATGCAACTCCACTAACAGATAACGTAGTCTGGGTCACATTTATTTTATCTTTGAGATCCACAATTATTCTTTCTGCCGTACGAGTGCCTATTCCCTTTACACTTTTCAATGCGGCCGTGTTGCCGGTGCTTATACTTTCCTCGAGTTGGTTCACTGTAAGCGAACTCAATATTAATCTTGCAGTATTGGGTCCTACTCCGCTCACCGTGATCAGCAGGCGGAACAATGCCCGCGCTTCCTTCTCCAAAAAACCGAAAAGTATATGGGCATCCTCCCTTATTGACTCAAATATATATAATTTAGTATCCGAAAGCTGTTCAAGCTTCGGATAATCTATGAGAGTGATATTTATTTCATAGCCAATACCATTGCAATCCAACACACACGCGGTGGGCGTCAGTTCCGCTTTCTTTCCTGCAATATAGTCTATCATTTTTTCGTTATTTTATAGTTAGAACCCGACCTTCAGCACGCCGCCGTCGATGGCGGTACGATTAACGGGATGGGCACTCATCATTATGTTAACGTAAATAATGGAACAATCTTATAATTCTTCTTTACTTGACAACGCAGTCAACGAACTTGCCAAACTTCCGGGCATAGGTCGCAAAACGGCTCTACGGCTCGCCCTTCATCTTTTACGACGCGAGGAATCCTCCGTAGAATTGCTCGGCAATTCTTTGATTGACCTGCGGCGAAATATCAGATATTGCCAAGTGTGCCATAATATCAGCGAGCAACAGACATGTTCTATTTGTGCAGATTCCCGCCGGAACCCCGCGCTGATCTGCGTGGTGGAAAACGTAAAGGACGTACTCTCGGTTGAAGCTTCCGGAGAGTTTCACGGCCTTTATCACGTTTTGGGCGGTATAATTTCACCTCTTGACGGTATCGGTCCGGCCGACCTTGAAATCGATTCACTCATCCAGCGCGTTGCCGCCGGCGGTGTGAAAGAGGTAATTTTTGCACTCAGTCCTACCATTGAAGGCGACACAACCAATTTCTATATCTTCCGCAAACTTACTCCTTATAACGTAAAGACCTCTGTGCTCGCCAGAGGACTAAGCGTTGGCAACGAGTTGGAATACACCGACGAACTCACTCTGGGCCGCTCCATCATTAACCGTATCCCCTTCTCCGACACATTCCACTCCTAACACAATGACCTCACAGATTTTAAAAGGACATAGAATTTCCTTTAGAGCCGTCGAGCCGGAAGACGCCGATTTACTCCTCGAATGCGAAAACGATTCTTCCGCTTGGTGGACTTCCGACACTCTCTCCCCTTTCTCTGCCCATCAGATTCGTCAATATGCCCTAACTTCCTCCAACGACCCTTTCTCTGAAGGTCAGCTTAGACTCATGGCTGTAGATTCTATAACCGGGTGCACTGTGGCGATAGTTGACCTTTACGACATTTCCGCCAGACATCTGCATGCCTTTGTGGGAATTTATGTCTTTCCCCGCTTCCGACACATCGGTATTGCAAGCGAATGTCTTAAGATATTATGGCTTTACAGCCGTAGCACTCTTGGTCTGAAAACCATCGCTGCCAAAATCATCGATTCCAACACAACGGCTATCTCCCTCTTCTCCAAATGCGGATTTAAGAAATGCGGGGTCCTTCCCTCGTGGCGCAGGATTGCAGACTCGTTCCATTCCATACTTTTGTTTGTAAAAACCCAAGACCAAGATACAGTTAGGAATTTGACTCAACAATCCAACACCGGTTTATAATTTGATTAATCAGGGGATTTATAAATGAAAGAGCCGTAGTATGAATCAAACCGACGCACGGTTTTGTCTCAATTCAAGTTTTTTATTAAATTTGCATCGGAAATATAGGCAGATTCTCATCGACCCAATAATTCTTTGGTATGATTGTATTGAAATTCGGAGGAACTTCCGTTGGTTCTATCGCCAGTCTAAAAAATGTTAAAGACATCGTGGAAAATATCCACGAACCGGTTATAGTAGTGGTCTCAGCCCTCGGAGGGCTTACCGACAAACTTATATCCACCGCCCGGTCCGCCGCCTCCGGAAATCCCGACTTTAAAAATGAACTTCCAGATATAGCCAAACGTCACCACGACATTATCGACGCTCTCGTAGTGCCCGCAAAAAAACAACAGGTTCAGGACACTGTCGATGCTCTGCTCTCAGAATTGTTTCGCCTATACGACGGAGTAGCTTTGATTGCCGATCTTCCCACCCGAACTCTCGATAATATTGTCAGCTTCGGTGAACGTATGTCTTCCGTAATTGTGGCCGGGATTATTAAAGACGCTGTGCACCACAACTCTCCTGACTTTATCAAAACTGAAAAATGGTTTGATAAAAACATTGCCGACACCAAACTTACAGATCGTCTTATTCGTGAAGAATTCTCCAGGATTGACAATCATCCCGTAGTGATGGGCGGATTTATAGCCTCCGATCATGAGTCCGGAGAAATCACCAATCTCGGCCGCGGTGGTTCCGACTACACAGCAGCTCTTGTGGCGGCCGCCTTAAATGCTGATTCTCTCCAGATCTGGACAGACGTTGACGGCTTCATGACCTCCGACCCAAGGATTATACCCTCTGCCCGAATCATTCCCGAAATGACCTTCATAGAAAGTATGGAGCTTTGCTCTTTTGGTGCCAAGGTAATATATCCTCCCACAATCTACCCTGTTTTCCACAAAAATATTCCGATACGGATCTTAAATACATTCAACCCTTCTGCACCGGGCACTTTCATTTCCGATACGGCACCTTCGTCGGACTCGGCTGTGACCGGTCTTTCCACTCTTAAAAACACTGCCCTGATATCCATAGAGGGAGCGGCCGCGCGCAACCTCCCCGGAATGAACACCCGATCGTTCAATTCGTTAGCCCGACACGGTATAAGCGTGTATCTTGTGGCCCAATCCAACCTCTCCTTCCGTTTCAGCTTCGCAATTGGAGGAAATGATCTCGACAAAGCCTTAAAAATTCTTCGCGATGAGTTTGCACCGGAAATCGCCACCGGTAAAGTCACAGACATATACGGCACTTCAGGTCTCGCCACATTGGCCGTGGTGGGAGAAAGGCTCTCCAAAGCATCGGGAATCACCTCAGGTATCCTCAACCGCCTTGCCGCCGATGATATTATACCCCTCGCCTCCTCCAACGGCAATTCCAAAACCACCATAACATTTGTTATAAAAGAAGAAGAAATCACCAGAGCCATCATTCTCATTCACGAACTCTTCTTCCCGGCGGAGACCGAATGATGATTTCATAATCTATTTTTGTTTATGATCATAAAAAACGCCAAATACGAAATCAGCAACGCCAATGCAAGCAAATGCCCGGACCACAATGCGCCCGAATATGCTTTCATCGGACGAAGCAACGTAGGTAAGTCATCCCTCATCAACATGCTGACCGGCCGTAAAACTCTGGCCAAAACTTCCCAGAACCCCGGCAAAACGCTCCTCATAAATCATTTCAGCATTAATAATGGAGATTGGTGGATCGTAGACCTTCCCGGTTACGGGTATGCCCGTCGCGGCAAGGATCAAAGAGATTCGCTAAAGAAGATGATTCAGTCATACATCTTCTCCAGAGAGCAAATGACAATGCTTTTTGTGCTCCTCGATATTCGTCATTCCCCTCAAAAAATCGATCTCGACTTTATTCAGACCCTCGGTGAACACGGAGTGCCTTTCGCAATCGTGTTTACCAAAGCCGACAAAATCAGCTCTGCCGCATGCCATAAAAATGTAGAACTCTACAAAAGGACCCTTCTGCAAAACTGGGAGGAACTCCCGCCTATCTTCATCACGTCATCTGAAAAAAAGAGAGGACGCGATGAACTTCTCGTTTACATCGAAGAAATTAATCTTCAAATTAAATCCGCATGCAAAAACGAAAACCATGAAACAGGACAACCCCCTATCGACTCGGAAGACAACGGTGCGGACCAGGAAAAATCCGAAATTTGACAAATTCCTAAATATGGTCAACGGAGAATCCAGATACTCTGAGATTCTTCGATTCTGCATGGTTGGCGGTCTGGCTACGCTTATTCAATACGGCATCTACGTCGTTTTCGTAGATGCCGTGCATGTCAAAGCCGTGCCATCCACCCTTATCAGTTATGCCATCAGTTTTGTTTTCAATTTCATACTCTCGAGCTATTTCACATTTCATAAACGCCCCAATACCGGCAATGCCATCGGTTTTATTCTAAGCCATGCCATCAATATGGGTCTACAGACCGGACTTGTGGCAATCTTCAAGGGTATTGTTGGGCCTACGCTCGCTTTGCTTCCCGCCCTGGCCATCTGCATACCCACCAACTATCTGCTCGTTCGCAAAGCGTTCAAAATAAGCTGACTTCATTATCATATCTCCTTCGGGCAAACCCTACTCATAAACGAAAACATACCAATAAGCGTTTTATACTTGAATCTTATTAGAATATAACCCTGATATAAATATAACCAATATGAAAAAAGTAGCATTCGCAAGTGATCATGCCGGCTTCGAACTCAAAGGCCTGCTTATGGAATACATGATAGACAAAGGATATGAAGTGGTGGATTTCGGTACCCATAGCTCCGAATCCTGCGATTATCCAGACTTTGCACATCCATGTGCGCTGGCCGTGGAAAACGGTGAGTGTGATTTCGGTATTGCAATGTGCGGATCCGGCAACGGAATATCCATCACTCTCAACAAGCACCAAGGCATTCGCGCCGCCCTTTGCTGGCTTCCCGAACTCGCCGCGCTCGCCAAGCAACACAACAATGCAAATATTCTTACTCTCCCCGCCCGATTCGTTTCTACCGATGAAGCTAAAAAAATCGTGGATGCCTACCTCAACGCTGAATTTGAAGGGGGACGCCATCAACGCCGAATCGACAAAATTCCATTGGCAAACTGCTCTTGCAAATGAACTGTATAGATAAATCATTCGGGCGTCTTACCGTTAGTCTGGTAGACGCCCGTTTCCATGCAAAAATCGGTTTATTCCCACAGGAGCAAGTTGTAGGCAACGAATTCCGGGTGGATATGGATATAGTATATAACCCTCCCTGCGACCTCTCCGACGAGAACTTTTCAAATCTTATCTCATACGTGGATCTATACGATATTGTATCTCAAAATATGAAGAAGCCGCGAAAACTTCTCGAAACCGTTGCCAATGAAATCCGCAGTGACCTTCTTCACCGCTTCCCCGATATAATTTCCGGCAATATCCGCATAGAGAAGCTGCATCCTCCCATCTCCTCACTCGTTGGTTCGTGTGCCATTACCCTCTCTTTTTAAACCCATATAATATTAGTTCGCATCTCATAAACTTTTTATGGACTATGGTCGCTGATACGATTATCTTCTAAATCAACATCTTCGAAAGATACGATCAATCCAAAATCAAATTTTTGAATTTTTTTTAATTTTTTTGGCGATTTTTCTTTGTCGGTTTCAAAAAAAGTTGTAATTTTGCACTCGCAATTGGGAAACAAATTAACCCAAGAAGAAACGCAGACTGATTTTATAATCTCTGCATCTTATAAAACAGAGTCGGTCCGTTAGCTCAATTGAATAGAGCATCTGACTACGGATCAGAAGGTTGCAGGTTTGAATCCTGCACGGATCACAATTCGGCTCCTTAGCTCAATTGAATAGAGCATCTGACTACGGATCAGAAGGTTACAGGTTTGAATCCTGTAGGAGTCACTAATAAAGCCGGTCTTTTAAGATCGGCTTTATTTATATCTTTGGGTTATTTTCCTATTTATGAAGTTTTATCGTCTTTTTTCCAAACGTGACGTTAACTTATTTGAGCACTGACTTTACAAACTCATAGTCCGGCTCCTCTGTGATTTCCTTACACAGGCTAACCGCCTTTACTTTACCGTCAGTGTCTATTACTATCACGACTCTGGCCAGCAAACCACGCAACGGACCATCAGCTAGAAGTACTCCGTAGGTCTCACCGATATCACTGCGAAATGCCGATGCTGTATGCACATCCTTAATATTGTTGGCCTCGCAGAAGCGTGCGTCGGCAAACGGCAAATCCTTAGATACGCATATCACTACAGTATTATCCATCGCTGCCGCTTCCTTATTGAAACGTCTCACACTCGCCGCACACACGGGAGTATCCAAAGATGGAAATATATTCAACACAATACGCTTCCCTAAAAAATCATGAAGGCAGATCTCACTGAGATCCTGCGCCACAAGTGCAAAATTGGGCGCTACATCTCCGGCCTTTACCATTGTGCCGTACGTATGTACTGGTTGTCCGTTTAAAAATACTGTTGTTTCCATATTTTTTTATTAATTTAGTTCTACAAAATAAAACAACAGTTCCTACTGTTTTGTTGAGCCGGCCGCTTTTTTACCGGTGTAGCTCTATCTTCAAACTCTTATTCCTGATTTTTGTTATATAAATATATCAACTAAACCAATTAATCCTATGAATCCTATAAATCCCAACCAACCTTATACTTCCACGGAAAAAAGGAACAACTCTCCCTCTGCAACCAAAGATATAATGATAAATCAAAATGATAATACCCAAGTATTTATTTCTGACTCGGTAGAAGAACCATATATCGGTAAATTACCGAAATTCAGGCCAATCACAAGATCAGACATGCCACTTATTTGGCAATATCTTCAGCGGGAACACGGTCGCACCACTGACTTTTCCTATGGAGGACTGCTTATGTGGGTTGACCTCTATAAATATGAATTCGATATCCTGTTTGATACTCTCTTTATTAAAAGCACATATCCATACTCAGAATCACCCGTGTTTTCTCTTCCTGTAGGTAGCCTTGACCTTTCCAAAGCTGTACAGATAATCAAGGCTTACTGCGTAAGACACCGAATTAAACCGAAATTCTCGGGAATTCCAGAGTATGCTCTCGAACACTTCATCAATCTATCTACCGAAAGCATAAAGCCTGATGAAGACATCTTTGATTATCTTTATGATGCACAAGCACTTGCTTATCTTCATGGTAAAAAATACAACAAAAAACGAAATCATGTAAACAGATTCATCGCTGATCACCCAGACTGGAGACTCGTTCCCATCACTGCCGCAAATGCCGATATCGCTATGAAATTTATGGATCGATATGATCTTGAAGGAGATTTAAATGAATCCGCATCCGCAGAAAGAGCTCTTACACGCAAAATGATCTCCCATATCAGTGCCGGCGACAATCATTTGATCGGTGCGCTATTGGTTGCTGACGGCCAGACGTGTGCCCTCACCATCGGTGATATCAAAGCCGACACCCTGTTCATTCATATTGAAAAAGCTCTTAGAGAATACTCAGGCAGCTACGAAATGATCAACATGGCTTTTGCCAAAAACATAGTTGAAACCAACCCGAACATTCGCTTTATCAACCGGGAAGACGACACCGGAGATTTAGGTCTACGGATGGCAAAACAATCATATCATCCGGTAAATATGCTCGCAAAATATGATATCAGCTTCTGAATACCATCATTTGGGTGACTTCGTAATTCTCTGGCGATCTTTTGAAAACCGCAACTCCGACAGTTGAATTCACATAAGAAATTTGCTCATTAAATTTTGTTTTAATAACTTTGTATATTAATTCATTTACGACAATGAGCGACGTCTTAGTTATCATACCTACTTACAACGAGATAGAAAACATAGCCAGAATGTTGGACACCGTCATGGCAAAACCAGACATGTTCGACGTGCTGGTGATTGACGATGGTTCTCCCGACGGTACCGCCAAGGCTGTCATGCAGAAAATGAATGAATACCCAGGGCGTGTTTTCCTTGAGCAGCGAACCGGAAAACTGGGATTGGGCACCGCATACATTCACGGTTTCAAATGGGCTTTGGACAAAGGATATGACTACATCATCGAAATGGATGCTGACTTCTCCCACAATCCGGATGACTTGACCAAGCTCTATCACGAATGTAAGGATAGAAACGCCGACGTGGCCATCGGTTCCAGATATATCTCCGGAGTAAACGTGGTAAACTGGCCTATGGGACGCGTTCTTATGTCATACTTCGCTTCGGCCTACGTCCGCTTTATTACCCGCATGAAATTGCGCGACTCCACAGCCGGGTTTGTATGCTACCGCAGAAATGTTCTCGAGACAATTAATCTTGACAAAGTGGAATTCAAAGGATACGCGTTTCAGATTGAAATGAAATTCACTGCCTGGAAAAAGAATTTCAAGATAGTTGAAGTGCCTATCATCTTCATAAACCGTCAACTCGGCGAGAGCAAAATGAACTCAAGCATTTTCGGTGAAGCAGTGTTTGGGGTGATAAAACTGCGACTGAGAGGATTGTTGGGCAAAATCTGAAACATACTCTCCTATTGCCGCGCAGCGGCCTTAATATCTCCAAGCAGACTTCGTTGTATTGATTCTATTGGCTCATAAATCTCAGAGCACCTCTTACTACGAGTGCTCTCACATCGTGTTGATTCAAACACTGCGTCTAATCTATTGCCTAATCTAAAGTGTTAAGACTTTATAATGATTTGAGCCCTTAGGGTTTCACTTTATTATAGTTTTGCATCTGGTCTCTTACACAATTACATTTACTATGAAAACAACCTCTTATACCATATTAGCGCTCTCCTCCCTTTTCATCTCCTTTTCGCTTCAGGGATGTACCACCGATTTCGAACCTCTTCCTCCGGTGGAAAGATCTTCCTCAAACTGTATATTCGTAATTGGCGATGTTCAGGAATACACCAATAATGACAAGGACATTCAGTATCTTTCACGTTCCGTAAAATGGATCAACAATTGGCAATTATCTCACAATAATATCTCAGCAGTGGTTTGCGTCGGTGATATTTCCGACAAAAACAAAGACGAACAATGGCAACGTGCCGACAACTGTTTTTCTCTCTTTGATCCTCTTCTTACATTCATCCCCGTAACTGGAAATCATGATTATACGTGGAGTCCTTCTCCCGAAGGTTACTACTTCAACGGCAAACACATTGTCAATTCAATGTTCGTATATGATAGGAATTCCTCGGGATTTGACGGATTGTCTTGCCTCCAATCGCTTAAACCACGCATTTCACATAGATTCGAAGAAGGCAAATCAGACAATATCATCGTGCCTATTGACATAAATGGCAGATGGGTAGATATTATTGCTCTTGAGTTTGCTCCCCGCAGAGAGGTGATTCAATGGGCAGACAGTATTGTCAAATCCAATCCCGATCGCAGATACATATTCCTCACCCACGAATTCCTTACAAGATACGGCCAAATAGTCAAGGATGAAGATTTGCCTCATTCTATTCGTCAATTTTACAGTGATGACGTATATACGCCAACCCAAATATGGGAAAAACTGATTTATCCCAACGATAACATCATGTTCGTTATATGTGGGCATAACGGATTCTTATCTTACCGCACCGACAAAAACGCAGCCGGAAGAAATGTAGTATCATTGCTTTTTAACCTCCAGTATATTAATCACGGGGGTAACGGATATCTGTTAAAGCTTAATTTCCCTAACGATTCCGACGAAGTTTTGGTGTCTGTCCCAAATTCCGAGAAAAACCAGCAAATGAAAAATCCAATATCTCAATTTTCTTTTTCAATCTCCGATCAGCAGCCCGAAATTGCACCTTCCTATATTGTGCCTAATGACGTAAAATAAACGTCATAGTTTCCTTATCTTCCAAAATATTGTGTGATCAAAAAGCAAGACCTCATCTCAAAAATTTTAAGATGAGGTCGCTTTATGAACTTATGAGACGGACTCTATGTTTTCTTACGAAAGTGATTTAAACCTTTTTCAAATGCAATTATTAAGATTTGGAGCAGATTTTCATTATTGAAGAGGGAGCTTAGCGGGCTATGTGACCGATGAAATAATGAAAAGATGCCCGAATATTAATGAATATTGGGTTTGAAGAAAACATTTTTAAACACTTCTTTAGTTTTCGTAAAAAGTTTAAATCACTTCATAGTCAGTCTCCTCTATAGTAGAGTTGAAGATAGCATCGTGATATAAAATCAAAGTTGTCCTGAACAAGGGCGGTATCTTCGCTGTCCTCAAAATGAGCGTCGGGAAGTGCTTCATGTTCTTCTATGAATTTCAGAAGATCTGCAGGGCATAATCCTCTCACGGTAAGAAGATCCATGGCGTGGGCATGAGCATACTCCTTGTCGTAATACGGATTGGTGGGATACTTTATGCACCTTGCCACGTCCTTTGCCAGTAGCAACCCCTTCTTCGGATCAATGAGCAAAACAAAATCCTTACTGTTTTTCAACTGTGGAAGATGCTCCTCTTCACCATTCCATCCGAGAGCTTCAATAAAAAATTTATTCAATTCATCGTACTTGGAAAAGAACATTATTCGCTCTCCGGCGCTTGCCTTTTGAAACGGCTTCCAATACGGATGATCCTCTACATCATTCAGGTCATCTTTAGATGCATCCGCAGGTAATTTTCCTTCAAGAATAAGATAGAGCCACTCTTTTAGGTATAATGCCAACGGGCCGGTAGGATCCTCCACCATTGATTTTTCTATTCTCGTCTCTATCACTTTCGGATCTTTGGTCTGCATCTCCGGTTCGCTCATGATATTAAGCAACGTCTGTGAATATGCGGGAGACATCAGATAGCAATACATAAACAGCCAATTGCTGTAGCGGTATATATCTCTGGCTTCCTCCGGATTGTTTAGATCCAGACTGCGGGTGCGAAGCCAACAGTCGTCCTCCGGTGCATCTTCATAAACATCGTTGAGCACTTCAAATATCTCCTTCGACGCTCTAAGTATGTCGGATGCCATTGGATCTGAAGTATATTTGCCTTCATAGTTTAACGACAGGGAATACCATAGCAAAAAGCGGATATCCTCCATATTCAATTCATGCTCGATATAGTCCTCCCCTGTGGAATAAAACGGCAGACAGCGTCCGTAAAGTCTCTTATTCATTTCCACAAACGAACGCCATACACCGCTGTCGGTCACAATGTCCTGCAGATAACCAACGATCCCGAGTATGGCACGTCCCACAACCACTCCGGGCCATTCCGGGAGCAATTCTTTCTCGTTGACCAACGATACAAGTCGGTTGGTAAGATCCAGATAATACTTGTCGACAAGGCTATCCTTCTCTCCGTCGGGCTGACGGATTTCGAATTGCTGCAATCCGATTGGCGTCACCTTATCCATGCGGCTCTTTCCCATACTTCGTGATTACAATTTTTCTATAAGTTTTGCACTGTCTATAGATTCCTGCTCGCCGGTCATCATATTCTTCAACATCACCTTTCCCTCACGCAGCTCTTCCTCTCCTATTATGGCAACGTAAGGAATAGCCTGAGCGTTGGCGTAAGCCATCTGTTTCTTCATTTTGGCTACTTCGGGATATAGTTCCGCACTGATGCCGTGGGCGCGAAGTTCACGGATTTGCTTCATTGCCTCCCGGCCTTCCTCTTCTCCAAAGTTGGCAAAGAGTACCCTTACTGATGATGTAAGTTCGTCCGGATACAACTCCAGTTGATTGAGCACATCGTAGATTCGGTCTGCTCCAAAGGAAATACCCACACCTGAAAGCCCTGGCATTCCGAATACTCCCGTAAGATTATCATAGCGTCCTCCTCCGGTGATGCTTCCTATCTCCACATCCTTGGCTTTTACCTCGATGATGGTGCCGGTATAATAGTTCAGTCCCCGTGCCAATGAACAATCTATCTCCACCTCATTGTCAAGGCCTAATTCCCTTACTCTTTCTGCCACATATCTTAGTTCCTCAACGCCTTTTCTGCCTTCATCATCATCCGAAAGAAGCGAGGAGAGTATCTGCAGCTTTTCTTCGTTGCTTCCGAAAAGTGTCAGTATGGGTTCAAGCTTTGAGATCGCATCCTCTCCCAATCCTTTTTCACGCAATTCGGCATTTACATTGTCGAGCCCTATCTTATCTATCTTGTCTATTGCCACGGTTATATCCACTATCTTATCGGATGCCCCTATCACCGAGGCAATACCCGAGAGTATCTTCCGATTGTTGATCTTGATTACCGTGCGTACTCCCAATTTGGTAAACACCATGTCTATCAGACTCAGCAACTCAACCTCGTTTATAAGAGAATCCGAACCTACCACGTCGGCATCACACTGATAAAATTCACGGTAACGTCCCTTCTGGGGCCGGTCGGCACGCCATACGGGCTGGATCTGATATCTTTTGAAGGGTAACTGTAGTTCGTTGCGGTGCTGAACCACAAAGCGTGCGAAGGGCACCGTGAGATCATAGCGTAGGCCTTTCTCACACATCTCCCGCGTAAGGCGAGCCAATTGTTTATCGGCAAGATCACCCGGATCCACGCCTTTCAGGAAATCGCCCGAGTTAAGTATCTTGAACAATAGTTTATCGCCTTCGTCGCCATACTTTCCCATCAGCGTGGAGAGATTTTCCATGGCGGGGGTTTCTATCTGTTTATATCCGAAAAGACGGAATGCCTCGCGAATTGTATCGAATATATAATTTCTGCGCGCCATCTCTATTGGTGAGAAGTCTCGCGTGCCTTTGGGAATGGAAGGTTTCTGGGCCATATATTTAACTCTATGTCTGTGGTTTTCTTTTTATTTATGTTTCGCTGTTGTTTCAATTTGCGAAATTAACAAAAATCTGCCATATCTTCAAATTATTGAAGATACCCCTTATGCGCAAAAACCTATTGTAAATTTAACTTGTACGTATATCGCGGTCTTATACTAAAATTAACTTCCACTACGTTTAAAGTATGATGAAATTTATGAACTTTATAGTCGGTGCCTGCATGGCCGTCCTGAATTTTGGATTTATCGCATCTGGCGCCGATGTCAAAATATCGGGCAAGGTCATTGACAACGAAGACAAGCCCATCGAATTCGGCACAGTAAGAATTGCCGGCACCGCCATAGGCACCAACACCGATCTCAAAGGTCAGTATTCTTTGTCGGTAGCCGAGAGTGACACTCTTAAGGTGATATACTCATGTATTGGATTCAAGACCGTCACCCACACTTTAATTAAACCGAAAGGAAACATCAACCTTAACGTCAGACTGTATCCCGAATCCACTGATCTCGAAGACTTCGAGGTGATCGGTTTCCGTCAGAACTCCAACGGAATGCAGACCATTGATGCAGGCGACTACAAACTTGCTCCCGACGTTTCCGGTGGCTCAGTGGAATCTCTCATCACCACATTGGGCGGTGTCAACTCCAGCAATGAAATGAGTTCGCAATATTCCGTAAGAGGAGGGTCGTTTGATGAAAACTCAGTATACATCAACGGTGTGGAAATATACCGTCCTCAACTTGTAAGAAGCGGTCAGCAGGAAGGTCTCAGTATCATCAATCCAAACATGGTTGGGAATATAGGTTTCTCCTCCGGCGGTTTCCCTGCAAGATATGCCGACAAAATGTCTTCGGCTCTAGATATTACCTACCGCGATCCTCAATCGATTGAAGCTGCCGTAGACTTGTCTTTGATGGGCGGCTCCCTGACCTTCGGTCAAAACTCAGGTAAATTTTCACAACTGCATGGCCTACGTCTGAAAAAGAACAATTCCCTCTTATCTTCTCTTGAGACACGTGGAGAATACGATCCTCTCTATTTTGATTATCAAACCAACATCACTCTGAAGGGATCGGAGAAATTCACGTTTAATCTTCTCGGCAACATCTCCCTAAACCACTATAATTTCAAACCGGCCGACAGAGAGACTACTTTCGGCACTGCTCAGGATACCAAGCATTTCAAAGTTTACTTCGATGGAGAAGAAAAAGATAAATTTGAAACATATCTCGGGGCGTTCTCAGTGAACTATCGTAGAAACAGAGCCACCAGTTTCTCTTTCGGTCTTTCAGCATTCCTTACCAACGAACTCGTAAGCTACGACATTTCCGGCGAATACTGGCTAAACCAGGCAGGCACATCCGGTGAAGGTGCTGTGGGAGGAGAACTCGGTGTAGGCAAATACATGGAGCACTCTCGCAACAGACTTAAAGCATCTGTAGTACAAGCCTCACTGCGTGGACAAACAGTTGTGAAACGCAACAATATCACTTACGGCATTACGTATCAACACGAACAGTTTCGCGACCGAAGCAAAGAATGGGAATGGAGAGATTCCGCAGGCTACTCCCTGCCGACCCTTCCCGATGGCGTGCATCTTATCTATAACATGTCTTCCCGTCAAGACGTGGCTGCAAACCGCATCGCTTTCTACGGAGAAGACGCCATCAGCTTCGAAAACAAAAACTTCTTCATGACCCTCAACGCAGGAATTCGTCTTTCCTATTGGGATTTTAACAAAGAATTTCTTGTATCACCCCGTATAAACTTCAACTTCTCCCCTATCAATCACAATCGCTGGAATTATCGTGCTGCCGTGGGAATGTACTACCAGAGTCCATTCTACAAAGAATACCGCGCTTCCTTCACCGACGATCTCGGAAATTCAAGCATCATTCTCAACAGAAACATTAAATCTCCGCGAAGCATTCAATTCCTTTTTGCCACGGACTACACCTTCCGAATGATGAACCGTCCGTTTAAACTTACAGGTGAAGCATATTATAAAAACCTCGCAAACCTCATATCATACGAATACGATAACCTGAAAATCAACTACTCCGGTCAAAACGACTCCAAGGGCTACATTATGGGCCTTGACTTCAAACTCTTTGGGCAGTTTGTGGAAGGTTCCGATTCCTGGATCACTTTCTCTCTGATGAAAACCCAGCAAACACTCAACGGTAAGAAAGTGCCGTTGCCTTCAGACCAACGATATTCTCTCGGCCTGTACTTTACCGACTATTTTCCTAAATTCCCCAAACTTAAATTCAGTCTCAGAGGAATTTTCGCGGATGGTTTGACTATGATAGCTCCCCACGTGAGTAGAGATATCTCATATTTCCGGGCTCCGGCCTACAAACGTGTTGATATTGGCGTAAGCTACCAACTCGTCGGTGCACCGACCGACGGAGTAAGACCTTACAACTTCTGGCGACACTTCAAAAGCATTGTTCTCGCGCTCGATCTTTTCAATCTCTTCGACATCTCCAACGTAAGCAGCTACTACTGGGTGACTGACGTTAACAACCTGCAGTATGCCGTCCCCAATTACCTGACGCGCCGACAGATCAACGTCCGCCTCTCCATCGAGCTCTAATCCCCCATGACTATACCTGGTCAGGCTGCAGATTATACAATCTGCTGCCTAATTAATATTCTGAGTTTTCCCATAAAAAGTACCTAAAATATGCTTAATCGCTGAAAATTAATGTTTAAATATTTGCGTATGTCATTATTTATGGTTATCTTTGTACCCATAAATGTAATCCGTATG
>JAMPGE010000007.1 GCA_023664085.1 Muribaculum sp. | reverse complement strand
TGGGTTGAAACCCATCGGAGCATCGTTTAATTTTTCAGTAAACCCTAATTAAGCTAAATATTCTCATACTTTGTGTGCTGATATGGATTTGATTCAAGCCGAGCCACAACCCCGGATTGCCTGATGGCTTGAATGATTGAGAAGAGAGTAAAGTGAGGAGGCGTAAATATAAACATATCTCCGCCGCAGGTAGTGTGGCATTATTTTTTATCGGGATATGCCTCCAGAGCTTTTGCCAGCACTTCAAGAGCCATCTCCAGTTCTTCCCGTTTGATTACGTAGGCTATGCGCACTTCATCGATGCCCCAACCGGGTATGGTATAAAATCCGGTGGCAGGAGCCATGAATACGGTGTGGCCCTTATAGCTGAATTCAGAAAGACACCATTTGCAGAATTTTTCTGCATCGTCCACGGGCAGTTTGGCTACTGTATAGAATGCTCCCTGCGGGATGGGAGACATTACTCCTGGAATCTTGTTAAGACCCGTCAACAGAAAGTCTCTCCTGCTTCTGTATTCCTCAAAAGCCTTGTTGAGATATTCCGGCTCGGTATCGATAGAGGCTTCTGCCACGATTTGACCGATGAGCGGAGGGCTGAGACGGGCCTGGCAGAACTTCATTACCGTGTCGCGCAGCAGCTTATTGCGGGTCACCAGTGAGCCGATGCGAATGCCGCATTCATTGTAGCGCTTGGATACGGAGTCGATCACAACCACTTGCTCTTCTACCCCCTCAAGTTGCAGGGCTGAGTAGGCAGGATGGCCGGTATAGCAGAACTCACGATAAACTTCGTCGGAGAAAAGAAAGAGATCGTGACGCTTCACTATGTCGCGCAGCTGAAGCAATTCTTCGCGGGAATATACGTATCCTGTAGGATTACCGGGATTGCATATCATAATCGCTTTGGTGCGCGGAGTGATCATTTTTTCAAATTCCTCAATGGGAGGTAGGGCGAAGCCGTCTTCTATTCTGGAGGGAATACCGATTATCTTAGCTCCTACCGTCTTGGAAAAGGCTACATAGTTGGCATATGCGGGCTCCGGAAGAATCACTTCGTCGCCGGGATTGAGCGCGGCGAGGAATGCAAAGAGCACTGCTTCCGAGCCTCCGGAGGTGATTACTACTTGGCTTGGCGTAACTTCGATGCCGAATCGGCCATAGTATTCCGCCATTTTCGCTCTCAGCGACGGCAAGCCGTCGCTGGGGGAATATTCCAGCACTTTGCGGTTGATGTTATGCAGCGCTTCAAGTGCCGCGGGAGGGGTTGGAAGATCAGGCTGACCGATGTTGAGCGACAACACTTTGATACCGCGGGCCTGAGCCTCGGTGGCCAAAGGAGCGAGTTTCCTGATAGGCGATGCAGGCATGTCGATGCCGCGTTGGGATATGTTTGGCATGATGTTGGGATGTTGGGTTTCGGTTGTCTTTGGATTTTTCTTCTTATCTTGTCAATATGCGTAAGAAGACCCACTGACAGCGCAAAGATAATTATTTTTTCTGATAATGACAACGTTTTTACACCATGACCGGAAATTTTTAGATCACACTGATATTGCATTCCGTTTATTTGCTCCCGCATATGTCACGCGGTCAGTTCACTAAAAATTGAAAAACTTGCATAAATATTCGAAAAAATTCCTTAATTTTGTGAGAATATTTTTATCAGTTGAAAATGAAGAAATCCTTGATGCCAAAGCTTGCTTACCTATTTGTATTAGCATTGGTGGCTATAGTTGCAGTTAGCCCCATGCGTGCCGAGTCTGACTATTGGAAACAGAGAGTGAGTCTTTTTGAAGTGCTTCCGATAGACAGTTGTGACATTGTGTTTCTTGGCAATTCCATCACAGATGGCGGTGAATTTACCGAGCTTCTTGATCGTAAAGATGTTAAAAACCGGGGAATAGTAAGCGACGTGATTGGTGGGGTGGAGAAACGATTGGACCAAGTCACTCGTTGGCATCCCCGCAAAATATTTTTGCTTATTGGAATCAATGATGTGAGTCATGCTTTGTCGGCTGATAAGATTGCTGAAAAATACGAGAAACTCGTGAAGCAGATCCGCAAACAATCCCCCCAGACACAACTTTATATTCAGTCTGTGATGCCGATCAATAATAGCTTCAAACGCTATAAGAATCTTATAGGCAGAGAAAAAGTGATACCACTCCTCAACTCCAAACTTGAACGGATAGCAGCGCAAAACGGGGCAACCTACATTAATCTCTGGCCCGCTCTTGAGGATGGCAAAGGTGCTCTTCAGAAAGCGTATACGCTCGATGGACTTCATCTTAACGGAAAAGGATATCAGGCCTGGATGAAACTTATCAGACCGTTTCTTGATGAATGAGGTCTTTGAAAGTGATCATTACGAAAAGATGTGAGTGTCCATCTCAAAAATATTTATAACTCTTGAAATCGATATGAAATTGATATATAGATGCATAGTTGCGATTTGTGCTTTGTCGTTAACGCTCCCGGTGATTGCTGTGGGCGATGATCCCGCAGTCTCTGTCGCCACGGATAGTGTGTCGCAGGCCAATACCATATTTGTGGCTCCTTTATTTGAATATCCGGTGGCTCCTGATGATATTGCCGACCTTAAAGGGAAAACCAACTATCTGATGCTCAACTTCTGGAAGCCGATGGATCTCAAGCAAAAAAAAGCTGTGGATCAAAATGCCCTGAACCATGCTTTCTCCGTCTATACCGCGGCAATGCCGCATGCCAACCGGGAGATCGCACTCAAAGGTGTGGATGAGTTGTTGAAGTCGCTCAGAAAGAACCCTACATTGCTTTTGCAGTTTACAAAGGCTGCCGAAGAGACCATCTACGGCCCAAGGGCTACAATGTGGATCGATGAAGTATACATCAAATTTCTGGATGCGGTGTCGGAATGCAAAAAAATCGACAAGTCCCGCAAAGTACGGTATGACGACCAGCGTGGCAGACTCTCAAACTCAATGCAGGGACATTCGATGAAGTTTGATTACACCGACAGAGACGGCTCCACTGTGAGTTTCACCCCTTCGGCAAAGGCAAACATCATTGAGTTTGGAAATCCCGACTGCGACGATTGCCGGCGGGCTAAGATTATGATGGAAGTGGATCTTACGTTAAACGATCTTATTGACAAGGGTCTGGTAAGCGTCACGTTTGTAAATGTGGAAGAGATGGAGCCGGAAGAGCTGTCTGCTGCTTTCGCCGGGTATCCACATGAATGGAGCGTGGGGAGCAATCCGGATCTCATCGATTCCATTGATATCCGTGAGTTCCCGTCATTCTATGTCATCAATAGCGATGGCACGATAATTGCAAAGAATCTTACAGTGGCTCAGGCTATGGCTGTGGCCGTACAAAACGCAGGAAAATGAAACTGACAGAAATATTCAAGCAGCTGTATTTCAAATCTACAGGATATTCCTACACCAATCTCGGCAGATTGTTTCTACGCTTGTTTGTAGGGATAATGCTACTTCAATTCGGAGTGCGCCACATAGTGCGGTTTGAAGATATAGCCGCGATTTTCCCATCCGTGATCGGACTGAGTGCGGAGGCTTCCCTCACTTTGATGATAGTGATAGAGATCGCCACCTCGATCTTTATTATGTTTGGTTTTTTGACCCGGCTAATGACTTTACCCCCCTGCATCGCCATGATTATGGCTGAGTATCATCTGCTGATGCATCCGCAGACGGGCGACTTGTTTTCTTGGATGTCTCCGGCCTACCTCCCAGTGATGTTTATCGGCATTTATTTCTTCATAATGCTTGTGGGTCCCGGAAAGATATCCGTGGATTATTTTCTTTCGCTGCATATGCTGCATTCGGACAATAAGAACGAAGAAGACTTGGAAGAGGTATAAATATGAAAATAGCTGTATTGGTATCCGGAGGTGTGGACAGTGCCGTTGTAGTCGACAAGCTATATAAGGAAGGCCACGATCTGCACCTGTTTTATATTCGTATCGGCATGGACAATGGCGAAGGCGACTGCAGTGCCGAGGAGGATATAGAAATGTGTACTCTCATTGCAAGAAAATATGGTTTGCCATTGGAGATAGTGAATCTTCATGAAGAATATTGGGACAATGTAATGGATTATACGTTGCGCACCGTGAAGAATGGACTGACACCCCATCCCGACATAATGTGCAACAAGTTGATAAAATTCGGTTTTTTCGAGCAGCGGAAAGGCCTTGAATATGACAAGACAGCCACGGGCCATTATGCAAACGTCATAGAACGTGGCGGAAAATATTATCTTGCCACGGCCTGCGATCCCGTAAAAGATCAGACAGATTTCCTTGCCCGGATTTCCTACGGGCAGCTATGCCATATTATGTTTCCTCTTGGCGACATTCCCAAGTCGGACGTAAGAAAGATTGCGGCAGAGGCCAACTTGCCGAATGCCACCCGCAAAGATTCCCAGGGTATATGCTTTCTGGGAAAGATTAACTACAATGACTTCATCCGTCGCCATCTCGGAGAACGTAAGGGCCCGGTGATCGACATTGAGACTGGAGAAAAAATCGGAGAACACCACGGCTACTGGTTTCATACAATCGGACAGCGCAAAGGCTTGGGCCTGAGCGGCGGTCCCTGGTTTGTGGTCAGAAAAAACGTGAGAGACAACGTGGTATACGTATCTCGGGGATATGCCACTCCCCTACAATACGGCCGAACCCTCCCGCTTGAAGAGATGAACTGGATCAGCGGTGATCCGTTCGACATGGCTCAGGCTGCACCTATAGAAGATCTGCTTCAACGTATAGACACCGACACGATGCGTATAAGTTTTAAAAACCGTCATACACCCCACTTCGCATCTGCTTTATTGCGACGTACAGATGAAAATTCCTGTGTGATAGAAGCCGATGAGGACGTGCAGGGAATTGCTCCCGGCCAGTACGCGGTGATCTATACGCCCGACAATAGTATTTGTCTCGGATCGGGAATGATAACTCTGCTTACTTCTTCATCCAAGCGACGGAAAAAGAGTACGCCCAAAAAGAATATCGCCCAACCAAAGGAAATGAACTCTCAACCTCAACATTAAAAAGACAGAATGACAAACGATCCCTTGTATAATTCAGACGACAACAAACAGCTTAGGCTGCTTGGCATCACATATAATCAGATAGAATCCGGAGTATACGCTCTCATCCTTGAAGAGATGGATGGCAACCGGCGGATACCTATAGTAATTGGATATGCGGAGGCTCAGGCCATTGAATGCAAATTGCAGGAAGTGGTCACCCCCCGCCCGCTCACCCATGACCTGATGGTCAGTATCCTTCAGGCCTTCGGTGCCACTCTCAAAAAGATTACAATTCGCCGACTTCCCACCGGTGTATTCGCCTCTACGCTGCATCTGCTGACGCGCGACGGAGAACTTAAACTGATAGATTCACGCAGCAGCGATGCCGTGGCATTGGCCATCCGGGTGGGTGCACCGATATTTACTTCTGCCGCAGTGCTCGATGAAGCCGGATTCTCTCCTTCTGATGCAGAGCTTCGCAAACGCAGGGACAATAGGCCTAAGGAGTATGCTGCTTCCACAGATGAGATGGCGACTTCCGGCTCCTCCGGTCCGTATGAAGAAATGTCGGATGCGCAGCTTCTGGATCTTCTCAACGATGCCGTAAGCAAGGAAAAATACGAAATTGCTCAGCAAATTAAGAAAATACTCGACAGCCGTAAAAAATAATCAACTTATTAAGATGAAAAACAATAGAAAGGATCGGCTGGAGACTATCGTGGATATCATCAACAACAACTGCGTATCTTCACAGGAGGAATTGATGAAGATGCTGAGTGAGGAAGGTCTGGAAGTGACACAGGCCACTCTCTCACGCGATCTTAAGACCCTGCGAACGGTAAAGGTGCCCACGGACAGGGGCACTTACATGTATACCCTCCCGGATAGCAGCTCGCTTAAGGATAGACTGATAGATGCCGGAAAGATCGGCTTCAATCCCGACTTTCAGAGTGGTTTCCTATCACTCGAATTTTCCGGAAATATCGCTGTGATAAAGACCCGTAACGGATATGCAACCGGTCTTGCCTATGAGATAGATCTAAGCGGCTTTCCCGAAATATTGGGTACTATTCCCGGCACCGATACGGTTTTCGCTGTGCTCCGCGAGGATGTGAGCCATGAAAAGGCCCGCAATGTATTTGCTCGAATTCTTCCGATCAAATAGCATACTTGGAGTATGAATCTACTATAAATCACCTTAAAATCTAAATCAAGCCCTTTGTAAATGTGAGGTAAAAATTTTTAGTTTGGCATATTGTCAGGAAGATCTTGCGATTATTCTGCATTATTACTTATCGCGCTTCCCTCATATTTACCATATTGATCAATCTTATAATATGTATAAAATTGGAATTGCCGGTGCCGACACTCCTCAGGCTGGAGAATTAATACGTATTCTTGTGAATCATCCCGACGTGGATATCACCTGCCTTTATGCCCCGGCACGCAAAGGTCTTCATGCAGACTCAGTGCATCACGGGTTAATCGGAGAGCAACGTCTGACCTTTACCGATACGCTCGCCGCCGATAATCTTGATTTCCTCTTTATCCTTGACAAAACCATCAATGCCGCAAGTCTTCCTGCTGAACTTAAATGGGTGGATATGCGGCCTGATGCATATGATATTGCTACGGAGGATGCCGTATTCGGACTTTCGGAAGCGTTTCGCAAACCTTTGGTGAGAGGCGCTTTGCACGCTGTGCTCCCCAATCCGGTAGCCTCTGCATTGCTCATTGCCCTCAATCCATTGGCCCTGAACCTGATGATTGGCGGAGATATAGATGTAAAAGTGGCTCTTCCGGATTCGGCTCCCGGTGCCGAGGTCGACACTCGTGAATTCCTTAGGCAGGCGGCACGCCAGATTGAAGATGTGCTGCCTAAGATTCAGAAAAGCTTCAATGCAAAGGTCAATATAGAGAGAATGGAGGATTCGGGTTCCGACAGGGCCATGCGTATGTACATTATTCTGCCGATGACCATGGAAGTGGATGATGTGGCTCCCCGTTACGAAGAGGTATACGATGACCATAACTTCACATTCCTCACTGGGAAAGTAATTGACAATAAAGAGGTGGAAGGGACCAACAAATGTATACTCCGGCTCAGCAGGTCAGACGCTGCTCATATGTGTATCGACGTGCTTGTGGATCCTACCATGAGGGGTGGTGCCGGAGAGGCCGTCCATCTTATGAATTTGCTGTGCGGCCTGCATGAGAAGACCGGGCTTGCGCTTAAATCAGTGTCTGTATAATAAACATTTATTTCAAACTTGCTTATGTCGGTAAATAAAGTAATATTGATAGGCAATGTGGGCAGTGACCCTGCCATGCACTATCCGGAGAAAGATAAAGCCGTGGCTGTGGTGTCGCTTGCCACTAATTCACGATACGGCGACAATGTGGAAGTCACCGATTGGCACCGTATACTCTTTTATAACGAAATGGCCCGCATCGTGGAGCGATACGTAGTAAAAGGGACCAAACTTTATGTGGAAGGCAGGATTACCTATCGCAATTATACTGACAAAATGGGTATATCCCGCAAAATAACAGAAATCATAGCAGAGAATATGGAACTTCTCGGCCGGGCGCAATCCGCCACCGTCGGGGACTAACTCCTAAGATTTCCTCAAAAACACAAACAGAGATATGAGAAAATGGAGAATTGAAGACTCAGCGGAACTATACAACGTAAACGGCTGGGGACTGGATTATTTTTCCATCAATGATAAGGGACACATGCAGGTGACGCCGGCCCGCGACGCCGGATGTGCCGTAGACTTGGTGGAGGTAATGGACGAACTCAAAATCAGAGACGTATGCGCCCCGTTGCTACTGCGCTTCCCGGATATCCTCGACGACCGTATAAGAATGATGACATCTTGCTTCCACCAGGCTTCGAAGGAATATGACTACAAAGGAGAGAGTTTTGTGGTCTACCCGATCAAGGTTAACCAGATTCGGCAAGTGGTGGAGGAAATCGTGAGCCATGGCAACAAATACAATATCGGTCTTGAGGCAGGCTCAAAACCCGAACTGCATGCCGTGCTCGCCGTGAATCCCAATTCCAAATCAATCATTGTATGCAACGGCTACAAAGATGAGGATTATGTGGAACTTGCTCTGATGGCCCAGAAAATGGGCCGACGCATTTTTCTTGTTGTGGAGAAACTCAACGAACTTAAGCTTATCTCTGCAGTATCCAAACGCCTCGGAATCGTGCCAAATGTGGGAATACGCATCAAACTTTCTTCCTCGGGCAGCGGTAAATGGGAGGAAAGTGGAGGCGATGTGAGCAAATTCGGTCTCAATTCCTCGGAGTTGCTCTCTGCTCTTGATTTCCTTCGCAAGCATAATATGACCGAAGCCCTGCAATTCATCCATTTCCACATCGGCAGCCAGATTACTAAAATCCGTAGGATCAAGAACGCTTTGAGAGAGGCCATGCAGTTTTTCGTACAGCTGTCGAAACAAGGCTTCAATATCAAGTTTGTAGACGTGGGAGGGGGATTAGGCGTGGACTATGACGGCACTCGTTCCGCTTATGGCGAAAACTCCATGAATTATTCCATTCAGGAATACGTCAACGATGCTGTATCATCCCTTGTGGATGTCTGTGAGAAAAACCGGCTCCCCCACCCCAATATCATCACGGAGAGTGGCCGCTCTCTTACAGCCCATCATTCGGTACTCGTGATAGAAGTACTCGAGACGGCTTGCCAGCCCATCTGGCGTGATGATGAAGAACTTCCCGAAGATGCCCATGAATTGGCGCGCGAATTATATCTCATATGGGACAAGATCAACCCTACAAGCGTGTTTGAGGATTGGCACGACGCCCTTCAGATTCGCGAGGAGGCGCTAGAACGATTCAGTCTCGGTCTGCTCGACCTCACTACGCGCGCCCAGATAGAGAAATTATTCTGGTCCGTGGCCCGCGACGTAAACGACATGACGCGATCCATGAAGCACCCTCCCGAAGAATTAAGAAAAGTGGAGAGAATGCTTCCCGAAAAATATTTTTGTAATTTCTCTCTGTTCCAGAGTCTTACCGATTCATGGGCCATTGACCAGATGTTTCCCATCACCCCTATCTCCCGTCTTGACGAGAAGCCTACCAGAAGGTGTACCATTCAGGATATCACGTGTGATTCCGATGGAAAAATCAATCATTTCGTAGCTCCTCAGGGGGTAAGCCATTCTCTTCCCGTGCATGTACTCCGACAGGGTGATCACTATTATCTGGCTGTGTTTCTTGTAGGTGCATATCAAGAGATCCTTGGTGATCTCCATAATCTTTTCGGTGATACCAACGCCGTACATATTGCTTTGAGTGCGGATAAGAAGTCATATTCCATCGAACAGATTATTGACGGAGAGCCTGTGGCCGACGTGCTCGACTACGTGGAATATAATCCCAAAAAGCTGGTGCGTAATCTTGAAACGTGGGTATCCAAATCGGTGAAGAGTGGAGTCATTTCCGCCGAAGAAGGTCGCCAGTTTCTCAACACTTACCGCTCCGGCCTTTACGGCATCACATATCTTGAAAGGGACTGAAAGGTGCGTTTCTTCATTGAATTATCCTACAATGGCGCTCCCTTTCATGGGTGGCAACGTCAGCCGAATGCTCCCTCTGTGCAGCAAACTATAGAGGAGGCATTGAGCACAGTGCTTCGCGGCGACATAAATGTGGTGGGTGCCGGACGTACCGATACGGGCGTCCATGCCCGCCGCATGTATGCCCACTTCGATTATGGCTCGGACTTGGCGGATATGTCTTCGTTTTGCGAGCGAATTAAGAGATCCCTTAATTCGCTTTGTGGAAGGGACATCGTGGTGAGAAACGTATATGCGGTGGATAACGATCTGCATGCACGGTTTTCTGCCAAAAGCCGCACTTATAAGTATTTCATCACGTTCGAAAGAAGCCCCTTTCTTTATCCCCTTAGTTGGCATTGTCCTTCCTCACTCAACGTGGAGGCCATGAATGAAGCGGCATTGACGCTTCTTTGCATAGATGATTTTACAAGTTTTGCCAAGCTTCATGCCGATAGCCGAACAAATATATGCGATGTGACAGAGGCTTATTGGCGTCCGTTGCGTTCGCAGGATGAGTTCCCTTCAGTGGATTTTCCCGGAATCGTGTTTACAATTACAGCCAACAGATTCTTGCGCAACATGGTCCGAGCCGTAGTCGGCACATTGCTTGACGTGGGACGCGGCAAACTGTCGGTTTCTGATTTTAAGAATATTATAAATAAGAAAGACAGATGTGCAGCAGGCCAATCCGTACCGCCTCAGGCATTATTCCTATGGGATATCAAATATTAGAAATCGCTATAGAATACTAAATTTCCCTGATTTTCTAAACCCAAACCAATCATGACAAACGAACAGGCAGCCCTCGAGATAAAGTCACTTCGAGATGAAATCAACAGGCATAATCAGGCCTACTATGTAAACAATGCTCCGGAAATATCCGATCAAGAGTTCGACACCCTTTTAAAGCGTTTGGAGACCCTTGAAGCGGCTCATCCGGAATTTTACGATTCTCTTTCCCCCACACAACGTGTAGGCAGCGATCTTACCAGGGGTTTTGAACACGTAGTGCATCAAAGGCCCATGATGTCGTTGTCGAATACCTACAATATCGATGAAGTCAACGATTGGTTTGACCGGGTGCATAAAGCTTTGGGAAATGAGAATTTCGAGATTGTAGGTGAACTGAAGTTTGACGGCACTTCCATATCCCTTTTATACAGGGAAGGCCGACTGGTAAGAGCGGTTACCCGCGGAGACGGCACTAAAGGCGATGACGTCACCGCCAATGTGAAAACCATCAGAAGCATTCCCCTTGTGCTTGCTCCCGGCGATTGGCCCGAAGAGTTTGAAATCAGAGGTGAGATACTCATGCCTTGGGAAGTGTTTGAGAAGCTGAACGCCGAGCGGGCGTATAACGAAGAACCGCTCTTTGCAAATCCGAGAAACGCTGCCTCCGGCACTCTTAAGACACAGGATCCCCGTGAAGTGGCCCGCCGGCATCTTGATGCAAGATTCTACTACCTTCTTAGCGATCGTCTGCCCTATGACAGTCATTACCGCAATATGGAAGCAGCCCGGAATTGGGGCTTCAAGGTGTCGTCACATATGCGACTCCTTCACTCCATGGAAGAAGTGGATGAATTTATTGAAAAATGGGATGAAGATAGGAAGACGTTGCCCGTGGCTACTGACGGCTTGGTCTTTAAAGTGAATTCTTTGCGTCAGCAGTTGAACCTCGGTTATACCGCCAAGTCTCCGCGATGGGCCGTGGCATTTAAATTTAATCCTGAAAATGCATGCACTCGTCTAAAATTTGTTTCTTTCGAGACAGGAAGAATGGGCATTGTCACTCCGGTGGCAAACCTTGAGCCGGTGTTGCTCTCCGGCACTATAGTGAAGCGGGCTTCTCTTCACAACGACGATATCATCAAGGAGCTGGATATACATGAAGGTGATTGGCTTTATGTGGAAAAGGGAGGTGAGATCATTCCTAAAATCACCGGTGTGGACAAGTCCAGACGTATGCCTGATGCCCCCGCAGTAGAATTCGTGACAAAATGTCCGGAGTGCGGCACTCCTTTAGAACGTATCTATGGAGAAGCCGCTTGGGTTTGTCCCAACAAGTATGGATGCCGCCCACAGATCACAGGTAGAATCGAACATTTCTGCGCGCGCCGCATGATGAATATCGATGGTATAGGTGAAGAGACAGCTGAATTGTTGTTTGCCTGCGGACTTGTAAATAATATCGCCGATCTCTATGACCTTACAATCGAATCCCTTACCGGGTTGGACAGGATGGGTGATAAAATGGCAGGTAGAATAATAAAGGGTATAGCCGACTCTAAAAGCGTTGAGTTTGAGAGAGTGGTGTATGCCTTGTCAATTCCCAATGTGGGTGAAACTACTGCAAAGCGTCTTGCAAGGTCGGTAAAGAGCATGGACGCCATGAGATGTATGAGTGTGGAGCAACTGACGGCTGTGCCCGACGTAGGCCCTGTCATCGCCGGATGTATATATGATTATCTACACGATCCTCATAATGAAAACATTATAGAGCGTCTTGCTCTGGCCGGGGTGAACATGTCGTTGTCTGAAGAAAAAATGCAGCCGGCAGGCGATGCGTTGCAGGGAAAGACCATAGTGATTTCAGGAGTGTTCGCTCATCATTCCCGCGACGAGTACAAGGATATAATCGAGCGTGAAGGTGGAAAGAATGCCGGAAGTATAAGCAAAAAGACGAGTTTCGTGCTCGCCGGAGACAATATGGGGCCGTCCAAATATGAGAAATGCCAGAAACTCGGTGTGCCCATCATTTCCGAAGATGAGTTCTTAAAAATAATTTCAAAAGAATAGGTTTCGGTTTATTTAAAATTTAGATTCCGTCTTATAAAAATTTAATTCGACTTTCGTGAATTGCAGATTTTCGAAAGTTGAATTAAATTTTTATAAACGGACTCTACGTATTTGAACATTGAAGTATTCAGAGGTGTTTTAACAGTGAAACCATAAAATATATTTTACTATGAAACGCCTACTGACCCTCATAGTCTCCATTTTAATACTGTCTCCCACTTTAGGAGTGGCGCAGGATTTTAATGTGTGGCTAACTACAGAAGGCTCCGGTATGCAATTTTCCACCGGCAGCCGATATATGCCTCCTCCCCCGCCGAAGCATGGACGTCATCACAAAAGGATCAAACGACATCATAAAAATCAAAAAAAATATATAAAAGCACGCAAAAAGTTCCTGAAGGAGCAGAGGAAGCAGCATAAGAAATATTACAAAAAACATCGCCATGATCATGACGATTGACGCTCATTGGATCTTAGGTAATTCAACTTTCGCTTTCGAAAGTTGAGGTTTAAAAGTTTATTGTTTATGAGTTTATGGGATTATGCCCAATTGATGATTTGGTGTTTTTATTTCGAATTTGAATATACGGAAATTAAACTTTTAAACATATAAAATCATAAACTTCAAGTTTTCAAGTTGCAAAGCAACTTGTGAAACTTGAGTTGGGTTATAGAAGCAAATTAAAAAAATATGGAAGGGACGACCTTGAATGGCCGTCCCTTCTTATAATATTGATGGTATTCAGGGATTATTCCGCACGGTCTTCGTTGAGAATACGGATCATCTCAATGGCACTCTTCGGGATGCGGGTGCCGGGGCCGAAGATGGCGCAGACGCCGGCCTTGTAGAGGAAGTCATAGTCCTGAGCGGGGATTACACCGCCGGCAGTGACAAGGATGTCGGGACGTCCGAGTTTCTTAAGCTCTTCGATTACCTGGGGAATGAGAGTCTTGTGGCCTGCAGCAAGGGAAGATACACCGAGGATGTGGACGTCGTTTTCCACAGCCTGGCGAGCTGCTTCGGCAGGAGTCTGGAACAATGGGCCCATATCCACGTCGAATCCGCAGTCGGCATAGCCGGTGGCTACAACCTTGGCACCGCGGTCGTGGCCGTCCTGACCCATTTTGGCAATCATGATACGTGGCTGGCGACCTTCGCGTTTTGCGAAATCTGCCACTGCCTTGCGAGCCTCTTCAAATTCGGGATCGCCTTTTTCTTCACTTGAATACACGCCGGATATTGTTTTAATTACAGCTTTGTAACGACCTACCACAGCCTCGCAGGCATCGGAAATCTCACCAAGAGATGCACGAAGTCCGGCTGCTTTCACGGCAAGGTCAAGAAGGTTACCCTTAGAGGGATCTTTCACGCATTCGGTGATGGCTTCGAGAGCTTTCTTTACGGCTTCTTCATCGCGATCTTTGCGGAGTTCCTCCAGACGAGCGCACTGCTCTTTGCGTACCTCGGTGTTGTCTACCTCGAGAATATCGATGGGATCTTCGTGGTCGAGGCGGAACTTGTTGATACCTACGATAGTCTGCTTGCCGGAGTCGATACGGGCCTGAGTGCGGGCTGCGGCTTCCTCAATCTTGAGTTTGGGCAGACCGGTTTCGATGGCTTTTGCCATGCCTCCAAGTTTTTCCACTTCCTGGATGTGATCCCAGGCCTTACGGGCGATATCGTTGGTGAGAGCTTCTACGAAGTAAGAACCGGCCCAGGGGTCTACCTGCTTGGTGACGTATGTCTCCTCTTGGATGTAGATCTGAGTGTTACGGGCAATACGGGCTGAGAAGTCCGTAGGCAGTGCGATTGCTTCGTCGAGTGCGTTGGTGTGGAGGGATTGGGTGTGGCCGAGTACGGCACCCATAGCTTCTACGCAGGTACGGCCCACGTTGTTGAAGGGGTCCTGCTCGGTGAGCGACCATCCGGATGTCTGGCTATGTGTACGCAGGGCCAGAGATTTGGGGTTTTTAGGATCGAATGTCTTTACGATCTTTGCCCAAAGCATACGGGCGGCGCGCATCTTGGCGATTTCCATGAAGTAGTTCATGGAGATGCCCCAGAAGAATGACAGACGCGGTGCGAATGTGTCGATGCTCATGCCTGCGTTTACACCTGCGCGAAGGTATTCCAGACCGTCGGAGAGTGTGTAGGCCAACTCGATATCAGCGGTGGCACCGGCTTCCTGCATGTGATAGCCGGAGATGGAGATAGAGTTGAATTTAGGCATGTTCTGCGAAGTATACTCGAAGATGTCGGCGATGATCTTCATGGAGAAGGCTGGCGGATAGATGTAGGTGTTACGCACCATGAACTCCTTGAGGATATCGTTCTGAATCGTACCGGCCATCTGGTCAAGACTTACACCCTGCTCCAGACCGGCGTTGATGTAGAATGCGAGCACGGGGAGCACTGCACCGTTCATTGTCATGGACACAGACATCTTGCCCAAGGGAATACCGTCGAAAAGCACCTTCATGTCTTCGATGGAGCAGATGGATACACCTGCTTTACCTACGTCGCCCACCACGCGTTCGTGGTCGGCATCGTATCCGCGGTGTGTGGGAAGGTCGAATGCCACCGACAGACCTTTCTGTCCGGAAGCAAGGTTACGGCGGTAGAAGGCGTTGGACTCGGCGGCTGTGGAGAATCCGGCATACTGACGGATGGTCCAGGGACGCATCGGGTACATGGCGCTGTAAGGGCCACGCAGGAACGGCGGCAGACCGGCGGCGTAGTCGAGATGCTCCAGACCTTCAAGATCTTCTTTTGTGTAAACGGGCTTCACCGGAATCAACTCAGCGGTAAGCCAGTCCTCCCCTTTGGGTGCCTCTTGGGGCGTTGCGGGAGCTACAACTTTCTTTATATCGATTTCTTTGAAATTGGGTCTCATGTTAGCTGCTTATTTGAGGAGTTTAGCGTTGAAGCCTACCAGTGTGTCAAGCACGTTTACTCTCACGTGGATGAAGTCTTCGATACCCTGGGCTTTCAGTTCGTCCATGCATGCCGGAGCGCCTGCCACTACAAACAGTGCGCGACCGTCAAGGTATTTGAAGGCTTTGGGCGCGTATTCAGCGTATTCGTCATCGCTTGAACAGAGCACTACGATGTCGGCTCCCTTCTCGATGGCGGCGTCTACTCCCTGCTCCACTGTGTCGAAGCCGATGTTGTCAATGATCTCGTAGCCGGCGCAACCGAAGAAGTTGGAGGAGAACTGGGCGCGGGCAAGACGCATGGCGAGGTTGCCGATGGTGAGCATGAATACTTTTGGACGCTTGCCGCTGCGTTCGGTGTCGAGACGAAGCTGCTCAAACTGGCTTGCGGCGCGGTCGAACACGAGATAATCCACAGCTCCGTCGGCCGCTTCCTGCTTGCAGCCGCATGCGCAGTCGCAGGTTGTCTCGATTTTGTCGAGGGCCATTTCGTTGAAGTTCGGGAATTGGTTGGTGCCGAGCAGGCTTTCTTTGCGGCGGGCTACGTCGAGATGGCGTTTTACTCCGCTTTCGTTTACCTTGGCTTGAATTTCACCTTTCTTGAGCAGGGCGAGGAATCCGCCGTTGTCTTCCGCTTCGTTGAAGAGCTTCCATGCTACGTCGGCGATCGATGCGGTGAGGTTTTCTATATAGTAGCTGCCGCCTGCGGGGTCTACCACCTTGTTGAGATGCGATTCTTCGCGAAGGAGGAGCTGCTGGTTGCGGGCGATACGCTCGCTGAATTCATCGGGACGCTTGAATGTGAGGTCAAACGGTAATGTCTCGATGGAGTCTACGCCGGCCAGAGCGGCACTCATGGATTCTGTCATGGAGCGCAGAAGGTTGACGTGGGCGTCGTAGATGGTCATATTGAATTCGGAGGTGACAGCGTGAACGTGCATTTTGCAGCATTCTTCGCCGGCTCCGTAGGCTTTCACGATTTCTGCCCAAAGCATGCGGGCTGCGCGGAATTTGGCGAGTTCCATAAAGTAGTTGGAACTGATGCCCATGTTGAATTTGATGCGTCCGGCTACTTCGCATGCGCTCAGACCGGCTTCGGTCATCATTGTCATCCATTCTGCACCCCAGGCGAGGGCGTAGCCCAGTTCCTGAGTGATGTAGGCACCGCAGTTGTTGAGCATGCGGCTGTCTACGCAGAAGCAACGCAGAGCGGGCACTTCTTTAACGGCCTCGTATACAGCCATGGCTGTCTCTTTGAGGTCGGCAGGGAATTCCAGTCCGTGTTTGAGCAGACGCTTGAAGGGGTTGAATTCAACGGAGCCGCGGAATTCTTCTGTGGCGTTGGCTTCTTTTACGAGAGCCACGAGTGTCTTTGCCACTTCAGCAGCGCTGCGGGGACAGCAGTTTACGTTGATTTCCACTTTCTTGAGGTCTATGCCTTTGAGGATGGTCTTGAGGTCGTCGGCTTTGCAGTCGCAAAGACAGATGCCGAGAGCGTCTACACCGCGGTCAAGAATGTGGAGTGCGTGGGCGTTCATTGCTTCGGGAGTCTCGCCCTGCACTTGCTGACGAATCAGCCAATCGTTGTTGTCCTTAGTGCCGCGCAGATAGGGAAACTGACCGGGAAGTGTGTCGAGGTTGGGTATACCTTCGAGGTCCTCTTTTCTGTAGAGAGGCTGTACGTTGAACCCCTCGTTGGTGCGCCAAACGAGCTTCTTGTTGAAGTCTGCACCCTTCAGGTCGACATTAATCTTTGCCAGCCATTCTTCTGTAGATACCGGCGGGAAAATGTCAAATAATTTTTCTTCTTTTTTTGCCATTTGATATATAGCTATATGATGTTGGGTTTTTCTGTTAGGAAATATCCGTTTTTAATGGACAGAGACAAAGTCTCATTAGTTGCTTTACAGATGGTTTATCTATAAAATCTCCACAAATTTAAGCAGTTTGTATGAAATAGAAAAATTTTTTAAGGAAAAAATTCCTTATTCAAGTTTTTTATCGTGACACCTGACCACCCGGGCCGGAAAATCGTCTACAAGCTGAAGGTTGTGGGTAGCCATAAGTATAGCCTGACCTTTGTGGCTCAGTTCATGAAGCAGGGTGACGATGTTGTAGCCGGTCTGGGGGTCAAGGTTGCCGGTGGGTTCGTCGGCAAGAATGAGATCGGGCTTGTTGAGCATGGCCCGGGCTATCACTATTCGTTGCTGTTCGCCTCCGCTGAGTTCATGTGGCATTTTGTAGCTTTTGTTTTCCATGCCTACGGCTTTAAGCACTTCCTCAATACGCGATTCAATCTCATCTTTGGATTTCCATCCCGTGGCTCTCAGTACGAACGAGAGGTTTTCGTGCACGCTTCTGTCGGTGAGCAGCTGGAAGTCTTGGAAAACAATGCCGATGCAGCGTCGCAACAGGGGTATCTGCCGACGTTTGATGTCGAGCAGGTTGAAGCCCAACACTTCGGCGGTGTCTCCTTTTGTCAGAGGTACGTCGGCATACATTGTCTTCATCAGCGAACTTTTGCCGCTTCCCACACGGCCTACAAGGTATACAAATTCACCGGGACGTAATTGGAAATCCACCCCACGAAGCACAAGCTTGTCGGCTCGCTCCACGTCTACGTTTTTATAATTCACGAGCAGGGAGTCGCTTTCGGCGGCTTCCTGCTCGGAGAGGATATATTCTTCAGAATTCATTGGCATATGATTAGAAACCCCAATTGAGCACCGTTGTGTCAACTGTAACTTTTATTGGAGTTGGGTTGCTCAGACCTTGCAAATTTAGCAAATTTTTCCGAAGAATCCATCTGTGGTTGTATTTATCGATGGAATTGTTGCGGGTCAAAAGATCCGGGCGGTATATTATTTCAGACGCAGATAGCTATAGCCGAAGCGTTCGGCTGCAGCTCGGTCGAGTTCTTCGCGGAATTCGGGTGCTGCCACTGAGATCATCAGTTTGGCCCGCTCCGCCAGATTTTTGCCGCGAAGGTTTACGCATCCGTATTCCGTGACTACGTAATTTGTCTGAAAACGGGTTGTGACAACTCCTGCACCCGGTGTGAGGATAGGTTTGATTTTGTTTTGCCCCTTGTTGGTGGTGGCCAGCATGGCCAGGAAAGACAAACCTCCCTCGCTCTGTGAAGAGCCGTAGACGAAGTCGTGCTGGCCGCCTACGCTTGAGAAGATCTTGGTGCCGATAGAGTCCGCGCATACCTGACCTGTAAGGTCGATCTCCAGACAGGAGTTTATTGACATCACCTTGGGGTTTTGGGCTATGATGAATGGATTGTTGGTCCAGGCTACGTCTTTGAATACGATATCCTTGTTATAGTTCATGAAGTCATAGAGTCTGCGCGAACCAAGAGCCAGAGAAGCTACGGATTTGCCGGGCATCACTTTCTTTTGACTGTTGTCAATGATTCCCTGTTCGAGCAGAGGGAGTACGCCGTCGGTCATCGCCTCCGTATGCAGCCCGAGGTGTTTGTGATTACTCAGGGCGCGGATCACTGCATTGGGTATTCCTCCCACACCAATCTGGAGTGTAGCTCCGTCGGGAATATGCTCGGCGATGAAATTGCCTATCCGTATTTCCTTTTCGGTGGGGACGGCTGTAGGCACTTCCACCAAGGGCTCGTCCACTTCCACTGCCGCAGCCAGTTTGGATATGTGAATCACGGGGTCGCCGTAGCTGAAGGGCATATGCGGATTTATCTGGGCTATTACCCTATCGGCGCATTCCACGGCAGAGGTGGCCAGATCGGCCGACACTCCAAAACTTACCAGGCCCTCTTCGTTGGGCAGCGAGCAGTTGATGAGAGCCACGTCCACGCGGCATGTGCCGTCGCGAAACAATGCGGGAACTTCTCCCAGAAACCGGGGTGTCATGGTGCCGTATCCCTCTGCTATCCATTGGCGCACGGAGTTGCTTACGAAGAATGAGTCAACAAGAAAGGAGTCTTTGTATTCCGGTTTGCAGTATGGAGCGGGACCTTTGGCTACGGCGAATGCCGAATAGAGGGTGACGTCGCGCAGTTCAGGACCGCGTTTGGCCAGAGCCTCCACGAGCACTTCCGGTACGGACGTGGATCCCTGGATGTATATGTGGTCACCGCTTTCAATGAGTTTTACGGCCTCATCTGCTGACATGTAGTTTGCTTTCATGGCTCAGTCTTTGATGTGTTTGAAATCGCGGTTGAATGCTTCCAATCGTTGACGCAGAGCATCGAAAGTATCCTTGTCGGAAATTGTGGATACGGTGACGCGCAGTCCGTTTTGTTCGCTGCCTGTGGAAGGCAGTGAGATTGCTGCCACACCATATCGTATCAGTTCTTTCTGCAGCATCTCGCTATTCATGTCGCCATAGCCCACGGTGAAGAAGAATCCATCAGCGATGGGGTGTTCTCCATCGATATTGTATACAATGTGGAAGCCGTTGTCGATAAATGCCTTTTTGCATAGGTCGGCGCGTCGGCCGTATTCGCGACAGTTGGCTACGAAGTTGAGTTTGCCTTCCACGGCAGCCTTAAACATGGCGGCCAGACCGTATTGCGAAGAATGGGTAGTGCCCGAAGAGCAGCAGTATAGCACACCATATATATATGCATCGCCGAGGGCGGGCATTTCAAAAAACTTTTCGTAGAATGGATAATGACGGTGATATACGGAGTCGCTCATGCATACCGTAGCTATACGCTGGCCTGCATAGCTAAATATTTTCGAGCCTGAGATGAGCAGAATATAGTTGTCGGTATAGTGAGCCACTGTGGGAATGTAAGGCGCTTCAAACGGATGGCTGAAGTCCTGACGGAAGTCCATGCCCATATAGGCGAGATCTTCCATTACGATTACGTCGTATTTGGTGGCCAGACGTCCGATAATCTCAAGTTCTTCTTCGGTGAGATTGGTCCATGCCGGATTGTTGGGGTTGGAATAGAGCATGGCGGTGATGCGTCCGCTCTTCATCTTCTCTTCAAGGATCGGTTCAAGTTTTTTGCCGCGATGCTCGTAGATATCGAAGCTGTCAAGATTAAGGCCGAGCAGCTTGGCTTGATGGCGCTGAGCGGGAAATCCCGGATAGAGCATCAGTAGAGTATCTTTCTCGGCAATGCGATTCTTGAGTAGGGTCATGAGCGTAAAACTGCCCTGCATTGATCCGGTAGTGGGAATGATGCATTTGGCAGGCACGTCTACGTTGAAAAAGGCCTTGATAAATTTGCTTCCGTTTTCTTTAAGTTCGGGTATGCCGGCCACGTCGGGATATTTTCCGGCCACGCCTTTGCGCAGGGCTTCGCATTCGGCTTCTATTCCCACTTGCTCAGGGGGCAGACCGGGGTTGCCGAGCTCAAGGTGTACGAATTTTTCCCCGGCTTCCTTTTCAAGTTCGTTGGCCACGGCGCAAATCTGGCGTATCGTGGCGGAAGTAATATCAGGAATCTCCATGCGGCTGAGCACATTGGAGAGAGTATCGTCGGTGATTGGAAACATTAGTTGTTGTCGTTTATAGTATGGATTTGGCGCGGTTCCCTTATCTGTAGAAACCGCGCCAAAGATTGTCTTTATTTGGATGAAATTTCTTTAGCCTTTTCGAGTCCGGCACGGAAGGCGAGCAGATTGGATTCCACAATCTTTTCACCCTTGGCGCCAAATACGGTTCGGATGCCGTCTTCTATCAGTTCGGGGGCAAGTCCGATAAATGGGGCGCAGGCTCCGAGAAGCACCATATTGGATGCTCGCGGGGTTGCCACTTCCTTGGCAATGGTGTCCATGTCGAGAGCCACCACGTGGGGCAGACGGCTCATCTCCTCTTCTATCACCGTGGCTTCGGGATAGTTGTCGATATTCACAAAGGGAGTGGTGTTGGTCACAACCCATCCTTCCTTGGAAAGCCAGGGGAGATATCGGAGGGCTTCCATGGGCTCGAGCGAGACGATGAGGTCGGCTTTGCCGAGGGGAATAAGATCCGAACTGATGGGTTCGGAAGATATGCGGAGATTGGATTGCACGTCACCGCCGCGTTGCGACATGCCGTGAACTTCGGCCTGCTTCAGATAAAGGCCTTCCTTTAGAGATGCGGCGCCAAGGATTGTGGCTATGGAAAGGATGCCCTGGCCACCTACGCCTGCAAGAATTATATCTGTTTTCATGTTGGTTCAAGAATTTTAGAATTGAAGGGTAATCCTATTTGCAATCTCTCACTCACCTTTGTGATTATTGGAGAGAATGTGAGCAATCCGGTTGCCTTAAAGATTCCCAAATATTATTTTTTTGCGGCGTGGCGTCGCGCTGTCTGGATGCATTCTCTGCGGCTTACGATGACCGAAAGTCCGGGATAGTCGATCTCCTCTTTAAAGAGGGCCTTCATTTCCGGCACGTTTTTGGGCATGGAGTCGATGGTGCGTACGTGTTTTGGGTCGGCTCCGAGACCCAGACAGATGTCTTCGAGCTTGCCTGTGCCCTGAGAGTCCTGACCACCGGTCATGCCCGTGGTGAGATTGTCGGATATGATCACGGTGATGGGAGAATTCTCGTTGATGGCGTCTAGCAGACCTGTCATGCCGGAGTGGGTGAATGTGGAGTCACCGATAATGGCTACGGCGGGGTGCTGGCCGGCGTCGGCAGCTCCTTTTGCCATGGTGATGGAGGCGCCCATGTCCACGCAGGTGTCGATGGCGTTGAAGGGCGATAGGAAGCCGAGGGTGTAGCATCCTATGTCGCCAAACACTTTGGGATTTTCGTATTCCTCAAGCGCGGCGTTGAGAGCGGCGTAAACATCGCGGTGGCCGCATCCCTGACAAAGGGCCGGCGGACGTGGCATTGTCACTTTCGATTCCACATGGGCGTCGGCGGCTTTCAGGCAGTCGAGTTCAGGTTTGATTTTCTTAAGACCTTCACGCACACTGTCGGGGTTGAGTTCTCCCGTGCGGGGCATTTCTCCGCTGAGTTTTCCGAAGATCGTTTTGCCGTTGTCTAGCATTCCGCGCAGTTGCTTTTCGATGAGTGGCTGTCCTTCCTCGATCACTACCACGGAAGCGCATTCTGAAAAAAGACGCTTTATCATTTCCGACGGTATGGGATACTGTGAGATCTTCACTACCGGGAACGGACATCCGTTGGGGAAAAGTTCCATCAGGTAATTGTAGGCAATGCCGCTGACCACGATTCCGAGGCTCTTGTCGGCTCCGTCGGTATATTTATTGAAAGGAGATGTTTCCGAAGCTTCGCGCAGGGCGTCGTAGTCCTTGAGGAGCACCTTGTATCTCTCTTTGGAGATGGCAGGCATGAGCACCCACTGGCGGGGATTTTCGGGGTAATGAAGATCGTTTTGTGGCTTGGCCTCCGTGTCTGCTTCCACCACGGCGCGCGAATGGCTCAGTCGGGTCACGAGGCGTACCATTACCGGAATGTTGAATTTTTCGGAGAGCTCGAAGCCGTGGGCTGCCATATCGTAGGCTTCCTGCTGAGTGGCGGGCTCAAGGATTGGTATGAATGCGAAGTCGGCGTAGAAACGGGAGTCCTGTTCGTTTTGCGAAGAGTGCATGGATGGGTCGTCGGCCGCAATCACGAGCAGACCGCCGTTGGCACCGGTCATGCCGGAGTTTACAAACGGGTCGGCGGCCACGTTAACACCTACGTGCTTCATAGACACGATGGCTCTCTTTCCGCAGAAAGACATGCCGAGAGCTTCCTCAACGGCGGTTTTCTCATTGCTTGACCAATGGGAATGAATGTTGCGTTCTTTGGTAAGGGGATTGGCCTGTACGAATTCGAGGATTTCTGTGGAGGGCGTACCGGGATAGGCGTAGGCACCGGAAAGACCGGCATTCAAGGCACCCAAAGCCAGTGCCTCATCGCCTAAAAGAAGCTTTTTCGTTTTCATGAATTATTAGATCAATTACCGATGATTCTCCTGTGAGAAGGGTAATTTATTAGATGATTGGTTATTATTGTTGGGTTGCGGAAATCTTGGAAGAAAAAATCCGCGGTCCGTTAAACTCCAGTGCGCCTTAAGCGTCAAAAAGAGCAAACGGAGTTATGTTGCAAAGATACCTAATTTGGATAAAATAACCAAATTTTTCTTTGAAAGATTAAAAACATTCCATTCCTACAAAAAAAATTACGCCGGAATGTGAATCTTAAAGAAAATTTTTTGTAACTTAGCGCAAATTTACGAAGAATATATTTTTCTACATGCGAGCGAATGATATCAATTCTTGGTAATCGATTAAGCAATAAAATAATAACTTTAAGCATCATAGAAATGTTCAAGAAACTGTTCGTTACAATGGCCGTGGCCTTAAGTGCACTGGCAGCATCAGCAGCTCTTCCTTCCGTCACTCTTAAAGATATCGAAGGCAAGTCTGTAGATACCGCCACACTCAGCAATGACGGCAAGCCCATGGTGATAAGCTTTTTTGCCACCTGGTGTAAACCTTGCAACCGAGAACTGAAAGCAATCAATGAAGTCTACGAAGATTGGCAGGACGAGACTGGCGTACGCGTAATAGCCGTAAGTATTGACGAAGGTCAGAATGCCCAGAAAGTAAAACCCTTCGTTGAAGGCAAAGGATGGGAATATCAAGTGCTCCTTGATCCCAACAGCGAGTTCAAGCGTCAGATGGGCGTGAATGATATTCCTCACGCATTCGTAATTGACGGCAACGGCAACATCGTATGGAGCCATCAGGGCTACACTGACGGTGGTGAAGAGGAAGTGCTCAAAGCCGTAAAGGCTGCCATGGGCAAATAAATCATCTGACCGATCCTTTTAATCCTTCGTTATGAACAGTGCCGGGCTATGAAGCCGTACACCTTTTCATAGAATCGAATCACTTCTCCGGATAGTTGATTTCCATAAGGAAATTAGCTGTCCGGAGTCGGAGTTTTTGTGACAGGTATGTTAGCTACCGGCGATAAATGAAAATTATTTCTATCTAATATCATGATTGACAATCGAATTAAGTTTTCTTTACCATTGGCGTTGCTGGTGGCAGCGATGCCATCGGTAGCCTCAGCGTCTGAGACTGGCGCTGAGTCGGAAGCCCCATCGCGGGCCGATATGGCTCTGTCTGCACAAGTCGGAACCGACACCGCAGCCATGTCAAGACGCACCTATATGTGTCAGACAGTTATGGCCGGAGGTGATGTTTACAATCCACAGACCTCGAGCTGGTTGAAACAAGTCAGGGCTTCGGGATCCATTCAATCCGAATTTCATTTCAACGAATATGATCCGGGTATAAAGAATGAGCATTTCGATCAGATTGTGCGCAACCAGACTTACTTTGACTTCACACTGTCTGCTCCGTATGTAGCCATCGGTGCCCGTTTCGAATTTGCCAAATGGCCGTTGCCCGGCTTCAGCAAGCAGCCGCTTTTTGAAGGCTGGGGCGTACCTTATTTTTGGGCCACCGGAAATTATAAGGGATATCAGCTTACCGTAGGTGATTTCTATGAACAGTTCGGCTCCGGGTTTATTCTGCGCTCTTATCAGGACCGCTCTCTTGGTATAGACGGAGCCCTTCGCGGCGCCCGCTTGAAGATGAATCCCGTAAACGGTCTTTATATCACCGGTCTGGCTGGTAAACAACGTTTTTATTGGCATCACAATCCTGCATGGATCTGGGGCGGTGATGTAGAATGGGCGCTTGACGAATCGTTTGGCAATGCCTTCGGCAGCAACTACGGTCTTACCCTCGGTGCCTCCTACACCGGTAAGCACCAGAGTCAGCAGCTTGTGTACACCGACGACAATATGGGTCATCTCTTCTTCCCGTATAATGAAGCGGGATTCGACGGACGTTTCAACCTTCGTCTCCACAACTTCACTATTCTTGGTGAATACGCCACCAAAAACAATGCCCCCAACGTCGTTAACAATTATACCTACGGACGCGGTCAGGCCGAAATGCTCTCCGTGACTTACTCCAAGAAGGGATTCTCAGCGTTTCTGCAGGGCAAGCGCAGTGAAAATATGAGCTGGCTTTCGGACCGCACCGTCAATGACGTCATCCTCAATAACGGACGCATCGGTTTCATGCCTCCCTTTACGATGACCCAAACCTATACCTTGGCCGCCATGTATCCCTACGGCACCCAGTATGACGGAGAATGGGCCTTTCAGGGTGAGTTGAGATACCTCTTTAAGAAAGGCACCCCGTTAGGTGGAAAATACGGCACAAATGTGCGTCTCTCCGCAAGTTATATCTCCGGCCTTGACTGGAACACCCCTACAGGGAAGTATACACCGGTAAGAGGTACCAACGGACCCGGGTCCGCTTTCTGGAAGATAGGCGCGCTTTACTATGCAGACTTGAATTTTGAAATCAATAAGAAATTCAATAAGCATCTGCAGTTCACACTTTTCTATCTCTTCCAGAAATACAGTATGGAGTATATTCGTAAAGAGGCCGAACCTATGATCACGGCCAATATCTTCATACTCGAAGGACAATGGAAAATCAAATCCAAAACTCAACTCCGTTGGGAACTCCAGTATCTGACTACCAAGCAGGATCAGGGCGACTGGATGTGCGGGCTTGTAGAACTATCGTTGGCTCCCCATTGGATGTTTACCTTCACCGACACGTATAATAACGGCACTACAAAGAAAAATTACTTTAAGGGAATGATTACTTATAATTACAAGGCCAACCGTTTCACTCTCGGTTACGGACGTACCCGCGAGGGATACGACTGCTCGGGTGGTGTGTGCCGCACTGTGCCTTCCACCAAAGGTTTCTCCCTTACCTATAATTACACATTCTGAAATGATTTAATTTTTTCAACATTTCTTTGGTTTTCGTAAAAAGTTTAAATCACTTCAATAAATATTGTAGATATTTTGATATGAAAGTCAACACAATATTCAAAGGTCTTTTGGCCGTTTGTGCCATCGCGGCCTTATCCTCCTGCAATGACATTTCCGAAGACGAACGCGTTCTTCCCCTCGACAAGCCCAAAGTGGGTCGCCACACACTTGTGACGGAATTTTCCGGTCTCCACTGTTCGAATTGTCCCGCAGGAGCAAGAGTGCTCTCCAGTCTGCAGGAATCCACCGATGATTCATTCATCATCGTCAGCATGCAGCCCCGAGGCAACTCCCTTTGCCGCCCGCTCAACGGACTTAACCTTCAAAGCGTAGACGCCGCCAAGTATTATGAATACTACGGCAGTCAACCCCTCCCCTCCGCTTCTTTCGACGGCGGTGAATGTATCGCTGACTCCCGTCTCTGGTCCGCGCCTGCCCTCAAGGCTATTGCTGAGGATGCTGAAGCCGGTATTGACGTTAAGGTCTCCTACAATAAGGATACCCGCGAGATGAAGGTAGACTACACCGTGGTGCCCGTATCGGACTATGCTTCCGATTGCTCCGTGCTCGTATGGATCACCGAAAGCAACATCGTGGGTAGCCAGAACGACAATAATGTGATAATCCCTGACTATGTACACAATCACGTGTTTCGCGCCTCTGCCAACGGTATCTGGGGTGAGTCTATAGGAAGCGATCTCAAAGCCGGGGAATCCTACAAGGGCAGCGCCACATATACATTGAACGCAGCTTGGTTAGCAGAAAACTGCCATGTAGTTGTCTACGCTTTCAACACGGGCAACAAACACGTGCTTGAGGCAACACAGACTCATCTCACTGATTGATCGCGAGCTCTTCCGCAACACAAATAAATTCTAAATCCAATACAAATTAATCTCCAAAACCGAAGTAATAACCTACATCGGAACAATTAAACAACAATAATGAAAAAACTATTTGCCACTCTGTCGCTTATCATATGCGCAATATGTGCCATGGCGCAGGCTCCGGCAGTAAACTGGAGTTACAAGGTTGTGGGCGACGGTACTGAGA
This sequence comes from Muribaculum sp., assembly GCA_023664085.1. Classification (GTDB taxonomy): domain Bacteria; phylum Bacteroidota; class Bacteroidia; order Bacteroidales; family Muribaculaceae; genus Lepagella. Next base: position 29,626 of record JAMPGE010000007.1, on the reverse strand, counting down.
ATCCGTCAGTACAGATTATAGCAAATGTGGGTGCCGGCTACCATATGTATGCTGTCAACAACCCCGCGGGAGGTTCAAATCCTTTGGTATTCAATATTTCCGCCAAGGGTGCCGATCTGGTTGGCAAACCTCAGGCCAATAAGAAATACACCAAAGAGTTTGACGATACTTTTGAGGTAGACCAGTATTTCTACACAGGTCAGGTAGTGTTTACCCAGAAACTCAAGGCAAAAGCCAAAGAATGGACGGTAAACGTTGAAGTGAAAGGTCAGGCCTGCAACGACACCGGTTGTACTCAGCTTGATTTCGTAAAGAAAGTCACCGGCAAGTTTCCAGCCGCTACAGCTGAAGTTGCCGAAGATGACAAGGCAGAAGAGATAGCTGCCACCACCGACTCCATTCAGGAGCAGGCCACTCTCCTACCGGAGGATGCCAAGACTCAGGTGGCATCGGGATCCTACTGGGAAAACGTAGAATCCGAACTCAAGGCCTTCCAGGATAATCCGGAGCAGCAGAGCCGCAGCCTTTGGTATATATTCATCGCCGGCTTTATCGGTGGTCTGGTAGCGCTGGTTACCCCCTGCGTATGGCCTATGATTCCGATGACAGTGTCGTTCTTCCTGAAGCAGAACAAGAGCCGTGCCAAATCTATCCGTGCCGCAGCCACCTACGGCGGCAGCATCATCGTGATCTACGTATTGCTCGGACTTGCCGTGACTGCCATTTTCGGTGCATCCGCCCTTAATGACTTGGCCACGAGCGCACTTTTCAACATCATTTTCTTCCTGCTGTTGGTAGTGTTTGCCATCAGCTTTATGGGTGGTTTTGAACTTACACTCCCCGCTTCATGGACCAATAAGATGGACTCAAAGGTAGACTCCACCACAGGTCTGCTGTCAATATTCTTCATGGCCTTCACTCTCGTGCTGGTATCATTCTCCTGCACCGGTCCTATCATCGGTACACTGCTTGTAGAGGCCGCCGCCACCTCCAACTTCATCTCTCCTGCAATCGGAATGTTTGGCTTCGCACTGGCTTTGGCTCTCCCCTTCACAGTGTTTGCCATGTTCCCCACCATGCTCAAATCAATGCCCAAGAGCGGTGGCTGGATGAATACCGTAAAGGTAGTGCTCGGTTTCCTGGAGCTCGCCCTTGCCCTCAAGTTCCTCTCAGTGGCCGACCTTGCCTACGGCTGGAGAATCCTTGACCGTGAAGTATTCGTATCCCTCTGGATCGTTATCTTCGCCCTCTTGGGTGCTTACCTCATCGGTTGGATCCGATTCCCCCACGATGACGAATATGAGAAGACCGGCGTCACCCGTTTCATGCTCGCCTGCATCTCCTTCGCATTCTCCATCTATATGCTTCCCGGCCTATGGGGCGCTCCGCTCAAGAGCATTTCTGCCTTCGCGCCTCCTACCTATACTCAGGACTTCTCTCTTTTCGAAGGTGATGTTCATGCTCAGGTAGACGATTATGATGAAGGTATGGCCCTCGCTCAGAAACTCAACAAACCCGTGCTTCTTGACTTCTCCGGCTACGGTTGCGTAAACTGCCGTAAGATGGAAGCCGCCGTTTGGACCGATCCCGAAGTGAAGTCAAAGATCGATAATGACTTTGTGCTTATTACCCTTATGGTAGATGAGAAGAAGGAACTTCCTCAGCCTATCACAGTAGTGGAAAAAGACGGCACTGAACGTACTCTCCGCACATACGGTGACAAATGGAGCTATCTGCAGCGTTCGAAGTTCGGTGCCAACGCCCAGCCTTTCCATGTAATCGTAGATAATGAGGGCAAACCACTCAACCATGAGTTTGTATACAAAGAAGACGTGCCCGGCTACAAGAGATTCCTCGACACCGGAAAGAAGAATTATGAAGATCGTAATAAATAATTCTCAATCATGATAGGGAAGCCCGCTTGTCTGAAAAGACGGCGGGCTTCTTGCAAACTGACTGCTGTTTCCCCTCTCCCTCTTCAATCACTGAAACAGTAAATCCCCAGCAATATTTAAAAAGTATGAAAATAGTAGTATTAGACGGACTTACCCTGAATCCGGGAGATCTGAAATGGGACGAACTGGCCTCTCTCAGAGATCTTACGGTCTACGACCGCACGGCACCGGATCAAGTGGTGGACCGGGCACGAGATGCAGAGATAGTGCTGACCAACAAGACTGTGCTCGATGCATCCACTCTTCGGCTTCTTCCGGCACTGAAGTATGTTGGCGTACTTGCCACGGGCTACAACGTAGTCAATACTGACACTGCACGCCGTCTTGGAATCACAGTGACCAATATTCCGGCCTATTCCACCATGTCGGTTGCTCAAAACGTATTCGCTCTGTTGCTTGCACTCACCAATCATGCGGAGCATTATTCCAGGGAATTTCATGAAGGAGAATGGAGCCGTTGCGCCGACTTTTCCTATACTGATACCAATCTCAGCGAACTTTCCGACAAGAAGTTCGGCATCGTGGGATACGGTAATATCGGAAGATCCGTAGCGCGTATCGCCTCAGCTTTCGGAATGCATGTATGCGTAAGCAGCCGTAAACCCGCCGACGAATTGCCGGAGGTAGTAAAGATGGATACCGATGAACTGTTTGCGGAATGCGACGTGATCTCATTGCATTGCCCGCTCACAGATGATACGTATCATCTTGCCGACGCTCGCCGCATATCCTTAATGAAAAAGGAAGCCATACTGATCAATACCGGCAGAGGACCGTTGGTAGACGAGCAGGCACTTGCCGAGGCACTCAAGGAAGGAAAAATTGCGGGAGCCGGTCTCGATGTCCTTACCCATGAGCCTCCTGAAAAAAACAATCCGCTTATAGATGCACCGCATTGTGTGGTGACACCCCATATCAGCTGGGCCACGAAAGAAGCACGTATCCGCCTGATGGTCATTGCTGTATCCAACGTCAGAGCTTATATATCCGGCGCTCCTGTCAATGTGGTAAACTAAAAAATTATTTTCTTTTTCAATAAAAAACGGTTCCATACTGCGGTGATACACCGGTAAGGAACCGTTTTTACTATTAAGCAGTCTCCCTCCACTGCGAGCAAATTGCGGTTTAGGAATTGTTCACGTTCCATTCCGGAATAGAGAAATCAATACCTACTCTCAGATTGTTGCGTTCATCGAAGGAAAAGCCGATGCCGCCGGTGCCGGGATGAATAATTGTATCGCCTTTTACATAGCCCGGACAATAGCTTCCCTGCGACAAAAAACGTCGTTGCCAATCAGCACAAAATGTTTTACGAGACTCCTATCCATATCATTTAATTAAGGTATAAGAAAGAGATTTTTCGTTTAATTTCTCTGCCACCCTATTTATTTTGAACAGTTGCAAAAAATGCAATAACTCGATCATGGTAGAAAAAACGGAGCAGACTGAAATGGCAAACTGGAGGTTACCGGGACAATTTTGGGTTCCTCTAATTCTTTAATTCAAATCGAATATGGTCTTGAAACAATTAAACTCATTAACCTATAAACTTATAAACCACAACACGTTTTAGGCACTCGAAACGTAAGTTGTTATTTGAGTTTGAAACCGCAGTGTTGGCAGAATTTCCATGAGGGGTCTACGGCTTGGGCGCATTGCGGGCAGGAGTTTTCAGCGAGGGTTGAGAGCCCTTGCTTTATGTTGTGGTATTGTGGCGACTGTCCCCATTTGAGGACTTCTCGCACTCTGACGGCTGAGAATGGATGGTCGTTGCTCATTATGGCGTAGGTCTGGAGTGCTTTATTCCACGCCCCGTCGTTGCGGATGGCCTCGTATTGGTCCGCCTGTTTTGCCCATTCTTTGATGTTTACGTCTTTTGTGATGGATTTGGGGCCCCCGGCCAAGCGCACCATTACCCGGGCCACAGTTTCGGGGGTGGTTATTATCGCTCCGGCCCTGTCGCACGAGAGTTCACTTTTCCTCTCCCAATAGAGTAGTGCAAACTTGATTGGAGCCGAGAGCATACCCAAAAGTCCGAACGCTTCCGCCCCGCTGATGAGCATGTTGGCCATATTGTGATAAAGCACGTGTCGGCAAAGGATGTGTCCGCATTCATGGGCGAGGACGGCATCGAGTTCGTCATCGTTCATCATTTCGACCAATCCGGAGGTGACGGAAATGAATATTTTGGTGTCGCCGAAAGTATAGGCGTTGGGAACGGGATTCATTTTCAGATAGAATTCCGGCTCGTCGATGCCGAGTTTGCGGCAAATTGGAGGCAGACGGCGATAGAGTTCCGGCAGCTGGTTTTCGGAGAGCCGGATATTGGAAGCCATGTTGGTACCGTATAAAAGCTTTTCATAGCCCAACGCATAAAACTTCTTTACGAGAGTTGGGAATCCGGGGATGCTCTCCAATTGTCGCAAGGCGGCCGCGTCTTCGGGATGAATGAACTCAGAAGGTCTCATTTATAAGGGATGTGATTGTTATCATTTGTAATTCCGGTTCGTAAAGATAGTTTAAATTTTTGAAATCACAAAACCGGATTTCAAAATAAGCTTCAAAGTCTCTTGAGAAGTGGCCCGATCGTAATCGCGCTCATTTTCGGGCAGATCCTCATAAGGCACAAGGCAAGGATGAGTTTTCAGGGCATCATCACGCACCGGACCGTAGGTCCATCCCTCGGCCATCCGGTTGCGGGCCCAAACCTCATGCACATTCTTAGCCATCTTCTCAACAAGAGGCAGTAACTCCGCAGGCAACTTTACATTCCGCGTGTCCTCCGGTGTCGGTATATATTCTTTCATTTTCATTCAATTTTAATAATAGAGGAAAGTCGGTGAGAAGATCTATCAGTTGAAGGAGTCGATGAGTATGAATGAGGCCCAGGTGTTGTCGTTGGGGTATTTGGTGCGGATTTCTGACTGGGCTTTTTTGAATGCTTCGGATTTGGTGGTGCCGGGGACGACGAGATTACGGTTGAAGGCTATCATCATGTCTGCGGTGGATTCGTCGGCCACTTCGTTTAGACTTACGAGCAGAGTCTTGACTCCGGCGTTCTTGAATCCGCGTTGTAGTCCGAACACACCGTCGTTACCGAGTTTGCCGAGTCCGCTCTCGCATGCAGAGAGAACGGCAAGGTCACAGCCCTGCAGAGACATCTCAGCGATTTCAGCGGCAGTGACGATTCCTTCGTTACCCTCAAAATCACCATAGAGATTGGCTCCGGCAAAGGCGAGTATACTGCGGCTCATCGCATCGCTGTATGAAAGGTCACCGTCATTGTTATTAATGCCGTGGGTGGCGATATGAATAAGATTGACAGGCAGTTCATCCTGCGATAGGAACTCAGATTTGCCTGCTTTCTCTTCAGTATAGGTAAAGACATTCGCCTTCTTCATATTGCTTTTAAGAATCCCATTAATTTCGCGTACTTCTCTTTCTGTGTTTTCGAGAGGGATAAAATTCAAGCCTGCGGCTCCGCGTGATTTGTGGTATCCCCGTTTGTCGCTGGCTTCGGCGGCATCGCCCAAATAGTCGATGTTGCCAAAAAGGGCTGCGTATCTGAGCGGTTGCGAAGGATGCTCCCGGCAAATCTCTCTGGTGGATGAAAGTCGCGACATCTCTATCATTTCATTTATCGGAGTGCCGTTGACTGTGAGATATTATCTAGTTGCTGATTCTGTATATTTTTGATTCAGCATTGATTGTTCGGTCATCGGGAAAGTCTTTGCAGTTGATGTGATTACCTGTGATTTCTTCGAGAAAGTCGTGGCGCATTACCATCAGGAGGTTTAGGGTGTATTCGCGCAGGAGTCCTTTGTAGTATGTCACGTCTTCATGGTTGGAGTTCGTGATTCGTTCCCAAAGGGTTCTGCGTGAAGCGTCTTTGAAGGCTGCATCGATTGCTTCGCGGTTTTCTTCGGTCATGTGGTTGCGGAGATTCTGTTCCTCCAAAACCAAAGGTTCGTCTGAATACCCTTTCCAGATTTCCTCAAGGAAACAGCGGTATTCCGCCTCAATCTTAGGAGGGAGGTCCTTAGAGTATTCACCGATGTACTCCGGACGATCAATGGCCGCCTCTTTGGTGAGTGTGCCAAAATAGTTGGCAAGTAATTCCAGCTCCTTAGCTTTGCAGATTATTTCTATTTGTGAAGTCATAAGTCAGATATCTTCATTATAAATATATGAAAGCTCGAATGACGACCATTCAAATTATAAAAATCAATAGGAGGAGATAAAAATATTTTTCCTTCCGACGGTTTAAATTTTTTTACTGCTCGTCGTACTGTGTGTATGTCATATTGAGCAGATAGTTTGTGTTACGGCCGCCCTCGCCGCTGTCCTTGAGCATCCCCTTTTGTATCAAATCCTTGATATCTCTGATAGCAGTATCTTGGGAACAACCGCAAATTTTTGCCCATTTTGAGGACGTAAGCTTTCCTTCAAAACCATCCCAAAGTCTGTTAATTATTTTCTGCTGTCGTTCATTGACCGGTATATCTCTGAATTTATACCAATATTTGCTCTTGCGAACCGTGATTTCTATTGAATCAAGGGCTCTCACAATAGCCTTTTCTATACAATTGAAAAACCATAAGATCCATTGGGTAATGTCAAGATTTCCCTTTTGAGTCTGTTCCAGAATCTCATAGTAAGATTTTTTATTACGATTAATTTCTGCCGACATGCTATAGTATCTGCCACCACCTGTATCTAATCGTGATAGAAACATATCTGCAAGTGTACGGCTTATGCGGCCATTGCCATCATCAAACGGATGAATTGTGACGAACCAAATATGCGACACGGCAGCCATTATAAACGGCGAAAGATTTTTATTGTTACACCAGTTGATTAAGGTATACATTTCATCAGCTACGATTTCTGACGGAGGGGCTTGAAAGTGGACTTTCTCGTGCCCCATCGCCCCGGATACAACCTGCATGGGTTCTTCTCCCTTTCGCCAATCGGCTACGGTTATTCTGTGCATTCCGCTCCTGCCCGTAGGAAACAAGGCGGCATGCCAGTCGAAAAAACGTTCTTCCGACAGAGGTTTCTGAGAGTTTTGCACGGCATCAAGCATGACATCGATCAGACCCTCGACATAATGGTCTTCCGCTAGCATTCCGTCATCTTCAATACCAAGGCGTCTTGCAATACTACTTCTGACGGATTGTGGATTCAATACTACGCCCTCTATCTCTGAAGAGCCTATGAGGTCTTCTGTCATGACAGAGAGAATGGACTTTCTTTGGTCTTTGAATCCGAGTATTGACATACGTCCCTTGAGTATACCATGCAAATTGCTAAGTCTGCTTAAGCTGTCAAGCAAAGCATCAGCATCCCATCTGAATTCGGGCCATTGGGAAGTCTGCCATATATAGAGAGAATGTCGATTGATTTTTCTCATAATTCAAAAATATTAATTTGCGTAGAAAAACCCAAATATTCTACGCATTTTTTGCGGAGAATGTTGATTTCTCTGTCACTGCTATTCATGTGAAGGGATACCCGTGTACATCATCAAGTCACCATTGAAAAGTGAAAACGTCGTATTTTGCCAAGGGTCAGTCGATGTTGCGGTTGGTGATGTCGAAGCCGAGACGGCGGACGAGGCGCAGGGTGTTCATGGCCATGATGCGGTCGTATTCTTTCTCGCTGTCGGGGAGCTGGGCGTATGGAATGAGGTCGGGGTGGTGCTTCAGTTCGTCGTTGCGGACCGGACCGTAAGTCCATCCTTCGTCCATGCGGGCGCGGGCCCAGATGTCGTGGGCGTTTTCGGCTATGGCTTCGGTCAGTTCTTCAAGGTTGGCATCAAGGTCGATGTCCTCTACATTTATGGGCTGAGGATTGTAGCCATGAGCATCTTTGGAGGCTATGACCATATAATTCCCGGAAACTTTCCATGCCTTCTTGAAAGCATCTTTGCCGAGAAATGTTTCCAATAGCGTATCAGGATTGAGATATTTCACATCGTCATTCTCAACACCTGCCACATATATGGCATGATATGACGGAAAGTTTGCATCGTCGTTACCGTCAATTATATTTTTATCGACGATTGTTATTACTTGTTTGTTGGAGTCAATGGCTTTTACAAGGTCTTTTATGGAAGCGTCGTATTTGCGCTCTACAAACAGACCTTTCAATTCGAGCAGTTTGCCTACAAGATGAAGAGGTGTCCCTTCTTCCCGCACCCAGTTGTTGGCTTTGGCTTCTTCAAGCAGAGACCAGTGGTCTATGTCAAAGTCAAGATGGCGGAGGATGAAAGCCTCACACTCAAAGGAGCAGAGATTTTCAGGATTGGCTGCGGCAAGTGCCCACATCGGCAGCAACCGATTGTTTTCTTCCAAGACTGCTTTGTCAATTTCCGGGGAAAGGGAAAGAATCTCGGCAGTCTGCGGATTGTCGGCCAGAGAAGAGAGTATCCGCGACATTTCATCTTCGCTGACATTGCCATCGAGGAAAGCCGCAAGATCTTCGTCTGATATGTAGTTATGGTTGTTATCTTCCATAGCTGTAGTATGTGATTGCAATGCGCGAGATGGCGGCTATTGCACGTCGTTTTATATTGTAAAGGTTGTCGACGGTCACTCCTATGCTTTCGGCATATTTTTCAGGCTCTTCATCTTGCAGAATGAGATGGCGGATTACGTCGGCATATCTTTTATTTTTCATCATCGAAAGCATACGGGCCACATCGATTTTCCGGGCCACAGACTGAGCGGTATCGACCAGTTCATCATTCTCATGTCTTTCATAAAGAGGCTCATTTGAAATGTTTTCTATCAGTGAATCACGTCGGTGTATAAAAAAACGAGTGGCCACTACCTTCATCCATTGGTAGATGGTGCTTCGGAATTGGAATTGCCGGAGTCTTAGTCCGTCATTTCCCATAAGGTAATCATACAGCTCAGAGACCATCTCATCGTACTCCACCGGATAACTGAACACAAGCCGCATAATGGCAGTCAGGAGCGGACGGCACTTTACGTAGAAGAATTGATGCGTGATGTGGTTGTCACGCTCAATCAGTCCTTGTATAATCTCTTGATCAGCCATTGGTTTTGTAGATCTTTTATCCGGGTGAGGGCAAAGATGATTTCAACAATGAATACGCGAGCAAAGTCAGTTGCTGATTATGACTACGCTGATGTCTTTGTTAGTGCAATTGGTTATTTCCAACGTGACCTGACTTGCCGGACTTTGCGGCAGTGTGAAGGCAGTCTTTCTGTTGCTTCGCCCTTTGGCCACGTCGGTGGTGTCGTTGTGCCATTCGTCAATACCTTTGGTTTTGTTGACGGCATGCACTCTGGTAGTGACACGACCGCCGGGCTCGGCCACTACGGCAAGTTCCTGACGGTTGTGCGAATTGAATTTATATGTAGATTTCCCATTAGCTTTGATCAGAAACGTTTTAGTCATAATTTTTCCGGGCTTTGTCTGTCCGCGTTTCGTTCCCGTTTTGGATATGATGTCGGCATTCCTGTAAGCATCTTTGCCAGTCGTAAGAAGGCTGTCGGCAAAGGTGGCATCAAAGACGAGGTGCCCTTTGAGAGATTCATCGTCGGACTTTCCTTCCTGTCTAAGCGACGCGAATGAGGCAAGACCGCATTCTTCCAAGGCCTGTCTGGCTTTGCGAATGTCGTCGGCATTCTCAGACTCGGCGGCCTCTGCAAGCAATATGCATGCGTCTATGGCGGACTGAATGGTTTCGGTGGCGCAGGAGTCTTCGTCGGACGCAACTGATCGGTTGTCATTCTCAACGGCATAAGCCGGTCCGCAGAAAGCGGTGAGGAGGATTAATAGTGTTACGATATTGAATTTCATTGTCATAAATTTGTTGTTATTTCTTTCTTAATACCAGACGAAACCCAACCTTGGGCGATGATAGATCGGTCTGCAGAGGCATATCGGATTTGATGGAGCACTCGTTTTCGTTAGATTCATAGTTACCGCCCTTCACGAGCATCATGTTTGCAGTCATGTCGGGATGGTTGGAGTCAACGTAAGGAGTATAGACGTGTTCAGATACGTTGCCAGTCATGTCGTAGAGACCAAACTTGTTTGGCTTCAGCTGGGTTTGACCATCGGCAGAATGTCTTTCTCCTTCCGAATTGCCTTCGTACCAAGCCACTTCGGTTATATCGTTGCTTCCCGCAAAGACATATTCCTCGGCAGAATTTCCATCGGAGGCCGCATATTCCCATTCTTCTTTGGTTGGGAGCGTGAATTCGAAGTCGGATTCATCGGCATTGATCAGTGCGTTGAGAGCCTGAATATACTCGCAGGCCCGGGCGAAACTTACATCATTTACCGGTAGAGACGCTTCGGCGGGATCATAATCCTTCCCAAGGATGGTGTGATATTCCCTGACGGTGGTTTCAAATGCGCTGAAACGGATTGAGTCGCCATAGACGTCTCTCATGTTTCTGAAAATCTGATCGATTACTTCGAGTTGAGCGATGGAGATGGAGTCGTTTGCCATAAAGTTGAGTCCCGGATTTCTACTCTCAATCTGCTCAATGAGATGTTTTCGTTTGTTGGACTCATTATTTTTGGCCCGCATAGAAAGGGCTACGGCAGCGATGATGCCAATAGCCGCGACAATGCCCAAGACGAAAGCAAGTTTTATGAAAAGGCGGTGGCGTCTGCGGGCTTTGTCTTCATCGCAGAGCCGCTGGTTAAGAACGTCGATGTCATCGTCAAGACGTGTGCGTTTGCCAATTTGAGGCTCTATTCGATTGGTAACCATATAGTCTACGGTTACACCGAGAGTCTGGCCAAAGTTAATCTCTGAATGCTGATGAGTGCCTACCTCTTCCCTTATTATTTCAGGGATGCCGTCGGGAATACCTTCGAAAGTGTTGTCGGGGTTTATCGGGATAATATGTTTGCCCTCCTGAATTGCAAGCAGTATTTCCCGGCGCACCCAGTCGCCTTCGTTTTTGCAACGGTCCAGCGCGCCTTTTGAAAGAATCAGCATGAAAATCCGCGCATCCTTGATGGCTTGCTGAATATGATCACCGAATTTCCCGTCGGTAAGTTCATTGTAATCCAGAAAAACCTTGTAGCCGCGCTGGTTGAGCATCAGCTGGAGGATTCTGGCATATTGAGCGCCTCCATCCCTACGGTAGCTGATAAAAATATCGTATTTCTGTTGGTTCATGGCATTGCGCATTCAGAAGTTTTAGTTTTTGATTTTGCAGTCTGTTTGGGGAGATACCCCACAAATGCATTGGTTATATGCAAAGATAGTGAAAATTTTTTAAAGAGCGTTAAAAAAACGTGGGTCATACAGGGCAATATGCATTTCGCCTTTACTTGGGAAATGCAGATATGACAACAATGACCAATTACTCAAATGGTTAGGCTATGTGCTGGAGGTACTGGATGCGATGCACGAGTTCGGAAGTGATATGTCGAAACCTTCTACAGGCTATGATTTTTTCGATCACTGAAATCATTTGGGTACCCAGACCGAGTTCGGCGGCTAAAGTATCGGCACGTGTCTCCGCATCATACCCCCATGGATGGGTATGATATAGAATGTGGCCGAGCTCGTGGGCGATGGCAGCAAATATTTCCGGATTGGTAAGGCCGAGCCGTCCTATTTCTGTTTCAGAGAGATAAATTTGTTTGTTGAGCCTTGCTAAGATGTCGTGATAGGTGTTTTCATCATCGTGAAGAGGAAGAAAATTTATTGTAATATCGGAGTCGGCAAATTTTTTCTGTAAAGTTTCACCGTAAAGTCTCAAAAAAGCATTTACAACCGGAATATTGTGATTATTAACGTAGGTCATAAGAAAAGGAAGTTTTAATTTACAAAAATAGTCATATAAATGGGATAAGACTTCGATTATTAATGGTAATTAACTATATTTAGGATATTTATATCAATGGTGGAATCTAAACTCACAGGCTGGAAGCCTGTGTTGGTTGGATGGGAAGATGTCAAAGTGAATGTCAATGAACTATAGTTTGATTCCCGGTGTTTTCCTAATAGAAATCCAAACTATATCTTTTGCCAAAACGCAGGCAGTTCACCAGGTAAGAATCAAAAGCATAAAGAGATGAAAAGCCGTTGTATTTTTAGTATTATATTGATGTTGTGCATATTCGGTAATTTACGGGCACAAAACATCGCTGTGGTCGTAAACGACACGGCCTCCATAAAATATCCGGAAGAGCTTGCCCGGAGAGATCTTCTGAAAAACACCAAAGTGATCTTCATAAATTCCGAAGAAGGCACAGCACCCAAAGTGGATAGCGTAAGGACTTTGATAAATTCCTTCTATCTGGATCAGTTCCGCAATTTTCAGGATCCGAAGGCACCCTACTTTATGTTTATGAGTAAGGATGCCAATCTGGCGATGGGTATCGGGGGGATGGTGAGAATGCGCGGATGGTTTGATTGGAACAACGCTGTTCCGGCCAACGGGTTTTCGCCGATGGCAATGCCCATACCGAGAGATCCCACGATGAAAAGGCAGTTTAAGGCTACACCGGCCGGAACAGGTCTGTTTTTCACAATAATCGGACGCAACTCCCCTATCGGTAACTATATGGGCTATATTGAGGGTAACTTCGACGGTTACGATCACGTGGGTTTCAAGCTTAAAAAAGCTTATTTCATGATAAATGACTGGACGGTGGGATATGCCACTTCCACCTTCTCGGATCCGGCGGCACAGCCCCCGGTGATAGATGGAGCGGGAGCCAATGGCAAAATCTCCAAAACAAATGTACTTGTGCGTTATCTCCACACGTTCAAAAACAAATGGAGCGTGGCCGGATCGCTGGAGTTTCCATCATCGGGAGTTACCGATGAGAGCGGCAATACTAAAAAATGTGCCGACTGGCTGCCTGATGTATCGGCATTCGGACAGTATCAGTGGAACGACGGGCTAAGCCATATATGGGTGTCGGGAGTGCTTCGCACGCTCAGCTACCGCGATCTGCTTACGTCGACCAACCATACGTGTATGGGGTGGGGTGCACAACTGTCATCAGTAGTAAAGGTGCTCCATCCATTATCGCTATATGCCGTGGCAGCCTACGGAAGTGGTATCTCATCGTTTATCGGAGATCTATCGGGCAACGGTATTGACCTTGTGGCTACGCCCGGAAAGCCAGGAGAGCTGTATGCCCCGTCGGCCTTATCTCTGATGTTTGGAGCGAAATACAATTTTACGTCGAATATATATGCATCCATGACACTCTCCGAACTCCAATATTACGACAAGAAGCCACATGATGGCACCGCCTACCGCTACGGACTTTATGGAGCCTGGACACTCTTTTGGGATATCACACCCCGCATACAGGTAGGTGCGGAATATCTTGCCGGCAAGAGAGTGAACTTCGATGGCAGCCATACCAACGCTAATCGTATCGATGCCTTGTTCATGTTCAGTTTCTGATTAGGAAAGAGGAAAAAGGAAAGAGGAAAAAGGAAACAGGAATTAGTAAACAGGAATTAGGAAACAGGAGGGTAGCTTTTCAAGTCGTTAACACTAAGCCAATAAAAAACGAAAAACTAATAAACTGATAAACTAAGAAACCATTCGGTTTCGACCAAAGCCGAAACCGTGTTTATTCGAACAATCGGCGGAAGCATTCCTCTACTTTCCCTACCTCTTCAATTTTAACGGAGAATCTTCCCCGGGTGCCTTTCAGATTGCCTTTCGGAATGAAAATGCGTTCGAACCCCAGTTTTTCGGCTTCAGCCACACGCTGCTCGATACGGGTGACTGTGCGAATCTCACCCGACAACCCTACTTCGCCCACAAATGCAGTGGCATGGGGAACGGATATGTCGAAATTGCTTGACATAATCGCGACAATTACGGCCAGATCAATTGCCGGGTCTACTACTTTGAGCCCTCCGGCTATGTTGAGAAACACGTCTTTCTGACCGAGTTTGAAGCGGGCTCGCTTCTCAAGCACAGCCAGAAGCATGTTGAGACGCCTCTGGTCGAAGCCGGTGACAGAGCGCTGAGGGGTGCCGTAGGCGGCCGTTGAGACCAGAGCCTGCACTTCTACGAGAAAAGGGCGAACGCCTTCAGTGGTGACACCTATGGATATACCGCTCATGTCTTCATCCCGGCCCTCGGAGAGGAGCATCTGTGAGGGATTTTTCACTTCCTTAAGTCCTTTCTGCACCATCTCATAAATACCGATCTCTGACGTGGAGCCGAAACGGTTTTTCACCGCGCGCAGAATTCTGTATAGGTACTGCCGATCGCCTTCAAACTGGAGCACCGTGTCTACGATGTGTTCAAGCACTTTGGGGCCGGCAATGATACCCTCCTTATTTATATGGCCCACTAAGATTACGGGCACATTCGATTCTTTGGCATATCTCAGAAGTGAGGCCGCACATTCACGGACTTGACTTACACTTCCTGCGGCCGATTCGATTTCATCGCTTGCCATGGTCTGGATTGAATCCACAATCACAAGCCCGGGTTCGATATGTTCGATCTGTTCAAGGATACGTTCGAGATTGGTTTCGCACAGGATAAATGTGTTGTCCGCCACTTTGCCCAGACGGTCGGCCCGTAGCTTGAGCTGCGAGGCGCTCTCCTCTCCTGAGATATAGAGAATCTTGCGGTTGCGAATGGAAAGAATATTCTGGAGCAGAAGTGTGGATTTGCCTATGCCGGGTTCGCCTCCGATAAGGGTAAGGCTTCCGGCCACGAGGCCGCCGCCAAGCACGCGGTTTAATTCTTCGGATGGCATATGGATCCTGGGCTCTTCAAGCGGTTGAATTTCCGAAAGCTTCATGGGCAGCGTAGCTTTAGCCAGAAGTCCTTTTCCTTTTTTTGCTTTGGAAGAGGATACTTTCTGTTCCACCATGCTATTCCATTCACCGCATCCCGGACACTTCCCCACCCATTTTGCGGATTCATAGCCGCAATTATTGCAAAAATATACTGATTTTGATGATTTACTCATTTACTTACCAAATAGCTTAAAACATGACTGCTGTAAAATAAATTCTTCGTTTCCTCCGCGTTATTTCACGAATTGCGCGAGTGTGATGGCCGTAGCGATTGCCACATTGAGGGAATCAGGATGATTTGCAGGGTCTGCTGCCGGGATGAGATACCGATGAGCTGCCCGTTGGTGCAGGCTGTCGGAGATGCCGTGGCCCTCGTTGCCCATTACCAGAAATGCCGAAGCAGGAAGATGAGAATCGAAAATATTTTGTCCGTTGAGGTCCAGACAGCAAACCGGAATATCGGGATTCATTTCTGCCACTGCATTTAAATCACAATAGGAAATGCGCACTTTGGCGATGGAACCCATGGACGACTGTATGGTCTTGGGATTATAGGCATCCACCGTATGCTTGGAAGCTAAAATATGATCAATGCCAAACCAGTGGGCGGTACGGATGATTGTGCCGAGATTTCCAGGGTCCTGAATGCCGTCGAGCATAAGATAAATTGCGTCCGGGAGCGGTTTGTCCAACGTGGGATAATCCGGCAGACAGTATACGGCAATGACATCAGGAGGAGAAGAGAGTGTGGAGATCTTCGCCAAGTCGGCCCGGTGGGCAATGAATATCCGGTCAGCATCCACATTGGCCACGAAATCATTGCAGTGCAGCCAGTCCTGAGTAGCAATAAGGGCCTTGAGTTGAAAATGCGTAAGGGTATCTTCCACACATTTTGTGCCCTCCACGGTGAACAGACGCTCCTTGCGCCTTAACTTGGAGGTCTTTAGCCGGGCATAAAGACCCAGCTTGGCTTTGGATAAAACGGGATATTCCATAATCAATGCAAAAATAGCGATAAACTTCGGAGCGTGCAAGCTCTTATATCGATAGATTGGAAAATTTGCATTTGGAAGTTTCGTGAAAAGAAAAAAAATGTTAAATTTGCGTGATAATGGGTGTCAGACTCATTGTATATGGCTTAACTAATAGAGAATCAGAGATATGAAATATATTGGTGCGCATGTCAGCGCCAAAGGAGGAGTGGTAAACACTCCATCCGCAGCCCATTCTATAGGAGCAAAGGCATTTGCATTGTTTACCGGCAGTTCTAACCGCTGGCAATCGAAAGATATCAACGAGAAGGATGTTGAGCTCTTTCGCAAGGAATGTGCAGACTTCGGCTACACTCCCGATGTAATCCTTCCTCACGATAATTTTCTCATCAACCTTGGAAGTCCGGATAGTGCTAAGCTGGACATGTCGCGCAAGTCATTTCTTGGGGAGATGCGTCGTTGTGAGCAATTAGGGCTGACGATGCTGAATTTTCATCCCGGCAGCCATCTTAAACTGCTGACGGAAGAAGAGTGTCTGGACCGGATAGCAGAGTCGTTGAATCTTATTCTTAACCAGACCCGGAGAGTGACGGCAGTGATAGAGAATACGGCCGGGCAAGGCTCCAATCTCGGGTATGACTTCAAGCATCTTGCCCATATAATAGAAAGAGTGGAGGATAAAAGCCGTGTGGGAGTATGCATAGATACGTGTCATGCTTTTTCGGCCGGGTATGATCTGGCATCGGAAGAAGGATACCGATCCACATGGGAAGAATTCGACAGATTGGTAGG
This sequence comes from Muribaculum sp., assembly GCA_023664085.1. Lineage (GTDB taxonomy): Bacteria > Bacteroidota > Bacteroidia > Bacteroidales > Muribaculaceae > Lepagella. Next base: position 13,097 of record JAMPGE010000007.1, on the reverse strand, counting down.
TGGCAAATACCTGAAGGCCATCCATCTAAACGATGACTTGAAGGCCCTCGGATCGAGAGTGGACCGACATGCCTCCATAGGACAAGGCACTCTCGGTATGGAATTTTTCCGCAGATTTGTGAATGATCCCCGTTTTGACGATATGCCGATTATTCTCGAGACCCCCGATCCCGAAAGATGGCCCGAAGAGATAGCCATGCTCTACGGTATGATTGAAAGTTGAATGTTGAGAGTTGAGAGTAAATAGAAATAGTAGTATTTATGCTTACAGATAAACTTTTATATTTTTCTAACTCTTACATACCCGCATCGTCTTTTATACAAATTTGCGAATTGCGAAAGTTGAGTTGCTTATTTAAAACGGAAAATACAAGATTATAAATTATATGAAACGAAAGCCTGATTTAAGCTTCTGGAAACTATGGGATTTGAGCTTTGGATTTTTTGGAGTTCAAATAGCCTACGCCCTGCAAAGCGCCAATGTGTCCAGAATCTTCACAACAATTGGAGCGGATCCGCATGATTTAAGTTATTTTTGGATCCTCCCCCCTCTTATGGGACTGATAGTGCAACCGATAGTGGGCATGGCCAGCGACCGCACGTGGAATCGTTTTGGCCGGCGTCTCCCCTATCTGATTTTCGGAGCTCTGGTTGCTGTAATCGTGATGTGCCTTCTTCCCAATTCCGGTAGTCTTGATCTTTCGGTGGGAAACGCGATTCTCTTCGGTCTTGTGGCTCTTATGCTTCTTGACACCTCCATCAATATGGCGATGCAACCCTTCAAAATGCTCGTGGGAGATATGGTCAACGAAAAGCAGAAGAGCAAAGCCTACTCCATACAGTCTTTTCTGTGCAATGCAGGCTCCGTGATGGGATATATCTTTCCGATTCTGCTCGCATGGATAGGTATACAGAATGTGGCCCCCACAGGAGAAGTCCCCCCGTCGGTAGTATGGTCATTCTATATTGGCGCGGCCATCCTGATGCTTTGTGTGATCTATTCTCTTGTAAAGATAAAAGAATGGCCTCCAAAACTTTATAATGAATATAATGGCGTAGTGGAAACTACGGAAACCGACAGGAAGCAAAGTGCAAACATAGTGTCGCTGCTGCGTCATGCCCCGTCCACTTTCTGGACCGTAGGTGTGGTGCAGTTCTTCTGCTGGTTCGCATTCCTGTTTCTCTGGACATACGTCACCAACACCGTGGCCCATAACGCCTTCGACACCCCCACAATGCAATCGGTAGTTGGTGTCAAAGCAGCGGATGCTTCCGGAAACACTGTTCGTCATGAGGGAAAAGTGATTCTGATGGGTGATTCGGTGAAGATTATGGAACACGGAAACGCTCTTGTAAAGGGTGTGAAAATAGGCGATAACTTCTATCCCGCGGCTTCGGTAGTGGCAGGCACCGACACTTTGGTCAACAACCACGTAATTTGTCTGAACCCACAGGGTGTAGCCAAAATGCAGTTCGGTACTTCTGTAAACAATATATCCAGCCTAAAGGTGGACGGCAAAGAAATAGATGCTACGTCTCAGAATGTAGAAGTGATGGATTATCTCTCGGGGCTTACCGGAGAGATCTCGCTTACCACCGCATCGATTGCACAGGAAAACGGCAACGGTACGTATGACTGTGAAGACGCTTCATCGGTAGTGATCCCTGATGCTTCGAAATGCAGTTTTGAGACAAAGACCGTGCTTAATGCAGCCTCACCCTCATACAACGAAGCGGGCAACTGGGTAGGTCTTCTCTATGCCATTCAGGCCTTGGCTTCCGTGGTATGGGCACTGGTTCTCCCCCGCCTTGGCAGTCAGAAATTCAGTTATTCTATTTCGTTGCTTCTCGGCGGTGTGGGATTCGTGTTGATAGCGTTCCTTACAAATCAGTATGCTCTCTTTATCGGATTTATCCTTGTGGGATGTGCTTGGGCCGCTATGCTTGCATGGCCGTTTACAATACTCACAAACTCATTGCACGGCGGCAATATAGGAGCGTATCTCGGATTGTTTAACTGCACCATATGTATTCCTCAAATCATTGCAGCGCTCGCAGGTGGTTGGATTCTTTCGATGCTCAGCTATCCGGGCGAACTTGCCCCCGAGAACCAAATGATGCTAATAGCCGGAATCTCCATAGCCATAGGAGCCTGCTGCGTGTTTATAATACGTACCGGCAAAGCTCCTAAGGAAGTGGAGGAAACTCCGGTAGTGAGCGACAATATCTGATATATCCAGCCCATAAAAATCATCAGGCCTCTGTCGGAAGACGGAGGCCTGATAAATTTTAGGGCGTATAAAAAATCCGCAATGCAGGGCTACAACCCGGTGCGGCAGAATCACGGTTGTTGATTAAAGGCTGATGCACCAAAGTACATCCCTACATTGACAGCTAAACCTAAATCAGAACCGAGAGTTGCTGAGGGGAATTAAAAACGCATCCGGAATGTGCTCAAGAATATAGTCTTCTTTGGATCCCACCAGAGTGATAATATCGAATCTGGCGTCGTAATCGTGTTTAAGAGTCTTCATATATGCCTTGGCAGCGGAAATCATATTCTTGATTTTCTTGGGTGTGACTGAGTCCAGGGGATCTGAATGTTTGCCATTGCGGCTCTTTACTTCCACAAACACGATGGTGTCGCCAAGTTGGGCTATTATATCAAGTTCAAGATGGTTTATCCTCCAGTTGGTCTCGCAAATGGCGTAACCTTCGGAGATAAGATGGGCACGAGCCATTTCTTCTCCGAATCTGCCGAAATCCTTGGCATCGTCGGCTTTCATACGTTTTTCATCGCCAAAGAGATTTTCGGTACTTTCCGGTTGCATCTTAGATAGCCTTGAACGACATGTCAAGCCCCTTTACACTATGGGTAAGTGCTCCTACGGAAATATAATCCACACCTGCCTCACCATATGCACGGAGATTGGATAGAGTGATTCCTCCGGAGGATTCAGTCTCGGTTTTGCCGTCTACGAGGGCTACGGCCTCCTTTGTGAGTTCGGGAGTGAAATTGTCAAACATTATACGGTCTACTCCGCCTTCCGCAAGGATGCGGCGGATGTCTTCAAGGCTACGGGCCTCCACTTCAATTTTCAGGTCTTTGCCTTTGTCTTTGCAATACTGTTTGGCACGCCGGATGGCATTCTCGATTCCGCCGGCGAAATCAATGTGATTGTCTTTGATAAGAATCATGTCATACAGACCGATACGATGATTCTTGCCGCCACCACAGGCCACGGCCTCTTTCTCGAGCATGCGCATGCCCGGAGTGGTCTTGCGGGTGTCGAGCACTTTGGTGTGAAGACCCTTAAGTTCATCCTGATATCTGCGGGTCATAGTTGCCACGCCGCTCATTCGCTGCATGATGTTGAGCATGGTGCGCTCGGCAATCAATAGAGATTGAACCGGACCTTCGGCTATGAAGGCAACGTCTCCGGGATTCACTTCCGCGCCGTCTTCAATCAAAACATCGATCTTGATGGACGGATCCACGCGATGAAGTACCATTTTTGCGATTTCCACACCTGATAAAATGCCTTTTTCTTTAATGAGCAGACGGGAACGCCCCATCTCATCTGCAGGAATCGTAGACAGGGTGGTGTGGTCTCCGTCCCCAAGATCCTCTGCAAATGCAAGATCGAGAAGATCGTTGATTAGTTCGGTTTTAGTTTTCATATAGTGAATCTGTTGCTGTTGATTTTTGTCAAATCCCCGTAAAAGTTTATGATAAGGATTCAAGATCTTAAAATGTTTGAACTTTTGCCGCGGGGTATGCCGAAAGTTCATTAATTTTGTGCAAAATTAGTCAAAAATATGGAAATATTACTTCTCACGGTAGGAAAAACTCAAAGTAAGTTGTTGATAGAATTGATTGATGATTACGCGCGTAGATTGAAACACTATGTACCCTACAGGATTCTTGAGTTGGCCGACGTGAAGAATGCCGGGAAGTTATCCCGCGAAGAGCGTAAGGATAGTGAGGGGGAAATGATACTCGACAAGATAAACCCCTCCGACATGGTTGTGCTCCTTGATGAAAAGGGTGATCAGCCTACATCGCGGGAGTTTTCGCAGTTGATACAGAAATTCATGACTGCCGGACACCGCCGGGTATTGTTCGTGGTGGGCGGCCCCTATGGGTTCAGCAAAGATGTCTATGAGAGGGCCAATAGATTGCTTTCGTTATCCAAAATGACATTCAGCCACGAAATGGTAAGACTCTTTTTTACAGAACAGTTGTATCGGGCCATGACTATTCTGAATGGCGAGCCGTATCATCATGATTAGGAATGGAGTCGGGGGTGCCGTGTCTTTTTCGAAAGAAGAAGCGGGTGAGCGCGGGTGAGAAAGATAGAAAAATCAGCGTCAGCATTGTGGCAAGATAAATAAGGCTGATGTTTTGGAGCCAACGCTTGTTGTCGTGCCGGAAGCTTTGAGGATCTTTCGAGATGGTGGGATCGAGAAAATCGTCGGTGTCGAGTGCTTCGAGTGTGCTCTTCCATACGATCTTTCCGTTTTCGGTATATACCAGAGCCGGATTTCCTCTCACCAATTCCTTGATTTGAGTGTCATCGGCAGTATAAATCGGATATGAAGACAGCGAGAGATCCTTCCAACGGTCGATTTCTTCGGGGGACCCGGACACCACGGCCATCATGTCGATGTCGTTGTGTTGTGCCCACGTATAAAGAGAATTTATAATCCAGGAGGTGGCGGTGGATACCGAAGCCAAATCCGGCATCATTAAAAGTAGCTGTCGGCCTGAGGTCTTGATTACGTAATCGGTAATATCCTCTTCGCCGTCTTCGCTCCATATGCGGAAATTTCCGGAGTTTTCACCTCCTTGAGTGTCCGACAGGGGGGTGTCAGTCTTGAGAGTTGGAGATTCTTTTCGTTCCACAAAGGTCCAGCCATCGCTCTCGTCCGGCAAAACATCGTTGATGCCGAATTCCTTTTTTACGCCGTCTTTTTCATATACAAAAACGAAATTCTGGTCGCCGTCATCATCATTGGCCGGATCTGCAGATTCATCCGCTACTTCAGCCACGGGCGAGCCTGTCTTGTAAGGCCGGAAATCGAGCAGGGGCTGGTAATGATATCCAATTAGGGCAATCATAATGATATAGGCGGCAGATACGGTGAGCGCAATCCACTGAATGTATGGCTCAATTAAGCATCTGCATCTCAAGTTGAATTTAATCAGCCAAATACCCAAGATTGTCAACACTACGTTTTTCCAGAATGTGGCCCAATTTGAGAGGATAAGGGCATCACCGAAGCAACCGCAATCGGCCACTGGATTTCGCATGGCGATCCATAGCGTGAGCGGGAGCATCACCGCCATGAAAAGCATGGTGAGAACGGGAGTGGTGCGCCGCATGCACCCTAATAGTAAAAAAACGCCGATGAGAAATTCTGAAGAAAATAAAATAAAATCCGCCGACAACACGATATTGCCGGAGAAGTTTAGTCCCATGGCGTTGAGATAATCATATAGTTTATAGTACGTGCCCCAGGGGTCAATCCCTTTCACCAATCCGGAGAATATGAAGGTGGCGCCTACAATTATTCTCGCCAGCCATGTGGCGGCCTTAATGATGGTTTGCCGTGTGGATGGTGTCACTTTCCTTCAGAATCTCTTTGTTCATCAATCTTGATAAGGGCAAACAGTGCATAGTTGATCATATCCATATAGTTGGCATCTATGCCTTCGCTGACCTTTACCTTGCCGTCGTGCTCTTCAATTTCCTTTGTACGTAGGAGTTTCTGAAGAATAATATCTGTGAAACTGCTTACGCGCATCAGGCGCCAGGCCTCATCGTAGTCGTGATTTTTATTGAGCATAAGGCGTGTGGCGCTCTCCACGGCTTTGTCATACAGCCGCAGAGCCTCATCGTGGGGCAACGGATCTCCGGCTCCCAGTTCAAGTTGGATTAGGCCCATTGCACAGTAGTTTACAATCCCTATAAATTCCGGTTCGATTCCCTCCGACACCCGTGCCGGGCCCTCCATGTCTTCAAGAGAGCGGATTCTGCGTGCCTTGATGTAGATCTGATCCGTAAGACTTGACGGGCGCATTATCCGCCAGGATGTGCCGTAGTCTTCCATCTTCTTAAGAAAAACTTCACGACATCTGCCTATCTCATATCTAAACTCTGAATTTGTATTGCCTTTTTCCATTTGACGTTGATGGTGAATTACGCGATAAGCCTTGCAGGCTTATTTGCAAAATTACAAAATATTTTTTGATTAGAGGAAATTTCATTAATTTTGAACTTCTCAACCCGACAACAGACAAATTCAATTTATGGGCAACATAAGATTTCTTGCAGAATGGGAACCTCAGGATGGAGTGTTGATGGCATTGCCGAATACTGCAACCGACTGGAACTATATTCTGCCACAGGCTATTGACCAGTATCGCCGGCTACTTGATGCATTCACCACCCACGGCCTGAGTGTGCTCTTGCTTTGCGATGACCGCGATGCCACACGGACACTGCTCGGAGACTCGTGCAATGATCACGTCACCTTAATGCAGACTGATTATAACGACACGTGGACACGCGACTACGGACCGCTTCAAGTGGAGCGTGGGGAACGTAACCGGGCCTTGGATTTCGGGTTCAACGGCTGGGGCTTAAAGTTTGCCGCCGACAAGGACAATCTCGTAAATCTTTCTTTGAGGGATGAGTATGCTTTATTGCCTGACGTGTATAGAAACGAACGTGATTTTGTGCTTGAAGGGGGGGCTGTGGAATCCGATGGACACGGCACTCTTCTCACCACTACACGATGTCTTACATCGCCCAACAGAAACGGCGGCAAATCCAAATCCGAAATCAATGAAATATTGCGTAAGCGTTTGGGTGCCGAGCACGTGTTGTGGCTTGATTATGGCGCGCTTGCCGGTGATGATACCGATTCTCATATCGATACTCTTGCCCGCCTTGCGCCCGATGACACGATTTTATTCACCGGATGCAGGGATGTGGACGACGAACACTTCGAGGAGCTCTTGAAAATGAGAGCGCAGCTTACTCTTTTCCGAAATAAGGAAGGCGCACCATACAATCTTGTGGAGCTCCCGTTGCCCGATGCTGTTTTTGATGACGAAGGAAACCGACTGCCCGCAACATATGCCAATTATCTTGTCACAGACCATGTAATCTTTATGCCTACCTACGGCAATCCCGAAAAGGATACATTGGCCGCACATACAATCAAGGTGGCTTTCCCCTCGCATAAGGTGGTGGGAGTGGACTGCCGTACACTCCTCTATCAGCATGGCTCGCTTCATTGCGCCACTATGCAGATTCACAAAGGATTTTTCAACAAAGCAATTCTGTTATAGAAGTGATTTAAACTTTTTTCAAATGCAGGATTTATTAAGATTCGGAGCAGATTTTCATTATTTAAGAGGGAGCATAGCGGGCTATGTGACCGACACAATAATGAAAAGATACCCGAATATCAATGAATATTGCGTTTGAAGAATATATTTTAAACACTTCTTTAGTTTTCGTAAAAAGTTTAAATCACTTCATAATATGTCGCAGGAATATTCACGTACAGCAGGCCGAAAGGCCATTAATGAAATTAAACTAGGGATCATACAGCATTACTTTACGGAGGATATGGAATCCAACCGAAGAAGAAATCTGGTAGCCATCGAGAACCTTGCGGAGCAGGGTGCCCAGCTGGTAGTGCTCTCCGAACTTCATGATTCCCTCTATTTCTGCCAGACGGAAAACGTGGAAAATTTTGCCATGGCTCAGACGTTGCCGGGGGACTTTACAGATTGGTATGCTGAGGCCGCCCGTCAGAATAACGTAGTGATTGTGACGAGCACATTCGAGCGGCGTGCACCGGGAGTGTATCACAACACGGCTGTGGTATTTGAGAAAGATGGCAGTGTGGCCGGAATTTATCGCAAGATGCATATTCCCGACGATCCCGGTTTTTATGAGAAATTTTATTTCACCCCCGGAGATATTGGCTTCAAGCCGATAGATACATCGTTGGGTAGACTCGGTGTGCTGGTATGCTGGGACCAATGGTATCCGGAGGCAGCCCGATTGATGGCCATGCAGGGAGCAGATATGCTGATATATCCAACGGCCATTGGCTGGAATCCGGATGATCCCGACGATGAAAAAGATCGTCAGCGGCAGGCTTGGATCACCATACAGCGAAGCCACGCCGTGGCCAATGGCATTCCAGTGGTCAGCGTGAACCGGGTGGGCTTCGAAGAAGATCCCTCGGGAGCTACTTCCGGCATCGATTTCTGGGGATCAAGTTTTATCGCGGGTCCTCAGGGAGAGATTCTTTGCGAGTGTCCCGAACAGAGTGCTGCCGAAACTGTGACAACGGTGGATTTGCGGCGGAGTGAGAACGTGAGACAGTGGTGGCCATTTCTTCGCGACCGCCGTATCGACGAGTACGGCGGTATCGTTTCCAGGTATCTCGATCCACTCCCTCTATAAATTTGTATTCGCGCTTGGGGTTGCCCGGAAACCATCCTTTCTCCACGCGCTTCACCTGATCGTTGATTTCCCGCACACTCCAGAAGCAACTGAACGCTCCCACTCCCAGAAGGGAGGATGCGATTGTGGATTGCACCGTCAATGCGGCAAAAAGAAGGATAACTCCGGTGATGAAAAACCATACCCGACATTTCTTGCCGAAGTAGTATTCTCCTTTGATAACCAGAGGGTGACAAACCCCGATAATCAAAAACGTGGAAATGCCGATTATGAGGCCTTCTATGTTGATGTGAGAAAAGTCGAAAATCATATCTGAAAAATTTAGAGTGCAAATATCGTAATAATTCATGAATTTTGCGTAATTTTGGAGGAATTTTGATTATCAGATGGAAAAAGACATAGATATTGACGGCATAAACATTCACTATGATGAGACCGGCGAGGCTGAGCGCCCGGCCGTAGTGTTGATGCACGGCTGGGGGTGCCAATGGTCTACGGTAGATTCAATAGCCAAAATCCTTAGTCCGGGCATGCATGTTTTCAATATCGATTTGCCCGGCCACGGAAAGAGCGACGAACCCCCTTCGGTGTGGGGAATCGAGGAATATACCTCCCTTGTGGAAAAATTCATAAACAGGCTTGGGATAAAACGCCCCTCATTGATCGGCCATTCTTTTGGAGGCCGTATTGCCATTCTGCTTTCATCCCGCAATGACATATCGAAGGTGGTGCTCGTAGATTCCGCGGGAATCAAGCCTAAAAGAAAGCTGAAATATTATCTGAAAGTATATTCTTTTAAGGCAGCAAAAAAAATTCTACCGGTGATTCTCGGCCGCAAAAATGGAGAATCGGCTATTGAGAAATGGCGCGGAAAGGCTGGATCTGCCGACTATCGTCAGTCTTCCCCACGCATGCGGGCAGTGATGAGCAAGTGTGTCAACGAAGATTTAAAACATGTAATGCCCTCTATCAGCGCCTCCACCCTATTGGTTTGGGGAGATAACGACACTGCCACACCACTTAGTGATGCCCGTATTATGGAGAGGTTGATATCCGATGCCGGCCTCGTCAGCTTTCCCGGATGCGGACACTATTCTTTCCTCGATAATCCTTTGGGATTTAAAGCGGTGATAAAGGAATTTTTTAAGAATGAACTTAAGTAACTGTTCAGAAAAAACGATACAATATATAAAGATGTAAACTTTGCATATCATCTGCTTATGCATTTAATTTGAACGGTTGCTTACCCGGTAAAACGTATATTTTATGTCTGCATTCACAATAGTAGTCTTTGCCTTATGCGGCATCTACATGATACTTAATTTCAAGCATGATATCCACATGCTTCAGCAAAATTCATATCGCCTGCCACGCTATTGGAAGTGGCTCACCGAGGGCGATATCAACAGCGCATGGCGTCTGGTGGACCTTGCATGCCTGTTCCTGCTGTTCGCTTCCGGACTTCTGCCGGTGTCGCTGGCTGCTCTGCTCATCACAATAGTGTGTGTGGTAAAGTCAGGGTTGATTCTAAAAAAGAAATTTAAGAAGCCGCTTGTATTCACTAAGAGAGTCTGGAGAATTTACAGCGTCACTGCAATATTGGCACTGTGCGCTTACCTGGCTGCAATATTTACCGTAGGAGGCAGCCTCAAGGTAGATGGCATTTATAATGGCTCGGCTCTTTGTCTGGGCGTGTTGTTGCTGATATGCATGTTTTCATGGGCCGTGGTCATGCTTGGTGTGGTGATCCTCATCCCGGTGGAACGCACAATCAATCTCAGATACTACAACGACGCCAAAAGAATACTCAAGTCAATGCCCGACCTTAAAGTAATTGGTATCACAGGCAGTTACGGCAAGACCAGCACCAAGCATTATCTTCATAGAATACTTTCCGAACATTTCGAGACACTGATGACCCCGGGCAGTTATAACACTACCATGGGAGTGATACGCACGGTGCGGGAAATGATGAAGCCTTATACACAGATATTTATTTGTGAAATGGGGGCAAAACAGAAAGGTGATGTGAAGGAAATATGTGAGCTTGTAGAGCCAAGCGCAGGTATTGTTACCGCTGTAGGACCCATGCATCTTCAGACATTCAAAAGTATTGAAAACGTGCAGGCTACCAAATTTGAACTCGTTGACTCACTCCCTGTCGACGGTCTGGCTGTGGTAAACAACGACTTTGAATATTGTGCGAATCGCCCGGTCTGCAACGTGGCATGCGCCAGATATGCCGTGGAAAACGTTGCCGATGCCGATTACCGTGCCGAAGACATAAGATACACCCCTAAGGGATCGGAATTCACCATGACCGGTCCGGATGGCTTCCGCATGGAATTGCATACACAGCTTGTGGGAGAATGCAATATCTCCAACATTATGGCGGCAGTGATCATGGCTCTGTATTGCGGAGTGCCCGAAGAAAAGATTCAATATGCAGTAAGCCGTATCGAACAGGTGGAACATAGATTGAGTATTCGTCAGACTCCCGGAGGAATCACTGTCATTGATGATGCCTTCAACTCCAACCCATCTGGTTCGAGAATGGCCCTCGACGTGCTTAAGACATTTGCAGCCTCTGGAAGACGTATCGTAGTGACTCCGGGCATGATAGAGCTTGGAGATGAACAAGACCAACTCAATGAGGCCTTTGGCAATCATATAGCTGAGTGTGCCGACATCGCCATAATCGTAAGCAGTTATAATCGCGAAGCCATAGTGAAGGGTATAAAAAATGCGGATTTCGACTCCGGGCATTTATATGTGGTAGATACATTCAAGGATGCCCAGAGCCTCCTCTCCGGCATAATGAAAAGCGGAGATACCATACTATATGAAAACGATCTTCCTGATGCATTTGAATGATTGTATGTCAAATGTATTTAAGGAAAAATACGGGCGTTTATTTCGGGTTTTCGCAAGTGTGCAAATCTAAGAAGTTGAGGGGCAATAAAAGTTTTGTTACGAGTAGGAAAGGATAATAGGAGCATTTTCATTTTTGGCGTGATAATAGGCGTCATTTCCTTGCTCTACGGCGTATTGTACTACATTTCTCCACCGTGGCTCGATGATTGCAATTACCTGATGAAGTCTTCCGGAGACCCGGGCTCATGGAAGTATTTCGCAGATACAGTGCGCTATTGTTATGAACGCTGGCAATGGGACACGGGGAGGTTATGCAATATGGCCGTGGCTCCTTTTCTTGCCTTGTTTCCGAAGTGGGTGTTCGACTTGCTTACATCGGTCTGGATCTTTCTATTGTTTGCGGCCGCCGTTGTTTTTGTAAAGATAAGACCTTTTGGATGGAAAAATGCGGTGTGGATTCTTATAGTCGCCTTCATTATTCCCTGGAGGGACGCAATGTTTACCACGGTATTTGCCATCAACTATATATGGACTGTTGCGCTGGCCGCCATATTCATATGGCTCCAGTTTGGATCCCAAAGCCCGGAAAAGGCGGTACTCCTGATCTTTGTCGGCTTTATCACTGGATGGTGGCATGAAGGAATGTCGGCTCCGTTGTTGTCGGCACTGTCCGTATATTATTTGTTATCTTTTATTATCGAGAAGAATAAGCCATCCAAACCCCAGATTGCAGCGCTCATTGGTCTGGTTGTCGGAATGGCCATGTTCGCAGTTGTGCCGGGTTTCAGAGAATCGTTTGGATGGAGAAGCAATAAATTGATTTTCATAGATTTTCATTGGACACTGTATAATCTTTTTCTGTTTAATGGCCTGTTTATAATCTTTATTATTGCGTTTTTCATTGCTCTTTCGGTAAGAAAGACAAGGCTCGGGCTTTTGAGTGCCAAACGACCTTTGATTATACTTATATCCATCGCCTGCTTCGGAATTGTTTCCTCTGCAGTATATTATCTCTATTTTTCAGGACCCCGTATGGGTATGTTCAACCAACTGGTGTGCGGACTTGGGATTTTGTATTTATCCCAAATTTTTTCCGCATGTTTTGGATTGCCCCAATTTTTGAAATCCATTCGATCCGGATTGTTGGTTACCGCTTTTTCAGTTGGCTTGGTTCTTGTGAATATTATAGCGGCCATTATTATTCAGAGCAGGCTTACCAAAGAGGCAACGGACGTGAATGAAATGATTAAAAGAATAGGACTCACCACGGCTCACCGTCAGATATTCTATGATTTTACACCCCATACCAGAGGTATTGACTTTTATAAACCGTCATATCACGCCGTATATTATTACTCACAGATCAATAATGTTTCGATACTACCCACTGCATTGCTTCAGTTTAAAAACGAAGGAGATGCTCAAAGAAGTTCGTATCCTAATGTGTACATCTTTAAGAATCACATTCTTGTGGAAGGATATACAAGGCAGAACGATGCAAATTATGAAATCACTCTTTCCGACGGAAGCCGCCATGTCACCACAGCTTATCAACAAATGTATTATGCGCCCTCAGGGCACGCCTATATCTATCCCAAAATAAGATATACGGAACTGCATCCAGAGGCCATAATCGTAGATGCACGCCCTCTGTAAGCCGATCACTCCCTCTATAATCTGAAATTTCCTTCAAAAAGTACCTAAATATCCTGTGTCTCGGTTTTAGGTTTG
>JAMPGE010000006.1 GCA_023664085.1 Muribaculum sp. | reverse complement strand
TAGAGCGTCGGATTCATAACCCGGAGGTCCCGAGTTCAATTCTCGGTCCCGCTACTAAAAAAGGCAGACTACGGTCTGCTTTTTTATTTTTACGAAATAATGTAGGAGTATTAAAGTAAGTGTTAAGGAAGATATGAGTCACGATATCAAAAATATCCACCAAAAATATCTATTAATGAATTATTCTCTACCGATTGATTGAAGTTGTCTAAACTTCATTGATTTTAACTTTCGTAAATAAGTTTGGACAACTTCATTTGATTAATTTTGTATAGTATCAGAAAAAACCTTAATTTTGTTGATTGATTCTTAATATCTGTCTTTAATGTCAGGTTTAAAATCGTTATAATAAAAAAAGTAGATCTACACTATGAAAACTTCCGGACAGTTAAAAACTCGACTCGCGATAATGAATTTTCTCGAGTTTGCAGTATGGGGATCTTATCTGATCTCCATGGGTATGTTTTTGGGCAACCACGGACTTGGTGATCAAGTCTTCTGGTTTTATACAGTACAGGGTCTTGTATCCATTTTTATGCCTGCATTAATAGGCATAGTGGCAGACCGTTGGATACCCGCACAGTATACGCTTTCTCTTTGTCATCTGTTGGCCGGTGGTTTTATGATAGCCGCAGGCGTAGTGGCATCCCTTGAGATAGCGGGAGGCGGCTCATTGCAATTTCCTGTGGTTTTCAGTCTCTACACTCTTTCAGTTGCCTTCTTTATGCCGACCATAGGATTGTGTAATTCGGTTGCGTTTAGCGGATTGGAACAGGCCGGACTCGATACAGTCACAGCTTTCCCCCCAATCCGTACACTGGGAACAGTTGGTTTTATATGTGCGGAATTGTTTGTAAACTTTGTATCGATAGGCGGACAGGAGATTCAGTATAGCTACACACAGTTTTATACCTCAGGTATAATAAGTCTTGCCCTCGCCCTATATGCACTGAGTCTTCCAAAATGCAATACCAACAAGAGCTCATCTGCAAATCTCGCGGATGCACTTGGACTCAAGGCCTTCACCCTCTTTAAGAAGAAGGAAATGGCCATATTCTTTATATTCAGTATGTTGCTCGGAGTTTCTCTTCAAATCACTAATAGCTACGGGTCAATGTACATCTCCCACTTTGCAAGTGTGCCGCAATATATGAGCGACTGGTGGGCCAAGAATCCTACATTCCTCATCTCGATCTCGCAATGTGCAGAAGCACTATGCATACTTGCTATTCCATTCTGCCTCAAGAAGTTTGGAATTAAAGGTGTTATGCTCATGGCTATGTTTGCATGGGTGCTCCGCTTTGGATTCTTCGGAGTGGGCAATACCAGTGGTAGTGGCGTTATCTTCTTGATACTCTCCTGCATAGTTTATGGAGTGGCCTTCGACTTCTTTAATGTATCAGGCGGTCTTTATGTGGATTTAAAGACAAATCCGGCTCAACGCTCGTCGGCACAAGGTCTATTCATGCTTATGACCAACGGTATCGGTGCGTCGGTCGGCACATTCCTGGCCGGTACATGCGTGGTCAACAAACTGGTGATGCTGCCCGGACTGGATGCTACCCAACAGCTTGAGGGATGGCGCCACTCTTGGTTCATTTTTGCCGCATATGCGTTGATAGTAGCGGTATTGTTTATGTTTATTTTCAAAGAAAAGAAAGGCGACATACAGGAGGCCGAGGTAAAACGTTCGGAGGAAATGGACGAAGAAAGTATTTGAGGATGATAAGATTTTATGCACCGGAAATAGATAAAGAGCACTCTCTTCCACCCGAAGAGAGTGCTCATGCGCTAAGAGTGCTTCGCAGGAGGGCAGGCGACGAGATAGAGGTGGTAGATGGTTATGGTAAACTATACCGATGTGTATTGCTAAACGAGAATGCCAAACATGCATCGGTTGAAATATTGGAAACTCGTCAACTTCCCAAGGTCTGGACTCCCGAAATCACAATCGCGGTAGCTCCAACCAAAAATATGGATAGAATGGAATGGCTAGTGGAAAAAGCCGTGGAAGTAGGAGTGGATAGAATAGTCCCCCTGCTTTGCGACAGGAGTGAGCGACGGGTTGTGAAAACCGAAAGGTTAAAAAAAATCGCTGTATCGGCAATGAAACAAAGTCTTAAGGCTGTGTTGCCAATAATCTCCGAACTGACACCACTCTCAGAATTTGTGCATACGGAATCAAATAGAAAGGAATCCAACCATCAGTTGATGTTTGGATATTGCAGTCCGAAGTGTGAGCGGACCCGATTTGTAGATTGCTATGCGTCCGGCAATGCCGTCACTTTACTTATCGGTCCTGAAGGAGATTTCAGCCCAGAAGAGGTGAGTAAAACCCTTTCCTCCGGTTTTATACCAGTCACTTTTGGCAATAACCGACTGCGAACTGAGACGGCAGCCCTCTATGGATTACAAGGAGTGCATATACTCAATGAAATGACAGACAAAATATAGAAATGATTTAAATTTTTTATAAAAACGAAAGAAGTGTTTAAATCATGTCAAAACCCCTAAACAATATATGAAGGTTACTACTACTGAATATCTCCAATCAAGTTCAACCGGCAATTTTTTTCTGCTTGCCGGCCCATGTGTGATTGAAGGAGAAGACATGGCTCTTGATATCGCAGAGAAAGTACTGAATTCGGCTTCCAAACTTAATATCCCTTACGTATTTAAAGGTTCGTATCGCAAAGCCAACCGGTCAAGGCTTGATTCATTCACCGGAATTGGTGACGAAAAGGCCCTTAAGATACTCAACAAAGTGCGGGAAACTTTCGATATCCCTGTAGTGACCGATATTCACAGTGCGCCGGAAGCGGAAGTTGCCGCACAATTTGTGGATATACTTCAGATCCCGGCCTTTCTTTGCCGACAGACGGACCTTCTGGTGGCAGCCGCCCGAACGGGAAAGATGGTGAATATAAAGAAGGGCCAATTTCTTTCGCCCGAATCCATGGCATTCGCGGTAGCCAAGGTTGTTGAGTCAGGTTCATCGCAAGTTGCTGTAACTGACAGAGGCACAACTTTTGGGTATCAGGATTTGATCGTGGATATGCGTGGGATTCCAATTATGAAAAAGGTATGTGAATGCCCTGTGATAGTAGATATCACTCATTCGCTTCAGCAACCGAATCAGAGTAGCGGCGTGACGGGCGGACAACCGGAAATGATCTCCACAATAGCGAGAGCATCACTGGCAGCAGGCACCGACGGGCTATTCATGGAGACTCATCAAAATCCTTCGGTTGCTAAAAGCGATGGTGCCAACATGCTTCCTCTGCACGACATGGATTTGCTGCTCCGACGTCTCACTCTCATAAGGGAAGCATATCTTGCATCGGAGCAAATTTTTTAATCAATTGAAGATAATTTCGATGGAAATAGCTTATAAAGAAAGTGATTAGGTGTTCCATTCGAAATTTTGGTTAAACAAAATAAAGAAATATTTGTCTATTATAATAGGGCCGAATAAGAGAATGATGCCTTGGCTCGTCTTCTTATCACTCCGGCCGAACGATTTCACTACTATAAAAAACAGAAAATGAAAAAAATTAAAAATATATTTATAGGGGTAGCCATGCTATGTTCGCTTCCTCTCTGCGCACAGCAGATAGACCCTATGACCAGAGCAATGCTTAAGAGTTATGAAGAACTTTTAAGGCAAGACCCTAAAGACTACATGACACTCTATGATCGAGCTGCCAAATATTTTCAGCTATCCCTTTACGATAAAGCTTTTGCCGATATCACAAAGGCATTGGAATATACTCCTGCAAAAGAGACAGAGATGGCAATTCAGGAACTTTCGCTTCTTGCCGACATAGATATAGCCACAAAAAATTATAGCGGGGCTTTAACTGCGATCGACAAAGCGCTCGGCTTGAGTCCGGATAATTATCCGAATCTCTATAAAAAGGGCAACATCCAGCTATATCTGAATCAACCGGAAGAAGCATATAAGACCTTCCAGAAGATGCAGCGACTGAAATCCCGCAGTCAGGAAGCCTTCTTCGGTATGGCCAAAGCTTCGATAATGATGGACAAGACAGCGGATGCAGAAAGCTTGATGAAAGAAGCTCAGGCCGCTGATCCCAGCAACTACATCACCTATTGTAGACTTGGTGACCTATATTCCGATATGAAGCAATACGAACAGGCCGCCAACAGCTATATCATGGCATTCTCTTTGGCAAATAATCCCCAGCGGCCGCTTGAAGGATTGCTTGAACTTGCTAAAAAAGATTATCCATCGGTGGGCTCAGCGATTGATTACAATATAAACCGCACAGAAAATAAATCTCCCTATTATTTTCTCAAGGGATATCTTGCATACAACGGTGGATATTATTCAGACGCGGAAAATGCAGCGGAAAAACTCATAGCTCAGGCCAACGGCAGAGAAGGTTCGTCATACAGCCTTTTGGCCAAGTCTCAGTTTGCCCTCAATGATCTTGAAAATGCACTGAAAAACGTAAATCAGGCTCTTCAGACCGACGACAAATTCGAGAATCGGCTTCTAAAGGCGCAAATCCTTAATGCCTACGGACAGCCAGCGGCAGCTTTGCTTGAAGCGAAACAGGCACTCGAATTGGAACCAACGTCAACTGAAGCGGCAGTGGAGGCTGCGAAGGCAATGATCTCCAACGGCAACAACAGCGGGGCGATTGAATATCTCAATGAGGCAGTGATGAGCGATCCTGAAAATATCCTTCCTTTAATGCTTCGAGGATACGTCTACGACACTCTGCTGGGGAATTCCAAACAATCGGTTGCCGATTATACCCGAGCTTCTATGATAGAGACCGAAGAGTTTCCTCAGATTGCGTATAAGGCCCTTGCCAAGGCCAAGGCAGGCAAGTTGATGGACGCCAACACCATTATTGAGAAGGCTATCTCCGACAAGGCTAACGATAAGGAAGCCCTTTATTATGCTGCCGTATATTATTCACAGACCGGAAACCTTGAAAAGGGAAAGGAACTTTTGGATCGTGCCCTACAACGCGGTTACCAAAACAAATATAATATTGAATCTGATAAGACGGCAAATCTCAACATTTCTCCGATCCGTCATCTCGTAAAATAACCAAAGCTATCAACAATTTCGACTAAAGAAAAGTACTTGCTGTTTACAAATCCGCAAGTACATGAAGAATTAAAGATTTGATAGAACTAAGACCCCATCCCGTATTTTTTATGGGATGGGGTCTTGGATTGAAAAATGATTGGCATTCATGTCCAAATGCAAATTGATTAGAATTTATAGCTATAGGTAAAGCAGAAAATATATATGCATTTTAGGGGATATAATTTTAGATTCAATTTGGCAGCTCGAAGAGTGAGTAATGGGTCTCCATTATGATTGATTAGAGATGGCGAAGTGAACTAAAAGGATATTTCATAAATTGCTAATATATTTTCTGTTTTACCTATAAATACAGGAGAGTTAGAATTCCACTCCTAATCTCAAGGCGATGGAATTGTCGTAGGTATGTCCTACGGTGTTTTTAAGCCAACCCCAATGATTTAAATTCCAGTCATCGTAAGCTATGTAATCGTAATATTCATGCATTCCGGTCATGGTATATCCCACACCGATGTTGAGTGCCAAACGTTTGTACACATCTACTCGAAAACCAACGGTAGCAGACAGATATATCCCACCTCTGTGGATTACGTTTGCTCCGAGTTTTAAATCCAGAAAGGGGGAGAATCGTCTTTTGCCAATATCAAATCTGCAGTCGGCGTAGATTGGTAGAGCGTATGCTTGATTGTATTTGGGCCACATGATAAATCCGACACCACCGCCGGCAAACAGCCATGGTTTCAACTGATAGCCATGAGTGGTGGTTGCGCCTGTGTAAAAGGTGCCATTGCCGGTGCCGTAAATGGCGGAGATCAAATCGGCCTGCACTTCACCGTTCCAATCTACGAATCCCCGATATCCTGTCGACGGCTGCCTGGCATTACCTAAGAGAGCTGTACATGCAATCGTAAATAGTAAAATGATGTGTCGCATGCTGATTAAGAAAATAAGAAAAATGGAAGAACAGGTGTGGCGTCCTCCCATTGGGAAAATTTATAACTTAGTTGCTCTATTTTGTATTATTGGAAAAGGGGAGATAAGATAATGTAGGTTGCCTTTTATTGTTTAATCTTCAGTACCTGACCTGCTTTGATTATTTCATTTGAGGAAAGACCGTTGATTTTACGAAGGGTAGTGGCCGACATACCGTAGGATCTGGCTATTGAAGACAGCGTGTCGCCTTTTTTTACGGTATAGGTAGACTTTGTGGAAGTGCCGGACTTATACGGCTTTTCTTGAGAAGCGGCCATGTTCTTAGCGGGAGCATAGTTGCGAGGCTGAGTGTAGGTCGATTTAGAGAAAGTATAAGTATCGGTATGAGTTGTTTTCCGGGCAAAGTCGAAGATGGCGTTGGGGTTGATGGCATAACCCATATAGCGGGTCTCGAAGTGAAGATGAGGACCTGTGCTGCGGCCTGTGCTGCCGCCCAGACCGATGGGTTGTCCGGCCTTTACCACTTGATCGGGTTTTACAAGATGTTTGTTGAGGTGACCATAAACGGTTTCGAGACCGTTGGGGTGACGAATTATGACGTAGTTGCCATATCCTTTGGCTTCATAATTGGTGAGACGCACCTTGCCGTCGAAAGCTGCGTATACGGTATCGTTTGATCTTAAATGAAGATCGACCCCTTTGTGCATACGCCCGAACTTGGCACGGTATCCATAGTTGGAAGTGACGCCTCCGGGCACGGGCATGAAGTAGCCTGTCACGTCAATTGTCTTGGAATTGGGCACGTCCTGTTCGCGGAAGGGATTCACGCGTTTTGAATTCCATCCCTCGGTATAGATATCGATTTCAGGTTCAATGTCATCGAGCAGATCGATAAAAGAACTCTGGTCTATGAGTTTGATTTTGTCTTGACCCTTTGATTGGGATGCAAGTAATTGCCGGTGGGCAGCAGAATGCTTGTTGCCTGATTTAGTAGTCTGGGCGTCGGCCATAAAAGCCGGCATAACCAACATCGCGCCGACTAAGCAAAATACTTTAAGTAAATTCATTTTTAGTTTTGATTTAGTCCCAGTTAAGAATTTTCTTCATCTGGGAAGAGGAGATTCCGGGAGAGAAATGTCTGAGGTGAGATTTCAATCGCGAAGTGAATATTTTATTTAAGTTCGTCGGCTCCGTAGAGGAAGTTGATATCTACGGGGGAGTAGTCGAAAATTTCTTCCGGACGGAAGAAACGTGCGATTTCGATCTTGGCGTTTTCCACGCTGTCTGAAGCGTGTACGATATTGGCTTGACCACTTACGCAGAAATCTCCGCGAAGAGTGCCGGGAGCTGCGGCGCGACCGTTGGTTACGCCTGTCATTGTGCGGAACACGGACACAACGTCTACTCCCGAGAGAACCATTACGATTACCGGGCAAGCAGTCATGGATTCCACTATGGAGGGGAAGAAGGGCTTGTCTACAAGATGAGCGTAGTGCTCACGAAGGATTTTTTCGTCAAGTTGCATCATTTTCATGCCGCTGATGATGAGACCGCGACGCTCGATGCGACCGATTACTTCACCTACGAGTTTACGCTCTACTGCGGATGGCTTGAGAATAACAAGAGTCTGCTCCATAGATATGATTATATTTGCACCAATTGGGACAGTTTTGTCCCGGGAGATGCCGTATGTTTTTGTTAATAAATTTTAAGATTTGAGTATTTTCACTATTCAAAGGTAGGATATAATGATTGCATATCCAATTTTAAAACAAATATTAAAGGATAATATTTTAGCCCTTAAGATTAATTTTGATAAAAATACACTTATTTTCAAAACGTTGGGAAATATTGTTAAAAAAACTTAAAGAAATTTTACATTGCACACTTGGCCTCAAAATGAGCAAAAATTATTGTCCTTAATTGTTAAAATTTGTTAATTCGATTTTAATATCTGTATGCTCAATATTTTATGAGACAACCCTTGATTTTATGAGACAAACCTTGCAGTCTTGTCTATCCCCGTTGCCGTTATGATTGAACAAAAATTGCAAGAGCATTGTATTCCTTTTAAAGTATTGTATTTTCTTGAAATGAACCGAGCAAATTTTTGGTTCACATCACTAAACCCAAAACTCTATGATTCCGAACATAATTACATATTTGCCTACAGTTCATGCCGACGATATTGTGCCGGCTTCAACAGTAATATTAGGCGATAAAAGCGAAGAAAACTACTACGACATAGCACGGGTAATTATGAAGATTACGCACTGGGTGCTTGATCTTGTCGGTCTTGGCCACGACAGCAATGCCTTCATCTGGCTATACTCCATAACCGTATTTTTGATAGCACTGATAATAGGGTGGATAGTAGGGATACTTGTGGTCCAGATGACACGGCTTGTGAGTAAAAGGTTTGACGCAGGTATATATAAGCGTCTGCGGAACCATCATTTCTTTATCAAGACCAGCAGGATAATCACCCCGATTGTTTTTCTGATCCTTATACAGTTTACTCTCAACGATCGACAAAGCCTGTCGGCATGGCTTACTCGTATAAGCTGGATATATATAGTATATGTGATTGCCAATTCGCTCTGCATCATTGCCACCGCCATTTGGGAGCACATCGATGAGCGTGAGAATAAGAAAAAATTACCGCTCAACGGACTTGTACAACTATTAAAAGGAATAATATGGATATTAGCTATTGTAGTAATATTGGGAGTATTGTTTGATAAATCTCCCGGATCGTTGATAGCCGGACTGGGTGCCTTCTCAGCTGTGTTGATGCTTGTATTTAAAGACAATATATTGGGAGTTGTGGCCGGTGTACAATTATCGGAAAACGATAGTCTGCATGTTGGAGACTGGATAAAGGTAAACGGCACGGACGCTAATGGCACTGTTAAGGAAGTGTCTTTAACTTCGGTCAAGGTGGAGAATTGGGATAAAACGATCACAACATTGCCCCCATACAGTCTGATAAGCGGCAGTTTTACCAACTATCGCAACATGCAGCTGAGCAATACGCGTCGTATCCAGAGATCGTATATGATAGATGCTGACAGTGTGGTGCCTACCGATGAGTCCATGCTTGATGCATATGCCAAAATCCCATTGCTCGCGGATTGGATTAAAATAAAGAGGGAGCAGAGGGCGAGCGGTAAAAATTACGACACACAGAATCCTGCGGGGATAGCCGACGGCAGCATCGAAAGTAACCTTGGAGTGTTCAGAGCATATCTGGCAATATATCTGGCGTCAAATCCTCAGATTGCATCCGGTCCGGACAATACATGTTTTGTCACGACACTTGCCCAGACGTCCACCGGAATTCCGCTGCAGGTTTATTGCTTCACCAACACATCGGCCTGGCTGCCCTACGAGGCCATACAGGCATCCGTGTTCGAACATATTGCTGTGATGCTGTATCGGTTCAATCTATATACATTCGAGAATCCGACGGGGCGCGATACGATAATCGACGGCTATATGAGTCCCGGCAAGAATCCGGACGTGCTTTACGGTCTGCCGTATCCCTTCTTCAACGAAAGCGGAACGCCTGAGAACCCGGCCTATCCACCGCAGACGTCGGCTTCTACGGAACCAACTGCCATGCAGACAGGGGTTGCCTCCCCGGCACCGGCTGGTCCCGCTCCAAAGGGGAAATAGGGCAATCTGCTCTCTCAAAGCAGTAAAAAATCCCACGGGAATGATATACACTCCCATGAGAAAGAAAAAATAGGAGACTCAATTAAGGGTCTCCTATTTTGCGGTTATAATTGGATGAAATTTGCAGTTTACTTTTCTTCGTCGAGGGGGCGGAGTTTAACTGTGAAGTGACGCATAAGGGGAGCTTCCCATACGATTTCCACACCACGTTTGATCTCGTGACGACGATCGTATACGTTCTTCAGAGCGGCAGCGATCACGTCCATGTGGTTGTTGGTGTAAGTGCGACGGCAGATGCAGAGACGCAGGAAGTCGTTGCCACCGAAGCGGTTTTCGCGGGTGATGGGATCGCGGTCAGCGAGGAGGTAGCCGATTTCGCAACCACGTACGCCTGCTTCAAGATAGAGCTCGATAGTGAGGCGCTGGGCGGGGAACTCTTCCTTGGGGATCTGGTCGAGCACCTTGTCGGCATCGATGAAGAGGGCGTGGCCGCCAACAGGACGCTGGTAGGGGATGCCGTACTCATCAAGTTTTTTTGCGAGGTATTCCACCTGACGGATACGAGTCTCGAGCATGTCGAACTCAGTGTTTTCGTCAAGACCAACAGCAAGAGCTGCCATATCACGGCCGTTCATACCGCCGTAAGTAAGGAAGCCTTCGAAGGGGATAAGATACATTTTGGCGCCTTCGTAGATATCTTCCCAGCGAGTAGCGATGAAGCCACCCATGTTTACAAGACCGTCTTTTTTGGAAGACATGGTCATCATGTCGGCGAGATCGAACATTTCATGAGCGATTTCTTTGATGGTCTTGTCGCGGTAGCCTTCTTCACGCATTTTGATGAAGTAAGCGTTTTCAGCGAAGCGGGCAGAGTCGAAGCAAACGCGTTTGCCGTATTTGTCGGCGAGTTTGCGCACACCGCGGAGGTTTTCCATGGAAACGGGCTGACCGCCGGCTGTATTGTTGGTGATTGTGACGATGATGAAAGGAATCTTGTCGTGGTTTTCTTCAAGACACTTCTCAAGTTTCTTGAGATCGACATTGCCTTTGAAGGGCACCTCCAGCTGGGTGTTTTTTGCTTCGTCTACAGTGCAGTCTACGGCAAAAGCCTTGCGGGATTCGATGTGGCCTTTGGTGGTGTCGAAGTGAGAGTTGCCGGGCACGATGTCACCTTCCTTTACGAGGTGGGAGAAGAGAACGTTTTCAGCGGCACGACCCTGGTGAGTGGGAAGTACATACTGGAAACCGGTGATTTTGTAGATGGTGTCTTTGAGTTCATAGAAAGAACGGGCACCGGCATAGGATTCGTCACCGGTCATCATAGCAGCCCACTGACGGTCGCTCATTGCGCCAGTGCCGGAATCGGTAAGGCAGTCGATGTATACAGCGTCGGAGGGAAGCAGGAATACGTTCCAGTCAGCTTTTTTGAGAAGTTCGAGACGCTGTTCGCGTGTAGTCTTTTTGATGGGCTCTACCATCTTGATTTTCCAAGACTCTGCAAATGGTAATTCCATGATATTGTCTGTTTGTTGATTGGTAGTTATTGTTTGACGCAAAATTAGGCTAAATTATCGTTATATGCAAAAAATATTAGAAAAAGATTTGTCGGATATTGCAAATAAGAGAAAATTGCCCTAATAATTTATTTATGCTTGGTATCTTTACGCTTAAACGCGGTGTTTTTAGAAAATTCTACTGATTGAGAATATGTCGGCTTAGCGCCCGGTGATGGCATCAACCGGAGTTATGCTGAACCCTTTTCTTTGTAAGAGGTTAAGAATGCCGTTTTCTCCGGGAAGATGCAATGCGCCTACAGCAACAAAGGCTGGGCGCGAATTTAGTATTTCGGGAAGTTTCTCCATCCAATTGTGATTTCTTTGCGTTAGCAAAACGTTAATAAATTGTTTTGCTTCTGCATCATCTTCCTGTGCAATGGTCATGTCGAGAAGGGCTTGAATGTCGTGGCTGAGATATGACTCGTTTAGTTCCTTCACTTCTTGTACGGCTTCCTCAGGGTTGTCAATGATTTTAAGCAGGTTGTCTGCCTGTTGGGCGATGGGGGTGCTTTGGTAAAGGAGATTTCCCTGCTCGTCGACGGTTTCAAGGGCTATGATATCTTTGCCGAGTGCCTTTGATTCGGTCTGGAAATACGTGTCGAGTTGCTGGGAGGGATCATACTCCGGGAAGTGTTTTTGCATCAGGTAGACGGTAAACAGAGCCTGCACCACCATCGGACGCATGGAATCAAACATTTTTAAGGAGAGGGGTGGGGTATCTATAAATTTGGTGAAAGCGGCATCAAGACGATCGTAATCCGCCGAAGAATAAAGTGAGGAAAGAGTGCTGTCGGGGGGAGCGGCAGCATATTTTTGGAGTTGAAGGGCCATTTGCATTTGACCGCCTGTCATGTCGATCTCACCGACCACGACCTCGGCATTGTCAAGAGCCTGCTGAATCTGGGGGATATCATCAAGCACGCTTAACGGAGCCATGTGGTGGGTGCCGAAAATGTAGGAGATGTTGGTTCCTTCAGGGTTTGTGATTTTATAAAGGAGTTGGGCCGAAGCCGGAATATAAGTGGCCACGAGAGCCAGGACTGACAGTAGTATTTTCATAACACTACAAATTTAAGGAAAAATTTTATAAAATGAATTGAAAAAATGATACGACGAGATTAGAAAAGTTGAGAATGAGAATCACAAATTGAAAGAAAAGAGCTATTTTTGTAGTTTCAGGAGAAGATTCTGATTGGAATTTCTTCATGAATGCAGTGCAAAAAGTTTTTAATTCATAAATTATCAGCAATATATGGATAATAGGATGCTCATGGATAAAGTGGCGCAACGTATGGACACCGACGTGGAGAAGGTTGCGGCTTTAACCGCCGGATTATGTGAAGTCATCACTGATGTACTTCAGGAATCAGACACGGTGGCTATCCCCACTTTTGGAAATTTAGAACCCAAAAAGCGTATGGAACGCATATCGGTGCATCCTGCCTCAGGCAAACGATTGTTGATACCACCAAAGATAGTGGTGGGTTTCAAGCCGTCTACGATATTGAAATCTAAACTCAAGGCGTCGGAAGGAGGTGATATATGAACGAAAAGATTACTTTACCGAAACTTGCCTCTCTGCTTGCCCAAAGGATCGGTGAAAATAAGAAAACCACGGAAGAATATATCCGCACCCTTTTCAGCGTGATCAGCGACACTCTTGAAAGTGGAGAATCAGTAAAAATCAAGGGCCTCGGCACTTTCAAGATTGTGATGGTGGAGGAAAGACGCAGTGTGAACGTGTCTACCGGCGAACAATACATAATTCCTTCCCATGGCAAACTGAGTTTCATCCCGGCCAAGGAATTGGCGGATGCTGTAAATTCTCCTTTTTCTATGTTTGAGACTGTAGAACTTTCCGACTCAATAACTGAAGAAGAACTTGAAGATGACAAACTTGCCGCAGTTATGGGTGAGACCGCACCGTTGACTGAAGAAGAATCCAAAGAAGAAGGCTTTGCGATAGACACGGTTGATGATGCAACGGATGAAGAAAAGGAGATAGAAGAAAAAGACGATGCCGTTGAAGACACCGATAATATAGAGCAACACATTGTTGATTTAGATGTCGCCCTCACTCAGGAAGAAGAAGAGTGTGACACAGACGATACCTTGGAATCTAGCGAGAATGAGAACGTAATGCAATCTGCAGATTCCGGCGAAGTGGAATATGTGTTGGAAGAAAGTACAACCCATTCCGAATCAATGACAAAAGCTATGGAAGAAAGCGATGTATCTGTTACCGATAATATGTCGATACCGGAATTGGGTGCAATTGCATCGGAAGATAAAAATAAGGCAGATACTGTGGCGACGGATGAGAAAGAAACTCTGGCAGTTCCGGCAAAGACAAACTACTCGTCAGTGACTAAGATTGAAAAGGATAGGCGTAGGAGTTTCGGTTTTGGATTCTTATGGGGAGTGATATGTTCGCTGATAATAGTAGTGTGCGGAATAGGTGTATGCTATTATTTATTAAACGACAAGTTGGAGCGAACTCTTGAAAATAACAAATTAATTTCAGAACAACCCGTCAAGGATACAGAGGTCTCGATTGAAGAAGAAAGTGCATGTACTGAAGAAGAAAGTGAGGAAGAAGTGGCGCCTACAGAACCCTCCGACGTCAAAATAAAAGAACCGGGATACGACACTGTGACAACCACACGATACCTGACCACCATAGCCAAAGAGCACTACGGCAATTATCATTTTTGGCCATATATATACGAAGAAAACAAATCCATACTAGGCCATCCCAACAAGATAAGACCGGGCACAAGAGTAGTGGTACCGGAATTATCCAAATACGGAGTGGATGCTAATTCAAAGGCCGACGAAGCCAAAGCCAAAGCCAAAGGAGTGGAAATCTATAGCCGCTTCTAACCTCAAACTGCGAGACAAATACTCATATTTTACACATCTTAGAGGTCTTTCGGGTGAATTTCCATCATCTCATCAGTCACGATGCAGGCATCGTTCCCTCTTCGATGAAGGAAATTCCCTCCGAAATCTTACTAAGTCTTAATAACAAAATAAGTTTAGACGACTTCATTTAATTGTTTCCAAAGTCTTGCATTTAGAACATTAAAAATTTTCTTCTAATTTTCGCTGCATATCTTTAGGAATGCTTATATGCAAAAAAGAGCAACTAAGAGTTGCTCTTTTGAGGTACCAACCAGATTCGAACTGGTGTGCACGGTTTTGCAGACCGTTACCTAACCACTCGGACATGGTACCATTTGCTTTCCTTTCCGGAATTGCGATGCAAAGTTAGATATTTATTTTGTAATGACCAAATATTTTTATTGAAAAATTGATGGTTTTGGCGAATTTAATTTGATGTATTTGCACAAGACAAGATGAAACCTGAATTTCATTCTTAAAAAATATATTGATATGCAATGTATTCTGCGATCAACGCCAAAATGAAAAGGATGCCAAATACCAAGGCTGCCCGATCCAGTTTGACACAGGCGATGGCGCTGATCTTTTCCATATTGAGAGCGAGAAGATGGCAAAAACACATCATGAAGGCAAAGAAAATATCGAAAAAGCACCACCATACCGGACGCATGGCGAATGTCAAGCCTACTACAATTATAATGAGTATAATAGCAGCCCAAGCGGCTACCTTGGATTTCATGAGGTTCATAGGTTGGTTTTTATCGAGTTAGTTTCACACCGTAGGTTTTGCCGGATTCTCCGAGAAGATTTGCGAAATAAAAACCGTTGGGTTCAATACTGAGATCTGCAAAAGCGGTATTTGTATTTTTAAAAGTGCGTATGCTGCTTATCGCTCCTCCAAGATTATAAATTGTCAACATTCTAACGTTTTCGGGCAGAGTGATGGCATAATGTCCTCCTCCGATGGCTTTCACGATAGGTGAATCCAAAAGAGTTGCTTGAGAGTCTGAGAGACGGGATTGTTCAATGGCGCGGGTTTCTTGAGCGAAGTCATCGTAAAACCTGTAGGTGGTATCTTCGGGTTCGGGTAATGGTATGGCAGCAGGGAAAGAGAAATCTGCAATCTGCAGTCCGCTGAGCAGTTCGGAGGGAAGCAGGCGCATCAGCCACTGGTTACGCCGGTCGAGCTCGATACGAAAATAGTCACCTTGACGCCCGTAAACAATAGTGGGATAGACGTTTCCGTTTTCAATTAAACCTACGGCAACACTTTGATTGGTATTGAGTTCGCGGTTGATCATTTCCTGCCACTGTTTCGGATCATAAATATCCGAAGCTGTCTCTTCAGCAAGACCTGTGTTGATAATGCCGTTAAGTCTGGAGGAGGCATCATCCATAGTAAAAACGGGGTCGGTGGCCTCGTATTTAGCATCGAGTATGCTCCGGATGTAGTGTGGGATATCAGTCCAGGCGGCAATAGCTTCATAAGGTATTCGGCTGTCGTATCGGATCATTTCGATATCGCGTGCGTAGGAAGTGAGCAACGCTTTTTCTTTCGGCCCGATATGGTTAGGATCGAAGTTTTCCTTCAGACTGAAACCGAGAATGGGGAAAGTTTTGTTTTCTGCGGAGATGATTACGAAGCCTCCTGCGGGAAGATTGTAGATATAAAAAGGCACGAACAGACGGTTTGTGGTAAGGTTTCGTCCGTTATATACCAGTTTGACAGGGGCCATGATTTTGCCGTGCACCTCGTTGAAGAATTCCTGGGCGAGTTGGGATGCAGCCTTCTGACTCACGGTCTCGGCACTTGACTGCAAGAAGATAATCAGGCTTGCCACTATTATAGTAAGTGTCCTTTTCATATATACTTTCTTTGGTTTTCCTTTCGGCAAGTTGCATATTGGAGAAAGCAGACGTGCTTATACTTTAAACAATAATAAGTAGGACAGAGTTTTCCTTTCTCGGAAAACTCTGTCCTATATATGATTTAATTAAAGTTCAGCGTCGATAACTTCAGATTCTTCCACTTCCTTCTTAACTTGAGTGGGTTCCTGAATATTGGGGAGTTCGAGCCCAAGGTGCTTTTTGGCATCAAGACCCTTGAGGATGATTCCAAGCACGAGAGCTGCACCTCCGAGACAAGCGAGCATCACGAGGGGCCAGGTGTAGTTGTAGCTGATGGCGGCTTGTTCGGCGGAGATCAGTCCGGCTTTCTGCTGGGCCACGAGATCGGCGTTGGTGCTATCGAGCACTTTACCGATCAGCAGCGGGAAGAGCCACAGACCGATGTTCTGAATCCAGAAAATCAGAGCGTAGGCAGAACCGATGATTTTGGCGTCGACAAGCTTGGGCACGGAGGGCCAAAGGGAAGCCGGCACGAGAGAGAAACTTGCTCCGAGCACGAGGATCGTGACATAGGCAAGGATCACACCACCCATATCGTTGCCCTTAAACATCGGAAGTATAAAGGCGAAGGTGAGGTGGCAGATGATAAGCAAAAGAGCACCGAAAATGAGCATGGAAGCTGCTTTGCCCTTGTAGTCCACGTAGTTACCGAGAATGGGGGTGATACCGACGGCGAGCAGGGGGAATACCGCGAAGATAGCGGCAGCTGACTGACGCATATATCCCATCACGCAGTAGATGACGAGAGCAACAATGGCAATGCAGAGAGAGGAGTATTTCACGCCTTTGGCCTTTGTGAAACTGAAACCGAAAGCCCCGATGGCTACAATAAGCATGATTACATATTGAATATATGTGGCCAGATCGCTTTGCCAGAATTCGGTGACGCTTTCCGGATGGAGCGTAAGGTTGCACTGAAGCATGTTGACAGCATACTTCTGGAATGGGAATATAGCGGAATAATAAAGTACGCAGAGAAGCGCAACCAGCCAGAAGGCCCAGCTGGAGAGAATCTTGCCGAGGTCGGAGATCTTAAACGGTTCATCGGATTCTTCAGCTTCACCGGTCTGGGCATCAAGCTTCTTGTCCATGAAGAAGTATACGATAAACATGATTAGGGCAATCAGGAGGAGCAACACGCCGAAAGCCACGGAGCGTGATACGCTGATGTTGCCGCTGAAATTGGCGATAAGTGGGGAGAAGATCATACATGTGCCCACACCCAGACGGGCAAGAGCCATTTCGGAACCCATGGCCATAGCCATCTCGCGACCCTTGAACCATTTTACAATGCCTCGCGACACAGTGATACCTGCCATTTCCACACCGCAACCGAAAATCATGAAGCCTACGGCCGAAAGTTTGGCGCTTGCCGGCATACCTTCATAGAAGGGGGAGATGCCGAGTTCGTCAAAGCCCGGGATGTAGTTCAGGTGTTCGGTAAACCAGATGTCAAGACCGGAACCCTGGAAGGCATCGGTGAGGGCATACCAGTTGATAAGGCCGCCCACAACCATTACGCCACCGGAAAGGACGGCTGTGAAGCGCACGCCCATCTTGTCGAGGATGATTCCGGCGAAGATCAGGAAGAAGATAAATACGTTGAGGAAAGTCTCGGAACCTTGCATGGTGCCGAAGGCGGTTGAATCCCAACCGCGTGTAGATTGAAGTAGATCTTTGATAGGGGAGAGGACATCCATGAATACGTAGGAGCAGAACATGGCGAAGGCGAGCAGTCCGAGGGCAGTCCAGCGGGCCCAGGCTTTGTCGCGTAGCACTTCGATCACTCCACCGTTCATGGCGGCAGCAGATTGGTTAGACATAATTGATAGTTTAGGTTGTCGAAAAATATTGGGAAGGAACTCCCGGCGAAGAGCCGTTGGTCATATGAATTTTATGAGACGGGTCTTAGTCGGTGCAAAGATAGTAGAATTTTGGGGAAGTTCAAAATAAGAGGCCATTTCATAGTGGAATTGGCTTCGGAAGAGGACTGGAGCCTGAGGCGTGGGAGCGGTGTTTTATGAAGAGGAGAATAAATGTTTTATTTTTATAAGATGGGAGAGGTGTTTTATTGGTGGGAAATATTGTGGGTCTTTTCGATGAGTTCCTCTACGCAGGAACGGAGTTCCGGCTCGGTCATGAATCCTTCGGTAGTAGCGGCCACATCTCCGTTGGGAAGTAGAAATACGAGTGTGGGTATGCCCCTTCCTACATATTCCTGAGCCAGAGATTCCTTGGCATCTACGTCTACTCTAATGAAGTCGACCATCCCTTCGAAATCCTGAGCTATTGAGGTGAATATTGGGTGGAGTTTGCGACAGGGAGGACACCAGTCGGCGTAGAAATCCACTACGGCGGGGCGTCCGTTGATGGGAATGATCCTATTATTGATTAATTTATATTCAGCGTTGTCGGCCAGTGAAGAGGGGTTGGAATGGGATTCGGCAAAAGATCCGGCACTTTGAGAATCCGACAAAGAATCCGTGGCCTTGGACTGACCGGAAGAGCACGCGGTGACGATAAGCCATAGGCCTATCGTCACCGTGTTTAATATAAAAGAGTTTATTTTCATCGCAATAGGGCAGATGCCTTACTAAAATATCAGATTTCTTTACCGTGCTCGAGCAGAAGAGTCATGGAAGGACGGTCGCAGACCTCGGCGGGGCCGAAATACTGGATTGGGCCGGGATACTGATACAGGGTGTTGAGAGCAAGAGTCTCACGCATGGATGCGAACTTAAGATAAGGACGTCCGTTGAGGTTTACGAGAGCTTTCTGAATCACGGGTTTTTCTTTGCCGTTGCGGCGTTCCATATTCATCATCATGGTGATGGGAATACCGCCGGGTATCCATTCTTCAGTGTGTCCGGTAAGGTTGCGGACGCTGGACATGTAACCTGTGAGACCGGAATTTATAAGCATGGCGGCGTTATATCCGAGAGCATAGGTATAGTCGGCATCGAAATTGGTGGGGTCCGCACATCTTCCCTCGTAGCCGAAGAAGTGGTGCTGGGCAGAGAATTTACCGCTGTATTCGCCCTCTTCAGCCATTTCCTGAAGGCGTTTTTCCACCATTTGGCTCAGCAGGCTTTCAGTCTCGATAAGAGAGACCTGTACGTTGCCGTGGGAATCTCGGTCAAGGCTTAGCTGCAGGGCAATGGCCTTGGGGAAACTCTTGTAGAGATCGGCGTTGGCGGGGGAGAGGTGAGAGTGGATCGCACGGAGTTTGTCGAGTTCTTCAAGACCTTCGAGTTCCTGAGCATATTCCACGAGTACGTCGTTGAGTTCCTGAATGAGTTTTTTAACCGAAGGTATAAATTCGATGAGACCCTCGGGCACAAGTACAGTGCCGAAGTTCCAGCCGAGTTTGGCACGTTCGGAAATCACGTAGCAGAGGTAGCTTACGATGTTGTCTAGGGTCATTCTTTTGGCCTGCACTTCTTCAGATATAATGCAAACGTTAGGCTGGGTTTCCAAAGCGCATTCGAGGGCGATATGGGAAGCCGAACGGCCCATGAGTTTTATGAAATGATAGTATTTTTTTGCGGAGTTGCAGTCACGCTGGATGTTGCCTATCACTTCGGAATATACTTTGCAGGCTGTGTCGAAACCGAAAGATGTTTCGATCCATTCGTTTTTGAGGTCACCGTCGATAGTTTTGGGCACTCCGATCACCTGAATGTCTTCGCCATTAGCCTTGTAATATTCGGCGAGCACAGCGGCATTGGTGTTGGAGTCGTCACCGCCTATTATAACGAGGGCCTTGATGTTGAGTTCTTTAAGAATTTTAAGGCCAGAGTCGAATTGTTCGGGAGTCTCAAGTTTTGTACGTCCGGAGCCGATAATGTCAAAGCCGCCGGTGTTGCGGTATTCCTTGATGTATCCGGCAGTCAGCTCCATGTATTGATGGTTGATGAATCCGGAGGGACCCATAAGAAATCCGTAAAGGCGGCATTCTTTATTGAGCGACTTGATTCCGTCGAAAATGCCGCTCACCACGTTGTGGCCGCCGGGGGCCTGTCCGCCGGAAAGGATTATGCCTACGTTGAAAGGCTCTTCAAGGCGTTCGGGGTGTTCGTCTGTGACAAATTCCACCACGGGCATGCCGTAAGTGTTCGGAAACAGTTCTTTGATACGATCTTGATCGGCTACTGATTGTGTGGGATCACCGATTTTAAGTTTTACAGGACCTTGGAGAGCTTTAGGAAGTTTGGGTTGATACTCAGCTCTCACTCTTTGGAGTGCACTCTTTTTCATACTTATCTTTTTTACCTATTAGCCTATTATAGAAGATTTTATGACGAATAATGCAGATTGGGCCCTATAAAAGAATATTGGATAATCCGCATCTTTGCCAAATTCATTGCGAAATTACTAAAAAACTCATATATCTGCAATTTCCGTATCGGAAATTTTGAGTAGAAAGGCTTCCGCCCGCTTTAGATCTTCGGGAGTGTCTATTCCGATGCTTTCACCGGTGGTCTCAACGGTGCGAATATTCAGCCCGGCTTCCAACCATCTTAGTTGCTCAAGGCTTTCGGCCTTTTCCAGTGGCGATTGCGGTAAAGATGCCACATGCCTGAGTGTGTCCGGACGATATGCATAGACGCCCATGTGTGTAAGAAAGACGTGTGAGTCCGGCCATTTGTTTTTCTCCACACCTCGGATCGTGGGAATTACGGAGCGGGAAAAGTAAAGGGCGTCTCCGTTGAGTTTGCGCGCCACTTTCACCAAATTGGGGTTTTCCAGTGCTTTATACGGCATATCGTCAGGAAATGGCTTCACAAGTGTAGCAAGTTCCACTTCCGGATCAGTGAAAGTCTGGCATAGTGCAATCAATTGTTGAGGACGGATGAAAGGCTCATCTCCCTGTACGTTGACCACTACGTCGGGCTGCATACCTTCGGCCGTGATCTTATCAAGAGCTTCGCAGATACGGTCAGTACCGCTTCGGTGGACCGGAGAAGTCATCACAGGCATGAATCCCGCTTGGATCACTGCATCGTAGATACGTTGGTCATCCGTGGCCACAACCGGATGGATCCCGGCTTGCTCCACACGACGACATACCCTGATTATCACCGGTTCTCCACCAAGAATGGCAAGGGGTTTGCCGGGGAAACGGGAGGAATTGTAACGTGCTGGAATTATAGCGATAATATTCATATCAAAATCTTATTTTTGGGAACGAATCTTTTGAACCGAACTTTTGAGCCATCCAGGCACTATAATAGCACCGATGAGCAGATAAAGATAATAGGAAATGATTCTCCAGAATATAGCGAGGATAAGGGCCATTCCGGCAGTGACCACGAGATCGCCGTAATATTCTGAGAACAACCATTCGCTAAGACCTGCACCTCCGGGAGTGGGACTTACCATCAATACCACCCAGATCACAAACTGACGCGCGAGGATAATCCATTGGTAAGGATCGTCGGCTGGGATGAATCCAAGGAAAAGGGCATTGACCACCAGATACCGGGAAGTCCAGGAGAGGGCAGTGCCGCCAAACACTTCAAGCCAGAACCTAAAAGGCTTCTTCTTTAGTTCGGCAGAAGTGGCGATCATGTTGGTACTCAGCGATTCTGCTTTTGGAGCAAAATGCTTCAGAAACCTGATTCGGCAAATTTTGGCAAGAATGCTCTTGATCCACTGCGGACGCCAGATCACCCCCATATAAAGGATGAGGGTCCATATAAATAGGATGGCATATACGGTCCAGAAAGTGAGTTTGATACCATGAGAGAATGTAGCGCCTCCCGATGCGAATATTTCATTGCCGGGAGTGAGGAAAATCATAATCGGGCAAAACAATACGAAGAAGGACTCATCAAGAATCAGAGTGGTCATCATCAATGTGGTGGCTTTTCCGAATTCAATTCCTTTGGAATTCAGAAACACCATGCCGAGGCTGCTTCCCCCTACTGCGGAAGGAGTGATGCACGAAGTGAATTCGCACAGCATGTCTACCTCCCAAGCGGATTTCCATTTTAACTGATGGTTTGTGAGAGCTCTGAATCTCCAGGTGAGTCCGAAGTCGCGGCCGAGCATACACATGAAGGCAAGAATTATGCAGAGTATGCACCGCGGAGTGAATTGAATACTGTGCAATATTTCTCCCAAGTCTTCCTTACGGGCATCGTGCCAGAACATAAGAGCGACCACTGCAATTCCGATGGCTACCGGAAGCAGCACTTTCCATATGGAAAAGTATTTCTTATGATTGGTATTATCAGACTCGGCCATGGCGTTTAAGTAAAGAATTATATCTATCGGCCACTTCTTCCACCACATCCTCCCATCCTCTCACCAAAGAATTTCGGGCTGATTGCCCTGCGAGAGCCACAAGGTTTCTGTCGTGGTAAAGTTTTTCGATGAGTTCAGCATATGCGGCAGGAGTGGGGCGGGTAAGGAATCCATTTACACCATCCGCAATCACTTCCGAAGCAGTGGATTCGAATGGAAGGATCCCCGGGGTGCCCATAGCGGCGGCTTCGCGGAGCACGAGTGGGGCATTGTCGTACATGGACGGGAACAGAAACAGATCGGAGGCTGCATAGTAGCGTGCCAGAACTTTTCTGTCTTGTATCACACCGTTGATATTTACTCTGGAAGAAAGCCCATGGTTTTGGATGCGTTCCTTAAGCTGTGGGAGTGCGTATCCGTTGCCTATGTAGTTCATAGTGAAATTCACTTTGTCTTTCAAGAGGGCGAGGGCATCCGCGATTAAGAGAATGCCTTTTGCTTCAATGTGCTGGCCTACGAACAGGAGAGCGAATTGGTCAGCGGGGATGCCCAGAGTCTCTTTCGCTAGAGATTTATAATCAGACATGGGAATATTTGCCTTATCCGCCATGTCGGCGTAATCAATGCCGTTGTCTACAACCTCGAGATGGCCTTTATAGCCGTATTCCCTCACAGTCTCTTCCACACGGGCCTGGGGAATCCATACTTCGTCGCACGCATTGAAGAAGTTGAGTATTCTTCTCATTATTATAGGGATACACCATGGCATATGCTTGAAACTATGTTCAAGATCAGTGCGGTATTTGGAATGGAATGTTCCTATGAGCGGCACGTGTTGTTTGCGCTTTACGTATACAGCGAGTCTTCCGGATGAAAATGGGCAGTGAGAGTGCACAAGCCTGAATGGCGTTTTTCGGAGTCGTTGCCAGATAAAAGGATCGAGTTTGGGGTAACCGTATCGATAAGGATAACGGTTGGCTATAGGCACAGAGAAGTATCTCATCACACGATATGGATATTTTGCCGAGACAGGATTCCAGGGCGTAACCACGCAGGATGGATGTCCCGTAACGGGAAGCAAGCGGGCATAATTTTCCACCGTCAGAGTCACTCCGTCCATAATGGGGGGGAAACTGTCGTTGAAAATTCCGTAGTAGGCACCGGAGGATTTTATGTCGCGATGAAATATCTTCATGTGCAAATACGCCACAAAATTAGTAAAAATTATAATTTATTAACACCCGGACGAGGGGTAATTGTTCAAGATAAAGCGTATTGATGCAATTAAAAAGACAGAGCCCGGATCCTAAAATAGATTCGGGCTCAGCTTAAAAGATCTATGAGTTAGATTACAAATTAATTTTTAATCAAAACTTTCTTCATGGTTGAGCCTTGCCGTTTGACGTAAATTCCGGGTGCGGGATTCTCTACCCGAATGCCTTGCAAATTGTAGTAAACAGCTGGCAGAAGAATGTCATCGTCTACAAGGCCTACGGCTGTAGGTTCAGATATTACCAGAGAGTTCTGGGAGAGATCGAGGGTAAATGAGTAAGTGCCGGGCACGGCTTTCCAGGCGAAGGCCTCGCCTGCGTTGCCACCGCCATAGAAGCATTTCACGCCGACGGGATTGTTGAGTTTTATGGAAAGGTCGTTGGAAGTGGCACCATAACGGTCAGAAGCGTTGATGAGATCCCAATCAGAAACAGTGGATGCAACGGCAGTAGTGAAGGAGAAGTAGGAGTAGTTGTTGTCCGCGGCGGCTTCAAGCTCCACTTCGTGCCATTTGTATACACCCTTTGAGGCTTCATCGGCGGGTATCGCGGTTGAAGTGTCCCAATGTCCGGAAGTAAGATTACCCATGAGGTATACTTTCTGAGGATAAGTGGGGTCTACGGGATCGGGTTCCACCGTGGAATTTCCATCGATCTTGGTCTTAGACCAAATACAGTAGCCGGATCCTGTGGCACGAATGTCGCTGTTGGTATATCCGTCGGGTGTGACGGATGCATTTCCAATTTTCACTACAAGAGATCCCTTGGTGCCCTTCACTTCAGCGAGATAGCAGTCGCGTTCATACCGGAGCACTTTCACGGAGCTTTGATTGTTTACCCCGCAGGCATTTCTGATGGCTATCATCGGTTTGATTTGCTCTTTATACTTTTGCCAATGGGGGAGGAAAACGCAGGGCGTGCCGGGGGAACATAAGATGAATGCATTGGCTGCAAGAACGTTGCCGTTGAATTTGGAACCGTCGCGGTAAGTGTCGTGATTGTCCACAAAGGTTACTGCGTATTGCGGATAATTGTAATGAATCAGACCGGCGGGTTGCGGTGTGACGCCGTTTGCAAGCCATACGAGTTTTGTCATATCATTGTTGGCAAAGGCTTCGTTGATGCAGTATTTCAACGGGAAGTCGAAGGCTGCGCTCTGTCGTCCGGTGCCTTCGATCCATGCGGCCACTTTGTCGTAGCTTCCGTCCCAATATTCGCCCACAGAATATTTTGGTTTGGAAGCTTCGTTATATATCTTGGTATATTTTGCACTGTAGCCTTTCACCATATCGTATCTGAAACCTGAGAAACCAAGGTCCTGCATAAGGTGTTGGCAATAGGCGATTACATTTTCCTGCACCACGGGGCTTGTATGGTCAAGGTCGCGTGATCCGGAGAATCCCTCACCGGTGTCGCGCGCACCGGTTGGTTTAGCCTGACCGCTTTGAGAGGCAACTTCGTCGTCGGAGCAAATGTGCTCCGGACCGAGTTTATAGGTCTTGCCATTCCATACTTCGGAGGGGAAGTCGGTCCAATTGGTTACGCCGCTGCGGTGGTTTACCACTACGTCTTCAATTATGTCGGTGCCCAATGCATTGTAGGCACTGATCATTTTAATTAGTTGTTGCTTGGTGCCAAACGAAGATGTATGATTTGTGAACCAGTATACAGGGTCGTAACCCATGCTGGGATTAGTGGCGGCTTTGCCGGCGTTTGGCACCCATATTACTTTAAAGTATGGAGCTATCTCATCAGCCTGAGATGTCAAAGTAGACCATTTGGAATTGTTGGCGCCCGAATAAGAATCCCAGAAGAACCCTTGCAGCATCACGCCCTCAAAGTGTGACGGCCAAGCATAGTTTTGAGCCAAAAGTGCCGACGAAGAAAATAAGAATAAGCCGGCCGTAAGAAAAAATTTTTTCACGATTTTAATACTAATTGTAAGTTGTTAAGCCGTTGCAAAAATACGAAAATAAATCCAGAAAGCAAAATTTTAAAGTTTAATATGCATAAGTATAGTAAATTGATGGGGCGGAAAATGAAAAAAAGTCCTGCCCGGAAATGGGGCAGGACTCAGTATTCTTTCAATACTAATTTGATTAGCAGGGGAGGGCAGCGTTGGTTTTGTGGACGGCAGCGGCGCTCTTGGCGAAGAGTTCTTTTTCTTCAGCATTGAGGTCGAGTTCGATAATCTTTTCGATACCGCCTTTGCCGAGAACGCATGGCACGCCGATGCAGAGATCTTTCTCACCGTATTCACCCTCGAGCAGAGCGGAGCAGGGGATGATGGCTTTCTGGTCGTGGATAATAGCTTCCACTACTTCAGCTGTGGCAGCACCGGGAGCATACCATGCGGAAGTGCCGAGGAGTTTGGTAAGAGTGGCACCTCCTACCATGGTGTCGGCGGCAACTTTGTCGAGAACCTCAGCGCTGATGAAGTTTGTCACAGGAATGCCACGCAGAGTAGCGAAACGCTTCATAGGAATCATTGTAGTGTCGCCGTGACCGCCGATTACAAAACCTTCCACTTCGTTGGGATTGGCGTTGAGGGCTTTGCTCAGATAGTATTTGAAGCGGCTTGAGTCAAGAGCGCCACCCATACCGATGATGCGGTTTTTGGGGAGACCGGAGATCTTGTGGATCAGATAGGTCATGGTATCCATAGGATTGGATACGCATACGATCACGGCATTGGGGCTATGTGCGAGTACGCTTTCGGTGACCTGCTTTACGATGCCTGCGTTGACACCGATGAGCTCTTCACGTGTCATACCCGGTTTGCGGGGAATGCCTGATGTGATCACCACTACGTCACTGTTGGCAGTGGCTTCATAGTTGTTTGTCACACCGCAGATGCAAGTGTTCATGTCGAGAAGGTTGGCGGTCTGCATCATATCCATGGCTTTGCCTTCGGATACACCTTCCTTGATATCAATCATTACAACTTCGTCAGCCACTTCGCGCAGAGCGATAACGTTGGCTGCGGTGGCGCCTACGTTGCCGGCGCCTACAACTGTTACTTTTGACATTTCTGTAAGTATTATAAATTGGGTTATTATTTCAAATATGATTGATTATTATACCATATGGTAATGGGATAAAGACGGGAGTTGAGGATATACCCTGCATGGGTATCGGTTCGGAATTGAGGGATGTCCCGCTGCCTATTTATACCAATTAATCAACAAGGAGAGATACCGGGAGGTTTCACTCCTTATTAATTATTTGCAAAATTAAAGAAAAAATTAATTAATCCAAAATTCCTTTTCCATCTCTGATTATTTCGGGCTCCTGTCCGGTTAAATCCACTATTGTGGAGTATTCGGTGTCTCCATCATTGCCAATCCATATGATATCGACTTTTTCGTGGTATGCTTCCGCTATTAGTTCGGGATTTCTGGCATAATCATCGTCTTCGAATTGAATGGACGTAGTGAGAAGGGGATTGCCGAGTTGTTGGGCAAGGGCTTTAACGGCCGTGTTGTCGGGAATTCTTACCCCTACCGTTTTGCGGCCTTTGAATGCTTTGGGCAGCTTATGGGTAGTGGGTAGCAGGAATGTGAAGGCCCCCGGAGTGTTGTTGCGCATAAGATTGAAAGCGGCATTGTCAATTTTGGCGTAGTCGGCGGCCATGGAGATATCTTCACATATAATGGAAAGATTTGTTTTTTCCGGATTGATCCCTTTGAGTCTGCAGATGGATTCAATTGCTTTGGAATTTAGGGCGTCGCAAACAATGGCATATACGGTATCTGTAGGCACAATGGCAATCTGTCCGTTTTTCAAGTCGCGCACGGTCTCGGCGAGTTGTCGCTCCGATGGCTGATTGTCGTAAAGTCGCTGAAGTTTCATAAATTCCGGGGTTTGTATTTCTTCACGTTGTGTCTTTCAACGGATGCATTGCAGATGCAAATGTAAGAAATATTTGTTCGAAAACAAAAAAAATCTTAAATTTGTTTTCTACTAAAGTTGAAGTTGCCAAATTACTTCTAACTGCAATGTTCGTATATACCCTTAAAAATTGAAAAAATGAAGATAGGAATATTAGTGGCAATGGATAAGGAAATGAATCTTCTGTTGCCTCTTATAGAGAGTGCCAAAGACATAAAGAGCGATATTTTCGAGCATCATATAGGTAAGATTGGCCATCATGACGTATGTGTGGCAAAATGCGGTATAGGAAAAGTTAATTCAGCGCTGTCTACATATAATTTAATCAATAGTTTCACACCGGATCTGATAGTGAACACCGGAGTGGCCGGAGGCGCGTCCGGGATGACGCCCGGTCAGTTGCTTGTGGCGGAATATGCAGCATATCACGACGTGTGGTGCGGTCCGGGCACTGAAATCGGCGGAGCTGATGGATGCTCAGTGTATCTGCCTGCCGATGATCGTCTTATTACCTTGGCTCATGAGCATTTGGATAAAGATAATGTGTTTTTCGGACTGATCTGTTCAGGTGATAGATTTATTTCCAAAGCTTCGGAAATAAAGGAGATAAAAAAGACGTTTCCTGCGGTGATGGCAGTGGATATGGAGTCTACATCGATAGCTCAGGTGTGCTCGATGAAGGGTGTACCGTTCAATATCCTTAGAGTCGTGAGTGATACTCCGGGACAAGGAGAGAATATAGAACAGTATAAAGATTTCTGGACCAAAGCACCGCAGACCACCTT
Source organism: Muribaculum sp. (assembly GCA_023664085.1). Taxonomy (GTDB): domain Bacteria; phylum Bacteroidota; class Bacteroidia; order Bacteroidales; family Muribaculaceae; genus Lepagella. The sequence goes on along the minus strand of JAMPGE010000006.1, from coordinate 28,810 downwards.
TCATGCCGTAAAAAAATTGCTGAGCCTTCTCGATTGACAACAATTGCAATCTTGTGCATCTTATTTCCATTGATATCAAACATCAACCATAAGAATCAAATTCCGCAAGTTGCTTAGCAACTTGCGGAATTTGATTTATTTGCAGCACGATTTCTTCTCAAGGCAATCACATGTGGAATCAGGAGAGGATTCTGATTTGTAGTTGCGGGCTGATTTTGTGGCTTTTACAGGATGTGGATTTTGTGAATTTTTACAAGAACTCTGAAGTGAACATCCACAACAGGTGGTGCCTTTCTTTTTCGTAAGCCTGTAGGATTTCACTGCAATCCAAACAAGCGCACCAATCAGAAGGATTGCAACCAGAGAGTACTGTATAATAATGTTGGTGGACATGATGATGCTTATTTTTGTTTATCCGTCTTTTTAGAACGTTTTTTCTCCGTCGAGGGTTTAACGACAGGGGCGGATGTCTGGATACGACGGTTGGAGTTGTCGCGAAGCACTTGTAAAGTGATTTCGGTCACCATTTTTTTCAATTCGGATATAAAGTCGGAAGGGCTATAGGATTGATGCTCTATTTGTCGGAGTTTCCCTTCCCAGATACCGGTTAATTTCGGACTTTTGAGAAGTTCTTCGCGAATTATGGCGATCAGTTCGCATCCTTCCGGAGTGGCACGAAGTGATTTGCGTTCCCTACGAATATATCCGCGTTTATATAGAGTTTCTATAATTGCAGCTCTTGTGGACGGACGCCCTATTCCATTGGCTTTGAGTGCCTCACGCAAATCTTCGTCTTCCACGGTGCTTCCAGCGGTCTCCATAGCCTTCAGCAGGGTGCCTTCTGTGAAGTATTTTGGAGGCTGGGTGGTTTTCTTGCCCAGAAATGGGGAGTGAGGTCCAAACTCACCTTTCTGAAACTCCGGAAGTGTCTGTTGATCGGGCTCCTTGTTTTCCGGATTTTCGGAAACATCGTTGCCCTTTGCATCCTTTTCGAATACAGCTTTCCATCCCTTGTCAATGATTACTTTACCGGTAGTTTTGAATGTTACTTTCCCGGCTTTGCCGTTGACGGTGGTTTGCTTGAAACTGCAGTCGGGGAAGAAAACGCTGATGAACCGCCGGGCGATCAAGTCGAAAACGTTGAGTTCCGCCGATGATAATCCAGGGGGAAGTTGCTGCCCGGTAGGGATGATTGCGTGGTGGTCGGTGACCTTGGAATTGTCAAACACCTTCTTGCTTTTACGCAACTGCTTTCCGCGAATGGCAGAGAGTGTGTCCTGATATTGAGAGAGCCCATTCAGAATACCTTTACATTTAGGGTAGATGTCTTCGGTGAGATAAGTGGTATCCACACGGGGATAAGTGGCCACTTTCTTTTCATACAGACTCTGAATGGTATTGAGGGTAGTCTCGGCCGAGTATCCGAATTTTTTATTTGCTTCGACTTGAAGCGAAGTGAGATCGAAAAGTTTAGGGGGCGCTTCTTTGCCGCTTTTTGTGGCAATGTCGGTAATTTCGAATTGGAAAGGTTTTATCTCTTCAAGAGCCTTAAGTGCACGATCTTCTATTTCGAAAGGCTTGAGAGTGGCTGTGAAATTGACGTTGCGATACTTGGTGCGGAGTTCCCAGGAATCCTTAGGCACGAAATTTTCTATTTCCTGCTGGCGTTTGACAATGATGGCAAGCGTTGGGGTCTGCACTCTGCCAATGGAGAGGATCTGACGATCCACACCATATTTAATAGTATATAGGCGTGTACAGTTTATGCCGAGAACCCAATCTCCGATAGCTCTGCAAAGACCGGCATTGTAAAGGGGCTCTAGATCTTCCTGCGGACGCAGGCTTTTAAAACCCTCACGGATGGCTTCATCGGTCAGGGATGAAATCCAAAGACGTTTCACCGGCTTGCGGCATCCTGCCTTTTGCATCACCCATCTTTGGATGAGTTCTCCCTCTTGACCGGCATCACCGCAGTTGATCACTTCATCGCATTGCTCAATGAGTTTGCTGATAATTTCGAATTGCTGACGAATGCCGTTGTCGTTTTTGAGTTTTATGCCGAAACGCTGCGGTATCATCGGCAGAGAAGACAAAGACCAGCTCTTCCAATACGTGTTGTAGTCATCCGGCATTTTCAGTTCGCACAAATGACCGAAGGTCCATGTGACGCAATAATTGTTGCCTTCATAATATCCGGCTCTTTGCGAATCGGCACCAAGAATTTTGGCGATATCGCGGCCTACACTCGGTTTCTCGGTAATGCAGAGTATCATTTAATAGCCTGTGTAACTAATCTCCTGATTTTTCGCGATTTTAACTTGCGAATGGTTAAACGTATGAAACTATCCGGTTTATGAAAAAACAAACTTGCTTATTTGGAGCTAAAGGTTTTGGCTTCATTCCAAAGGCGGTCCATCTCAGCGAGAGACATTTCTTTCAGATTAATCCCATACTCTTTAGCCTTCTTTTCCACATAGTTGAATCGAGCAATGAATTTACGGTTGGTCTTCTCCAGCGCATTTTCGGGATTTACACCGTAAAGACGGGCTGCGTTGATTACAGAAAACAGCAGATCTCCGAATTCGTTTTCAAGATTAACAGGGGCATTGTTTTTGATCTCAGCTTCCACTTCGGCGGTTTCTTCTTTCACTTTTTGCCAAACCTGAGCCGGCTCCTCCCAGTCGAAGCCCACATTCCGGGCTTTTTCCTGAATACGGTTAGCCTTGATAAGTGCAGGCAGAGCAGAGGGCACACCTCCGAGCACAGTCTTGTTTCCTCCTTTTTCTTTGAGCTTTATTTGTTCCCAGTTTTTTGCTACCTCTTCGGGAGAATTAGCCTTTACATCTCCAAAAATATGTGGATGACGGAAGATTAGTTTTTCGGTAAGGGCGGAGCATACGTCGGCTATGTCGAAGAGTTGTTTCTCTTCAGCGATTTTGGCGTAAAAAGCAATGTGCAGCAGCACGTCGCCGAGTTCTTTCTTTATGTTGGAATTGTCATCGGAGGCAAGTGCATCCACAAGTTCGAAAACTTCCTCCACGGTGTTGGGCCTGAGCGACTCGTTGGTCTGTTTGGCATCCCAAGGACACTTTACGCGTAGAATGTCGAGCACATCAAGCATTTTACCGAAAGCTTCAATTTTTTCCTCTTTAGTATGCATGACAAAGAATTTATGAGTTGGCGTCTAATTTCAACTTACAAAATTAACAAAAAAATAGTGATGATTCGGATTAAAATGTAAAAATTAAGCTTAAATCATCGCCAAGGTTTGAAATCAGAGATAAGTTTATTAACTTTGCGTGTTGAATCCTTTCGTATAAAAATACTGGAAAAAAGTTCGGATGAAGAAAATGATTGATACATCGGACGTTGATGCGTTTCAGTCGCTTATCTCACAGTCACAAAAGATTGTGCTGACATGTCATGTGCGTCCCGACGGCGATGCCATAGGCAGCACCCTTGGCCTGTCTCTACTTTTGAAAAGGCTTGGAAAGGAATGCAACGTAGTAGTTCCGGACCGGCCACCTCGCAATCTATCATTTCTGCCCGGGTTTGAAGATATTGTGGTTTTCACACAGTATGATCCCTATTGCGGTAGGCTTGCACGCGAAGCGGATCTAATAATCTGTTGCGACTTCAACAAAGCAAGTCGCCAAGACTTGTTGGCATCCGTAATTCAAGGTGCGGAATGTCCGAAGGTGATGATAGACCATCATATGGATCCGGATGACTTTGCGAATGTCACGTTTTCTTACCCCGACATGTCGTCTACATGCGAACTTGCAGTAAGAATAATAGCGGCGCTTGGTCTTTTTACCGAAGTGGATAAAAATGTAGCCACTTGTCTGCTCACCGGTATCGTGACCGACACCCGCAATTTCTCTGTCAATACAAAGCATGCCGATATATATGAGATTCTGGGTATTTTGATGGAGCGGGGCGCAGACAAGGAAGATATTGTAAAGAAGGCCTTGATGACACGTTCATACTGGAGCCTACTCATACAGGCGTTTGCCATATCCGAAAGACTCGAGGTTTTTGAGAAGCATCATGCAGCCATAATAAGCCTTGGCGGCAAAGATCTTGACCGCTTCCATTATGAACGTGGCGACACCGAAGGACTCGTGAATATGCCGTTGGAAGTGAGGGGAATGGTCAGTAGTTTCTTCTTGCGAGAAGATAAGGATTGCATCAAGATTTCTTCAAGAAGTTGTTTCGGCTTTCCGGTAAGTAAAATATGCGAGGATCTCTTTGGCGGTGGTGGTCACCTTCAGGCTGCGGGGGGAGAATTTCACGGCACTTTGGAGGAATGCAGAAAAATTCTTGTGGATGCTCTCCCGAAATATGATAAATACCTTCCGCCTCATGTGGAAAAGATTGATATGAAATGACAAAGATTGCAAAATATATATCACTGTCTGTGGGCGTATCCCTCATGTTGTTGCCTTCGTGCAGCAAATCAGAGAGCTATTCTAACTTGCTTAAAAAAGAGGAGAGGGCAGTGAACTGGTTTTTATCAGGACAGAATGTATGTGTGGAGATCCCGAAGGACAGTATATTGGAATATGGAGAAGATGCACCGTATTATAAATTGAACGAAGACGGCACGCTATATTTAAAAGTGTTGACCCCCGGTGACATGAACTCCGAAAGCCGACCGAAAAAAGACGATAAAGTATTTTTCAGATTCAAACGTCAGAATCTCGAAACTCTTCAAAATGACGGCGAGGCTGAATGGGAGGGCAATACCGTTCAAATAGGCAATCTCAACTCCACTTCGTTCGTTTTTGGCAATACCTATCTGCCCAATACTACCAAGTATGGCATGGGAGTACAGGAGCCGCTCAAATACGTAGGCTATAATTCCGAGGTATATCTCGTGATAAAAGCATCGGAAGGCTTAACCGAAGAGCAGGCCACATGTATTCCATATCTCTATAATATTAAATATTTCAAGGCATTATATTGATCATTTTTTAGAAATAAATGCCTTTGTTTTCATCGGTAATCACATAATAATAGATAACTATACGCTAAACCATGTCACTAATAAAATCCATATCAGGAATAAGAGGCACAATAGGCGGCCGCTCCGGCGATGGTCTGGGGGGTGTTGACATTGTAAAGTTTACGGCTGCATACGCCGAATTTATAAAGAGAGGAATTGAAACGGGGAATGTGCGACCAAGAATTGTGGTGGGACGCGATGCCCGCATCTCGGGTCAGATGGTGAGCCATTTGGTATGCGGCACACTTATGGCGATGGGATTTGACGTAATCAATATCGGTATGGCCACCACTCCCACCACTGAATTGGCAGTCACCGGTGAAAAGGCCGATGGAGGCATTATCATTACAGCCAGCCATAATCCTGTTCAGTGGAACGCCTTGAAACTCTTGAACTCCAAAGGGGAATTTCTAAATGACAGCGAGGGAAAACTTGTAATCTCCATTGCCGAGAATGAAGATTTCGGCTTTGCTGACGTTTTCGAATTGGGCCAGGAGTTTCATAACGACACTTGGGCAGATCGCCACATCGATATGGTGAAGAAACTTGAGGTTGTGGATTGCGAGGCCATCTCCAAAGCTGACTTTACAGTGGTAGTGGACGCTGTGAATTCCATAGGAGGCATAGTGATTCCGCGTCTTCTGAGAGCATTGGGTGTGAAAAACGTTATTGAACTCAATTGCGAGGCCACTGGCAAATTTGCCCATACTCCTGAACCGATCCCGGAAAATCTTGGTCAGATCTCCAACCTTATGAAAGAAGGTAAGGCGGATGTGGGTTTTGTGGTAGATCCCGATGTGGACCGTCTGGCTATTGTCATGGAAAATGGCGAAATGTTTGTGGAAGAGTATACCCTTGTAGCGGTAGCCGACTATATTCTTGGCATAACGCCGGGAAGCACTGTGTCTAATCTAAGTAGTAGCCGTGCGCTCCGCGACGTAACTCTTCGTCATGGTTGTCAATACTCCGCGGCAGCCGTAGGCGAGGTTAACGTGGTCCAGAAAATGAAAGAGACCGGCGCCGTGATCGGAGGAGAAGGCAATGGCGGTGTGATTTATCCGGCTCTTCACTATGGCCGCGATGCATTGGTAGGAGTGGCTGTATTCCTTACCCTGCTTGCAAAGAGCGGAAAGAAGGTGAGCGAACTCAGGAAGACTTATCCGTCATATGCAATAGCGAAAAACAAAATTGAACTCAGCCCTGAAATTGACGTGGATAAAATACTTGCCGAAGTCCAAGAAAAGTTTAAGGATGAAGACGTCACCACAATCGACGGTGTAAAAATTGATTTTGCCGACGGTTGGGTTCACTTACGCAAATCAAATACAGAACCTATAATCCGAATCTACAGCGAAGCCTCAAGTATGGAGAAGGCTGATGCTTTAGCCCAAAAAATTAAGGATATAATAGGTTAGGACCTTCCTTGAGTATGTATCATATATCGATTAAAAAAATTGTATTTATCACGAACTGATATTCAGTGGTAAAATTTCCAATTTTGTCATTTTTTCAATTTGTGATACACCTCCATGTTTAGACCCCACAACTTCTAAAGGTCACCTTTTCTTTTCATCATTCTATGTTAAAAAGATTTCTATTAAACTCTCTGTCATCGTTTGTAGGAGCATGGATAGCCCTTGCTCTATTCGGAATAGCAGCCGTGGTGACTGTGATAGCACTTATCGCCACAGGCACATCATTAACGGGAGAGTCTGTGATATCCCACAGTATCCTCAAAATCCGGCTCGCCGGAGTGATAGAAGAAACAGAGCAGGCCACCGGAATAGACTATATAGAGGCTTTATACGGCAATCTCGAAGCTCCACAGACACTGGACGTGCTTACCCAAGCTATAAAACAGGCAGAAAACAATAAAAAAGTTGACGCTATATATCTTGAGTGTGGTGCCGTGTCTGCAGCTCCGGCAACTCTCAATGCCCTGCGGCAGCAACTGTTAGAGTTTAGGAAATCAGGAAAGAAAATTTATGCTTATGGCGATGCTCTTACCATGGGAGATTACTTCGTGGCATCAGTGGCCGATAGCATTTATCTCAATACCGGAGGAAGCCTTGCAATGCATGGTATAAGCGGTACAAATCTCTATCTTAAGGATTTTTTCGATAAAATTGGTGTGCAGTTTCAAGTGGTGAAAGTAGGCACATTCAAATCAGCCGTTGAACCATATATTTCCAACGAAATGAGCCAACCGGCCCGTGCACAACTCGACACTCTCTATGGCTATATGTGGGGATATATCAAGCATGACATAGCTGAAAGCAGAGGATTCAACCCGGCCTTGATAGATTCGCTGATCAACAATGACAACTTAATGCTCCGCGATGCGGATTTCTCTGTGAAGCATCGTCTTGTGGATAGATGCATCTATAGCCGACAAATTGATGATATCCTTGCAAGACTCGTTGGAGTAAAGAAAGAGAAACTGAATTTTGTAAGTGCGAAGACACTTGTGTCGCAACAGGAATTCGGTCAGGCATATTCCTCCAAGAATCAGATTGCCGTGCTCTACGCCACTGGTGAAATCATGGAAGGCGCTTCTAATGGCATCAATTGCGAGGTGCTTGTGCCCCAAATTGTTAAGTTGGCCGAAGATGACAACGTGAAAGGAATGGTTCTCAGAGTGAATTCTCCGGGAGGTTCCGTATTCGGAAGCGAACAGATAGGAGAAGCCCTTGATTATTTTCAATCAACAGGCAAACCGCTGTCTGTAAGTATGGGTGATTATGCCGCCTCAGGAGGATATTGGATCTCGTGTCATGCCGATAGAATATATGCAGATCCTCTCACCATCACCGGCTCTATCGGTATATTCGGTCTGATACCGAATGTACAGGGACTTGAGCAAAAATTGGGCGTCTCACCACAAACTGTATCTACCAATCCGGGTGCTAATTTTCCAACGCTATACTACCCTCTTACGGAATCGCAGCTATCGGCAATGCAGACCTATATTGAAGAGGGCTATGATAAATTTATCACAAGAGTTGCCACCGGCAGACAACTCACTAAGCAGAAAGTGAAAACCATAGCGGAAGGAAGAGTATGGAATGCGGCCACGGCCGTAAAGATCGGACTTGTTGATGAACTCGGATCTCTTGACAAAGCAATTCGATGGACCGCCAACTCGGCCAAGATACCTACCAAATATGAAGTGGCGGTATATCCTCAGATCAACAACGATTTGATGAGAATCGTGACTGAAGGAGGTTTTCAAAGTAAGGCATTCAAAGAATTCTGTGAGAAATACCAAGAGGTGACACCCGACAAGACACTGCTTCATCTGGCCTTCACCACTCTTCGACGCAGACACGAGCAAGCATTGGCACCCTATTTCAGAGTGAGACTATGATATCTCTTTCACCAAAGTAATTTTAACGAATATCTCCTTGCAAATGAAAAAGAAATCAGTAACGGATAAAATCATTGAGTGCGTACTTACTCCTCTGTCGTGGCTTTATGGCGCCGGGGTATGGGTACGCAACAAAATGTTCGATTTCGGATTCTTTCGCGAAGAGATGTTTGATGTCCCTGTAGTGGGTGTAGGAAATATCACGGTGGGAGGCACCGGAAAAACTCCACACGTGGAATATTTGATTAAAAACCTTTCAAGTAAATATAATCTGGCCGTATTGTCAAGAGGCTATAAACGAAAGACCAAAGGTTTTATTGAAGCCAATCATAAAAGCACGCCGGATCAGATCGGAGATGAACCTATGCAGATCTATGCCAAATACGGCATGATGGTGAAAGTGGCCGTCTGTGAGAGCCGAAGAGAAGGAATCACCGAACTTCTGAAGGCATATCCGGATCTCCAGTTAATAATTCTTGATGACTCCTTCCAACACAGATGGGTTAAACCCAAAGTCTCAATCTTGCTCACAGACCACGATCGTCCGTATTACCACGATAAACTGCTTCCTTTGGGAAGACTTCGCGAATCTCCTCATTCCGTATTGAGAGCGGACATGGTGATAATGACGAAATGTCCGGACAATATGATGCCTCACGACTACCGTCAGGTAATTCATGATCTTGACTTGCTGAAGTATCAAAAGATTTATTTCTCACGATATGAGTACGGACAATTGAAGCCGGTTTTTGAAGACGATTCTCCGTATCATGCTTCATTAGGTCAGCTTTCGGCCGATGATTCGGTGTTTTTGCTCACCGGCATAGCCCGTCCCAGATATTTCGTCAGACATTTCCGGACTTATCCCTTTAAGGTGAAAGTGGCGCATTATCCTGACCATCATGATTTTTCCAGAAAAGATATTGATGATATCAGAGCCAGATACGATTCTATGAAAGGCTACCGAAAAATTATCATCACTACTGAAAAAGATGCTGTAAGACTTGCCTGCAATCCTTATTATCCGAGGGAACTGAAACCTTTCACTTTTTATCTTCCCATAGAAGTGGTGATAGATCCGGGAGTGGAACATCATGATTTTATCAATGATTTGGTAGGATTGATTGAAAGCAGCAATTCTTTATAAGGTTTCGCATTTGTCTTGAAATTAGTATTTTTTTTTCAATCGCCTACTGCCATGTAATTACGGAAAGAAAAACTATATTTTATATCAATTGTTAATAAATTAGGTAGTGAGAAATTCTCACTTTCAGATAATCACTCTTCTCAAAAACGTTAAATGCTCTTCTCAAAATTTATATAACCCATTTTCGCTTTTATAAGATTTGATTAGTCTACGTAAACGTAATAGACGGTCTACATATAAAGCGGCTTAATATCTTGAAAAATGCTTGAAAAAATCAAACAGACAGCAGACTTCATTCGTAAGGAAGTGAGTGGAGAAATGCCCAAGATCGCTGTCATTCTGGGCACCGGACTTGGAGATCTCGTGAATGTGATAGACGTAAAAAAAGAGATCGACTATAAGAATATACCGAATTTCCCTATCTCTACAGTGGAGGGGCATTCCGGTAAACTCATCTTCGGCTTCCTCGGGGGTAAATACATCATGGCAATGCAGGGACGTTTCCATTACTACGAAGGATACGATATGAAGCAGGTTACATTCCCGGTGCGCGTTATGAAAGAGATCGGTGTGGAACGCCTGTTTGTAAGCAACGCCGCCGGAGGCATGAATAAAGAATTTAAGGTGGGAGATGTAATGCTGATCACTGACCATATCAATCTCTTCCCCGAAAATCCTCTTCGCGGTAAAAACTACAATGAACTCGGACCACGATTCCCGGCAATGACCGAGGCCTACGATCACATGATGATGAAACTTGCCGATGACATTGCTGCTGAGGACGGCATACGTCTGATGCATGGTGTGTATGTAGGCACCCCCGGACCTACTTTTGAGACACCGGCTGAATATGAATATTTCCGTATCATAGGAGGCGACGCTGTAGGTATGTCTACAGTGCCGGAAGTTATTGTGGCAAACCACGCGGGAATGAAGGTTGCCGGATTTTCCGTCATAACCGATCTTGGAGGCAAGGATATCACCGAAGCTCCCAGCCACGAGGAGGTGCAGAAGGCTGCCGTCAAGGCACAGCCTATCATGACCCGTATCATCACCGAGATGATTGCACGTCTGTAATATCCTCCATTAATATAAACAACTTATCCATAGGCCTGGCAGGAATTCCGTATGTTTTTTATCACTACACAAGTGGATAATTTTACAGAATTAAGCCAGTCCTTGAGTGAGATACTTTATGCAACAGGAAAAGCAAACCGAAATATCAAGTCTTGGAGAGTTCGGTCTTATAGACCGACTCACCAAGGCTTTCCCTTTGAGGAATCCTTCTTCATTAAAAGGTGTGGGTGATGATGCCGCCGTGCTTTCGTATGGCAACAAGGAAGTTCTCGTCACTACAGATCTTTTGCTTGAAGGAGTTCATTTTGACGTTAGATATGTGCCGCTGAAACATCTGGGATACAAATCCGCAATTGTAAACTTCAGTGATATCTATGCCATGAACGGCACTCCCAGACAAATTACAGTCAGCCTCGGAATTTCAAGCCGATTCACGGTTGAAAACATAGAAGAAATATACGAGGGTATTCGTCTTGCATGCGAAATATATGGCGTGGACTTGGTGGGTGGTGATACCAGTGCTTCTGTCACAGGTCTTATCATAAGCATCACTTGTATTGGCGAAGCCGAAAAGAATGAGATAGTTTACCGAAACGGAGCCAAACCTACTGATCTGATATGTGTGTCCGGTGATCTTGGAGCAGCTTTCATGGGCCTGCAATTGCTTGAAAGGGAGAATGCCGTGGCAGCGGGAAAAGACAAGGAATTTCAGCCGGATTTTGCCGGAAAAGAATATATTCTGGAACGTCAGCTTAAGCCGGAGGCCCGCAAAGATATTATTGCGTTGCTCAGGGAAAACGGGATAAAGCCTACTTCAATGATGGATGTAAGCGACGGTTTGAGTTCAGAACTTATGCATATATGCAAAGACTCCAAAGTGGGTTGCCGTGTGTATGAAGACCGGATTCCAATAGATTATCAGACAGCACTCATGGCAGAGGAATTCAATATGAATCTGGTCACTGCGGCAATGAATGGCGGAGAGGACTACGAACTTCTGTTTACAGTGCCGCTCACTGATAATGAGAAGATTGAAAATCTCAAGGGAATAACAAGAATAGGCTATATCACCACGCCCGAATTGGGTGAGGCTATGGTGACAAGAGATGGCTCTGAGATTCCGCTTAGGGCACAAGGGTGGAATGCCTTCGCTAATAATAAGTAAATTTCCGATGCAAATCCGTCAATAAGCCGACTTCTTGTGGATCCTCATTAACTTTATATTGAATAAGGTTTGAATTTAATATTGAATAAGGTTTAAATTTAATAAGATTTAACACTTTTTGAAATATCTTTATCTCAAATAAGGTTATTTTTGCAAAGGTGTAATGAAGGGTTTCAAGTCCAATTTTACTCATAAGTAAGAGTTTAAATTTTAACTTTATTCTCAATTATCAGACGATTTCACACTTCAACATCGATGGTATAATATAGGAAATAACCTGAACAGTAATATATTCACAAATGAATGATACAATCAATATACGAGACCTCAATGATCTGATTGCTTCCAAAAGCAATTTCCTAAGTCTGATTCGGTCAGGTATGGATCGCAGGATTGTAGGACAAAAACATCTTGTAGATTCTCTGTTGGTAGCATTGCTATGCAACGGTCATGTGCTTCTTGAAGGAGTGCCCGGTTTGGCAAAAACCCTTGCTATAAAAACTCTTGCCGCAATCGTTGATGCCGACTACAGTCGAATTCAATTCACTCCGGACCTTCTGCCTGCCGATGTGGTGGGAACTCTTATCTACAGTATAAAAAATGAATCTTTCGAGGTAAAGAAAGGACCTGTTTTTGCAAACTTCGTGCTCGCCGATGAGATAAACCGTGCCCCGGCAAAGGTGCAGAGTGCATTGCTCGAAGCCATGCAGGAAAGACAGGTCACAATAGGTGAACAAACTTTTAAACTTCCCTCCCCGTTCCTCGTGATGGCTACGCAGAACCCTATTGAACAGGAAGGTACATATCCATTGCCCGAAGCCCAGACGGACCGTTTTCTTCTTAAGGTAGTGATCGGATATCCCACTAAGGAAGAAGAGAAAGAAATTATTCGCCAGAATATTTCCGGTTCACAAGAACCATTGCGCCCGGTGGTGAGCAAAGAAGATGTGCTTGAGATACAAAAGATTGTTCAGAAGATTTACATCGATGAGAAAATCGAAAATTATATCGTGGATCTTGTATTTGCCACTCGCGAACCGTCGAAATACGATCTTAAAGACCTTCAAGGTATAATATCATACGGAGCTTCACCTCGTGCTTCTATTTCGTTGGCACTTGCCTCAAGGGCATACGCTTTCCTGCAGGGTCGCGGCTACGTTATTCCAGAAGATGTAAGATCCGTATGCCTTGATGTGATGCGTCATCGTATAGGTCTTACATATGAAGCCGAAGCCAACAATATCACTGCCGATGAGATTATTACAGAAATAATCGATAAGGTACAGGTGCCCTGAGAGAGGCTTGGTTAGACCGCATAAATTGTAGCTCTACTCTATAAATATATGGATACAAACGATCTGCTTCAAAAGGTAAGAAAGATAGAAATAAAGACGCGTGGCCTCAGTCAGAATGTCTTTGCCGGTGAATATCACACTGCTTTTAAGGGAAGAGGTGTTACTTTCTCCGAAGTGCGTGAATATCAGCCCGGTGACGATGTGAGAGATATTGACTGGAACGTCACCGCGCGTCAAAACAAGCCATATGTAAAGGTGTATGAAGAAGATCGAGAGCTGACAATGATGCTTCTGATCGATGTGAGCGGTTCAGAGTCTTTTGGTGCACAGGGTATGCCCAAACGAGATCTTATCGCTGAAATCGCGGCCACTTTGGCGTTTTCCTCTATTCAGAACAATGACAAGGTGGGAGTGATCTTTTTCAGTGATAAAATTGAAAAATTCATTCCTCCCAAAAAGGGCCGCAAACACGTATTGTTGATTATCCGTGAGATTATCAATTTCCATTCCGAACACCATGGCACCAATATTGACACAGCTCTGCAGTTTCTTACCAATGCAATAAATAAACGCAGTAGCGCCTTTCTTATCAGTGACTTTATTGATGATCATGACTATTCAAAAAGTATGTCGGTGGCAAACCGAAAACACGAATTGGCCGCAATACAGGTGTTTGATGCCAGAGATTCCGATTTACCAAACGTAGGCCTCATGCGCTTGCGCGATCTTGAATCCGGCCGATTGCTTTGGGTAGATACATCATCAAGAAAGGTGAGGGACGCATATCATAAGAATTGGTATGCCAACCTGCAGAAGCTTTCCAATACCATTAACAAATGCGGTGTGGATATGGTCAGCATTCGCAATGATGAAGACTATGTGAAATCATTGTTGGGGATGTTTCGGCGTAGAAGTCGCCAGCGTTAATTTTATATGAAACAGATTCCAAGATGAATTTTATAGGCAAATCATTATATCTGTTGCTTCTGGCTATGATGTCGGTCTCGGCATCGGCTGTATCTGCAGCCGTGCCCATATCGGTCAAAGCCCAGCTGGATTCCGCTTCCCTGCTTATGGGAAATGTTGCTCCTCTGCGCATAGAAGTGGAGCAGCCAGCAAATGCCAAAGTCACACTTCCTATTCTTAAGGAAGGAAACGGGGCGTTTATTCCGTTGATTAAGGACTCTGTGGAGATTCGTCAGCGTTTCAAAATAGATACTGTAAAATTATCCAGCGGCAGAATCCGGGTGAATTATAATCTTCTGGTGCAGGCATACGATTCAGGTTATTATAAGCTTCCGCCTTTTGTATTCGACTATAATGGGATACATGTGGAGTCAAACCGTGTTTCACTTAATGTGATCCCGGTAAAAGTAAAGGCTGATGATGAGATCGCCGGTTTCACAGATGTGGCAGAGCCGGAAGATGCAACTTTAAAAGGACCCAAGTCGGCCTTCCGTTCGTTTCTCGAGAAATATTGGTGGCTGATGGCGTTCGCACTTTTAGCTCTTGCGGCCACTCTATGGTTTACGCTTAAGGCTTGGCGAAATTATAAATCCACGGGATCCGTACTTCCTCCAAAACCGGCAATCCCACCCTATGATGAGGCAATGAATTCATTGGTAAAACTAAATAAACGCAAACTCTGGGAAAATGGAAGGGAGAAGGAATTCTATACGGGGCTAACGTTTATACTGCGTCGCTACCTCTACAAGGAATATAATATATCGGCCATGGAAATGACTTCAGCACAAATTCTTAACGCCTTTAAAAGCCATCCTGATCTTACTTCCATGACTGATGAAGTGCGTAAAATTCTAAACATGGCTGATTTTGCAAAATTTGCCAAAGTTAGACCATTGGCTGAGGATAACGAAGAATGCATGAAGTATACCGAACAGATCATTCATACGGCTCACTCCCGTTACCTCCGGCATCTTGAGGAAGCTAACCGAGCCGACAAGGCCAATAAGGCTGGATCCGAAGGAGGCGGCGATACGTTATGATGCTTAAACATCCATGGTGGCTTCTGCTTTTTCTATCATTTATACCACTTATCTGGTGGTATATAGCTAAAAAGAAAAATTCTACACCGAGCCTTGGCATATCTTCACTCAGCGCATTCCCAAAAGGTTTCGGCACATGGAAATCTGCATTGATCCATGTATGCTTCGCCCTGCAGTTAGGAGCATTAGGGTGTTTGATAGTTGCTATAGCCCGTCCTTTGTCGTATAATTCGAAGACTTCTTCTTCTATCGAAGGCACGGATATTGTGCTCGCTATTGACATTTCCACATCCATGGCTGCCAACGATATGGAACCCAACCGTTTTGAAGCTGCCAAACGAGTGGCTGCCGATTTTATTTCCGGACGTGCCAACGACAACATCGGACTTGTGGCTTTCGGTGGAGAATCGCTTTCTTTAATGCCACTTACTACAGATCGTCAGGCCCTTATAAATTCAATTGCCAATCTGAGAATGGGCGATCTGGATAATGGCACTGCTATTGGAGACGGTTTGGCCAGCGCAATAAACCGCTTATGTGCAGGCACTGCAAAGTCCAAAAGCATCATATTGCTTACCGATGGCACAAATAATACCGGAGAAGTGTCGCCCTCCACAGCCGCTGAAATTGCGGCTGAAAAGGGTATGAGGGTTTACACTATCGGTGTAGGCACGGATCAATCGGTGCAGATTACTGATCCTTATGGATTCACGAACACTACAATGGAAACCAAAATCGATGAAGAAGCTTTGAAGAATATAGCTGAAGCCACCGGTGGAGAATACTTCAGAGCACATAATGAACATGTGTTGGCAGATGTATTTAAGACTATCGACAAACTTGAGAAGTCCAAAATCGATGTAAGCAAATTCACCCGTATGGATGAGAACTTTATGCCATGGGTGTGTGCTGCTTTGATTTGCTATGTGATTATGTTGCTTATTCGTTACACTGCCATACGTAGAATTCCTTGACAAATGATTACCTTCGCTTATCCATATCTTCTCTGGCTGCTTGCTGCCGTGCCCATTGTTATGGCTCTGTATTTCTGGGCCCGCTGGGCGCGTAGCTGCAAACTTAGCAAGTTTGGCAAACCTTCCAATCTGTCGGAACTCGCACCGCTTGTGTCTCCATATAAACCACCTATAAAGTTGACACTGCGTTGCTTTGCTCTTGCATGCATTATTTTGGCTTTGTGCAGACCTTGGGGCGGTGTAAGCAATCAGAATACATCCCGTGATGGCATTGAAGTGATTCTAGCTGTGGATGCCTCTAATTCAATGCTTGCCTCTGCCACAGACAATCCCGAGGGGATAGATCGCATGCGGATGGCAAAACTTACTTTGGAAAAACTTATTGACCATCTTGGCAACGACAGGGTTGGACTCGTAGTTTATGCCGGAGATGCATATTCCCTTATTCCCGTCACAGGAGATTATGTTTCCGCCAAAATGTTTCTCAATTCAATCGATCCTTCCATGATCCAGCACCAAGGCACCAACATCGGCGGTGCCATCAATCTCGCGGCTGCTTCTTTTTCTGAAAATCCCAATATCGGTAAGGCCATTGTTTTGCTTACAGATGCTGAAGAACTCGAAAACCCTAATGAGGTGACAAAAGCTGTGGAGGATGCATCGAAGAAGAAAATTCAAATCGACGTGATAGGCGTCGGTGCTACCAAGCCCATGCCGGTGCCTCTTTCGTCTGGAGAGTTGATTGACTCTGAGACGGGTGAGCCCGTAGCAACAGCCTTAAATGAAGATCTGGCCCTTGAAATTGCCAAAGCAGGTAAGGGCATTTATGTCAACGCCGCTAATAAAAATGCAATCAGTGAGCTTGACAAGAAACTCAACCAATTGCAAAAATCGAATCTTGAATCCAGCTTCCTTGCTGTGCACGATGAGCTGTACCTAATATTCGTTTGGGGAGCGTTTGTCTTGATTATTTTGGATATTTTCGTGCTTGACAGCAAGTTCGTTTGGCTTGACAGATTCACTTTTTTCAGAAAGGAGGCCACTAAATGAAAAGATATTTAAATCTGCTGATTTTCGCAATAATATCTTCTGTGTTGATTTCGGCTTGTACTTCTACCAAGAGGGAGGATACGGATTCTGTTTCTATTGACTCAGATATAGTGGACACCGTAGGCAAGGGTGCTACACCAAATGAACGTAAATTGATACTTGAAGGCAATAAGAAGTATCGCGATGGCCAACCGTCTGTGGCTGATTCTCTTTATCAGCTCGCATTAAAGGATCATTCACGCTCAAACGCCGCTATGTTCAATAGCGGTTTATCAAGATTGATGATTGGTGTATCTCTGGCTCAAAACAATGACTCGTTGGCAAAAAATCTGATTGAGACTGGATTGTCTCAGCTTCAGGATATAGCTTCCAGAAACGTTCGCCGGGGAAATTTAAGTTCGCGGGCGTACTATAATATCGGTAACGTACAGTTTTCTGCCGAGCAGTATCCTCAGGCCATAGAAGCTTACAAATGGGCATTGCGTCTGAATCCAAACGACAACAATGCAAGGCGAAACCTGAGAATTGCCCAGCTTAAAAATCAGCAAAACCAAGACAAAAACAATCAAAACAACCAAGATCAAAACAAGGATCAGGATAAAGATCAGAATAAGGATCAAAACAAAGATCAGAATCATAATAAAGACCAAAATCAGAATAATTCCAATCAAGACAATAGCGGCAATATCGATAGTCAGACCTCAAACCAGATTCTGCAGGCAATAGAACGCAAAGAGAATCAGACGCGATCCAAACGTCTTGGCGCCCCTGAAGAAAAGACGCAAAACGCCGGTAGATCAAATAAGAATTGGTGATTTAATTTGCCCTGTAACCCAAAATTTGTATATGAGATTTTTAACAAAGACAATTATATTTATCATTGCTCTATGTAGCACAGTATCATCTGTGACGGCTGCTAAAAAAGAAAGCGATGTTTTCTTTAAGGTGGAGTGTCCAAAGACTGCCTATATCGGGCAGTATGTGCCGTATGCAGTTTATCTATATGCTGAGAGCGGCGAATCGGTGTTGGGATGCGATCCCTTGAGGGTAGCCGGAGTAGAAGACTTCCCATTTATTCGTGGCAATAAATATGATCAGGCAGAAAAGATTAAATATAAGGGGAAGAATTATGTGCGCTGGAACGTATCGTTATTCTTCCTCACGCCCGACGAAACAGGCAAATTCCGGATACGTGGCGGACTCTACAACGTGACTACCGGATGGGACACCGGACGTTATGACTTTTGGGGAAACCGCAGTTATTCCATAGACCGTAGGATGCGTCTTGAAGCACCCGACGTGGAAATCAACGTAAAATCCAGAGGAAAATCTCCTGATAATTTTTCTGGTGCGATTGGTGACTATACGATTGAATGCACAGTGCCTCCCGGCAATATCACTACAGGAATCCCTGCGATTGCAGTATTTACTATCAGTGGTTACGGTTCGCTTAATGATGCGCAAATGCCGAGTCTTGAAAATGTATTTGCTTCCGGTGCTCAATTCAAATCAGTGACACGAAACAATAATGTGTATCAAAAAGGAGATAAAATATACTCAGAGGTCACTCTCACGGTAACGTTTATTCCTGAGGAAACCACCGGAGAGATTCTTCCTGTAGAATTCAATTTCTTCGACGTTGAAAAGGGTAAATACCGTACCGTACGAAGTGAAAAGACGGAATGGAAGGCATCACGCGAGATCGAGCAGCCGTCTGAAGATCGCAAACCGGCGATTGAAATTTGAGAGTATGTGCCTGTAATGACGGATATCTTTTATATGACAGAAACCATTATGAAACGGGTTTTTTCGATATTCTTAATGTTTTGCCTTACGCTTTATGCTATGGCAGGGGTCAATGTGCGAATGGAGACTCAGACCCGAGGCAAGATCAAGGTTGGTGATAAATTCTACATCTATATTGAAGCCGATGGTGAAGGAAAAGAGATTTCATTCCCTAATCCTCCATCGGGTACACGCCTTCTTTACAGTAGCGTTTCCTCTACCGATATCAATGGTCGGACATCTGCCAAATGCGTACTCACTCTCCTTGCGCAGTCGGTGGGCTCTTACTCGTTTCAGGCATCTGTGGGGTCTTCCAAAAGCAAAGTCCTGAAATATACAATAGCAGAAGGGGGTGGTATTTCTAAGAGTCAAGCCGGGGCATCCACTCAGCACGGTGCACCTCAAGGCGATCCTGTGGCTGCAAGCAAACAGTCAGGCCCGCAGTTTATCGGCAAAGGCAATGAAAACATGTTTCTTAGGGCTTCCGTCTCCAAAACCAATGTGTATGAGCAGGAAGCTATCGTGTATACAATAAAATTATATACCTCATACAACTATATCAAGTTCCTTGGCGCTACGGCTGCTCCCAAGTTTGAGGGATTTGTAGTGGAAGAGGATAAAATTACCGATGTTCAGCAAAAATTCGAGACTTACAACGGTAAAAATTATAAGACAGCTGTTGTAGCCCGATATATAATCTTCCCTCAGAAGGCCGGAAAGCTAAACATTATTGGTAATACGTATACGGTCAGTGCCGATGCCTTCGAATATTACCATGATCCTTATTTTCAGCAAATGGTGGTGAAAAGGCCTGTTCAGCTCAACATTACCCCCAACGACCTAAGCGTGGACGTAAAAGCCCTCCCAACTCACAGACCCGCCGATTTCTCTGGAGGCGTAGGAAAGTTCTCCATTACGTCCTCGTTGCCCCGTCAAAATTACAAGACAAATCAAGCCGCCACCATCACGTATACCATAAATGGCACGGGAAATCTCAAATATATCAAACTCCCCGATTTGAACCAACTTTTTCCTTCTCAGTTGGAAGTGTTTACCCCTCAATCTGAAGTGGAGGCAAGTGTGAATGGGAACAATGTGTCCGGAAGCGTGGAGTTCACTTATTCATTTATGCCTGTGGAAACAGGTAAATTTGCGATTCCTCCGGTTACGCTCGTATATTTCAACCCAGAGACGGGTAAATATGAATCTGCCGTCACTCACGGCTACAATATAGATGTAGGACAGGGAAGCTCTTCCGAAAAATCTCAGACTGCCAAACATTTTGAAAGTTCGTTGCAACCCGTGGGGAAACTCATACCGGAATCTGAGCCTTGGATACTGGGTTTTAAATACTGGTTATGTTTCATCATACCCTCCGCCGGTTTCCTATTTGCCTTATTAATGTATTTCCGTTACGAAAAGACTCATTCCGATATGGAGGCTCTAAAGAGTCGTAGGGCGGGACGAATGGCCAGAAAACGCCTTAAGAAAGCCGCCGTTGCTCTCAAAAGAAATGATTCCGGAGCCTTTTATGATGAAATGCTGGCTGCTCTTTGGGGATACATGGCGCACAAATTGAAAATGCCTACTTCCGAACTTTTGCGCGATAATATTCGGGAAATGCTTACCACTCATAATGTGTCGGAGCCAATTGCAGACAAGGCTATATCGCTGCTTGATGAATGTGAATTCGCTAAGTATGCACCTCAGTCCGAGTCGCGTAGCCTGAAATCTATTTATGATGAAGGTTCAAATGTGATTTCATCTTTGGAATCGTCCTTTTCTTCACAAGCAAACCATACAATCACCAACAAAGACATTGCATACCATGAGAATATTTAAGATAATTGTATCAGTACTGGTATTTATGTTTGCTGTCACGTCATCAAGTGCTTTAGCCAACAGTATTAAGACCGATAATGGCTCAACATTGATTGCAGATGCGGATTCTGCTTATTCTCGTGGTGAATTTGACCGTGCCGTGGAATTGTATAACGAAGTTATCCACAATCAGGGAATATCCTCAAATTTATACGTCAATCTTGGCAATGCTCAGTATAAAAGAGGTAATACGGGCGAGGCTGTCATCGCTTATCTGAGAGCATTGCGTCTTGACCCTTCCAATAAAGTGGCAAAGTCCAATCTCAACTTCCTGCGGTCATTTGTGATAGACTCCAACAGAGCGGAAATTAAAGAAAAAAAAGGTAATGTAGAACCGGATTCTCCATCTTTTTGGAGAAGCCTGTATAATCATATCTCCTCAGATCATCTTCCCAACACTTGGGCGGCATGGGCAGTCGTATGTTTCTTATGTCTGGTCGCTGCCGGATGCTGCTATGTTTTTTCTTCCAACGTACTGATAAGAAAGATTGGATTCTTTTCCGGCCTACTGTTTCTGATTGGCACAGTATTGCTGGTGATTTGCGCTTATTCAGCCGCAAAAGCATGGAATAAAAATGACGTAGGAGTGATCATTGAAAACAAGACCGCACTCCGTACCCAACCGGGCGATACAGCATCCGCGGTCGGAACCGTACTTCATGGGGGAACAGAACTTACAGTGGCGTCAACCGACAGTGTGGATGGTAAAATATGGTACAACTGTAGGCTGAACAATGATATGCAAGGATGGGTAAGTGGATCGGAGTTTGAAATGGTGACTGAACTGTAAGCCGCCACACCAAATAATTTGTCATATTTAAACAAGGTGTTTATATTTAACTATCATTTCGGTAGTTAAGACAAAAGTATCCCGGCGTAAAATTGTTCATAGTTGGTATATGTTATATAACATGTAAAAAAAGTTAAATTTTTTTTCGGTTTAATCAGAATTTCTTAGTAAATTAGCGTTCAAAATAAGGGGCTTCCAACTGAATAAGTTCCTTTTGCGATACTAAATCTAATTATAAACCAAACATATCATACCATTATTATGAGCAAAACAATCTCATTCAATGAACTTCGCAGACTCAAAGACAGTCTGCCCGACGGTGCCACTCACCGCATCGCCGACGAGCTCAACCTTACGGTGCAGACAGTACGCAACTATTTCGGAGGCGTAAACTATCAGTTTGGCAACAACCACGGTCTGCATATTGAGCCGGGTCCTGATGGTGGTATAGTTGTGCTCGACGATACTACTATCTATGACATGGCAGTAAAGATTCTTGAAGAGGAAAACGAGAATAAATAATTTATAATAATTCTCACATTCCTTATCAGAAGAGTCTGCAGAAACATCGCTTCACTATGATAACACTTTGCATTCATACATATGAATATGCTCTTGGGGTGAAGAAGCTCCTTGAAGCACACGGAATCAGCGTTTCTTTCGAAAAGTATTTCGAAAACAAATCCGACATCGCAACCGCAGTTAAGATCAATATTGATGAAGCGAATCTTTCTCCGGCTCTGAGAATCATTGAAAGCGGTAAATTTTCACCGTTGGCTGAAATTAAAAAGTTGACAGGCGTGAGCAACATCGTACTCATACCTGTCGACTTTTCGAATATGTGCATGCTTGCCGTCAGGGCCGGTTTTGAATTGGCCGAGCGCCTGAGTCTTAAAGTAGTAATTCTCCATGCGGTAGTAACGCCTTACTTCGCAGGTGCCGTTTACGGTCAGGAAAATCCTGATTTCCCGTATATGGATACTCAGGCAGAATTCAACGAGGTTGTGGCTTCTTCAGAAATTGATAAAGATGCCGACAAGCTGATGACAAAGCTTTCCGACAAAATCAAGCATCTTCAGGAAATAGGTCAGCTCCCTCAAGTGGAATTTTCTACAGAAGTGGACGAAGGAGTGGCAGAAGAAGTGATTCTTGAATACACACGTACAAGATCTCCGGCACTCGTAGTTATGGCAAACCGCGGACGCCATAAACGCGAAAAAGAAATGGTGGGCAGTGTCACCGCCGAAGTAATCGATTCCTGCAGGGTGCCTCTTTTCACAGTTCCGGAAAATTATTCATTTTGTGGAATAAGAAACATTACACGGCTCGCATTCTTCTGCAATCTTGATCAGCAAGACATTCTCTCTCTTGATAACTTAATGCGTCTCTTCGGCTACCCCAATGTGGATGTCTGGTTGATACCAGTCAACGATCGCGCCGGATCAAGTCTAAAAACAAAACTCGATTCTCTCTGCAAATATTTCTCCTCAAATTATCCCTCGGCAATTTTTCATTCCGCGCCACTTGATCCTAAAACTTTTCGTTCAGAATTCGAAAATCTGGTGCAGAAGGAAAATCTGCAGCTTATCATAGTTCCTAATAAAAAGAAGAATATATTATCTCGTCTGTTTAATCCGGGGATCGCTCATAAAATCCTTTTCGAACGAGATATGCCCCTACTTGCTCTTCCTGTTTGAGTAAATGATATATCCATCTGATTTTGAAGCCAAAATTGGCTTTGATACAGTCCGGAATATGCTCTCCGCGTTTTGCAGTGGAGAGGCTGGACGTAGACTGGTAGCCGAAATGAATTTCTCGGCTGAATTCAACGTTATTAACCGAAGACTTCGCGAAACATCCGAAATGTCGGCTCTCCTTGAAGCCGGCGGTGATATACCACGTCCCAATTACTTTGATCTATCTTCTCATTTATTCGGTATTCGGGCAGAAGGCGCCTATCTCGAACCTCGCATTTTGGATGCACTCCTTAAGATGATGACTGCTTTCAAAGATGTGAAAGCTTTCTACTGCAAAAAATCATCCGATACCGATTCTCCTTTGCATCCATGGCTCGCTGAGGTGTTCTCGCCTCTTAAGGAATTCCCAAATTTGTGTACGCTAATCGCTAAGTGCATCAATAAGTTTGGTGAGGTTAATGATAATGCGTCAGAGGGTTTGCTAAAAGTAAGGACGGCATTGCAAACAGCTAACGGTGCAGTGGCGCGTGCAATGCACCGTGCAATTGAGAAGGCTTCTGCCGCGGGATTAGTGGATAAAGACACCTCTCCTGCCATTCGCGATGGCAGAATGGTGATCCCTATCGCTGCAGCATCCAAAAGAGCTATTCCCGGCATTGTTCACGATGAAAGTGCCACCGGCAAAACCGTATTTGTAGAACCCTCCGAAGTGGTAGAAGTATCCAACCGGCTTAGAGAACTTCAAATGCAGGAGCGAAGAGAAGTAATTGCCGTATTGGTGAGTATATCCAATGAAATTCGTCCGCACATCGACGATATCCTTTTCTCCGCTGATATCCTTGCTCAACTTGACTTCATCACAGCCAAAGCTCAGTTTGCACGAAGCACCAATGCCAATATGCCGTCATTGGAAAAACATTGTGAGATTGATTGGTATGGTGCCGTTCATCCTGTTTTGCTACAATCGCTCAGAAAGCAGGGTAGAGATATTGTGCCACTCTCTTTACGTCTTGACCCTAATGTAAGATTTCTGATTGTTTCCGGTCCTAACGCAGGTGGCAAATCAGTGGTTTTAAAGACTGTAGGTATTGTGCAATATATGATGCAATGCGGGCTTCTTCCCACACTCTACGAGAATTCACATATGGGAATTTTCGATTCCGTTTTCGTAGATATTGGTGACGAACAATCTATTGAGAATGATCTCAGTACATATTCATCTCATCTTCGCAACATGAAGTTTTTCATGCAGAATGCAAATGCTGAATCTCTTCTTCTCGCTGATGAAATGGGATCCGGCACCGAACCTCAAATAGGAGGTGCATTGGCTCAGGCTATCCTTGCTCGATTGTCAACAACCGGTTGTTTCGGTATTGTTACTACTCATTATCAGAATTTGAAAACGTTTGCAGATGACACTCCGGGGTTTGTAAACGGAGCTATGATCTACGACCGACAGAAACTGCGCCCCACGTTTCAACTTTCGATCGGCCACCCTGGAAGCTCTTTTGCCTTGGAAATCGCTGGAAATATCGGTTTGCCACGTCAGGTGGTGGAGGATGCAAAACAAATTGTAGGCAGCGACTATGTAAATATGGATAAATATCTGCTCGATATTGAAAGAGATCGCAGATATTGGTCAAATAAGCGACAAAATATTCATGAAAAAGAGAAACGGCTGAATGATCTTCTCGCCAAATATGAAGATTCTTCTTCAGATCTCAGGCAACAACGTCGTCAGATTCTTAGCGATGCCCGTCGGCAGGCACAGGAGATAATATCCCGGTCAAATGCCAAAGTAGAAGCCACGATAAGGCAGATTCGCGAATTCCAGGCTGAGAAGGAACGTACAAAAATGATCCGACAGGAACTCAAACAGTATTCAGAATCTCTGAAAGGTGATTCAGATGATTCTCAGCCCAAACTTCTTAAGCCACTTAAACATAAAAGTAGAAATACTGCGAAGTCAGAAAAACCAACTCAGGTTCCAGCTGCCAAACCTCTCCAACCGGGCGATTTTGTAAAGATGGATGATGGGGGAGTGGTGGGTAAAATTCTTTCCATTAACGGCACAAAAGCTGAAGTGGCTTTCGGAGCATTACGTACTTTAGTACAATTGTCTAAACTCAAACCGTCTTCCAGGCCAAAACCGACCGGATCAAACGTTGTAATGACAGTTTCGGATTCCACACTTGAAGACAGTCGCAATCGTCAGCTCTCTTTCCGTCAAGAGATAGACGTAAGAGGAATGAGAGCGGATGAAGCCCTTCAAGCCCTTACTTATTTCTTAGACGACGCGATTCAATTCAATGCCAAGCGCGTTAGGATACTTCACGGCACCGGTCACGGTATCCTCAAATCTGTGATTCGGGAACAGCTCAAAGTAAATCCGGCCGTTGAGTCTTTTCACGATGAAGACGTCCGTTTTGGTGGAGCCGGAATTACTGTAGTTGAGTTCAATTGACCGAGACATTCAGGATTATTGCATCTTTTCCTACTGAAAATTTGGCCTACTGATTATTTATTCTTCTTTGAAAATTTTTTTTGTCTACATATTGCAGGATATTTGGATTGGTTGTAATTTTGTGCGCTTTTAGGGGGATATCTCAATCTGTTTGTGAGATAAACTCCTGAAATTTGAATATCTTCACGCTCAAATAGAGAGAAGTATTATTTTTTAGCTTTTAAGAAAAGGTTGTTTTAGAAATTATTTAATGAAATCATCATATATAGGGCTTTGGTGTCTTCTCGCCATATCGCTTTTTATTATCCTTTTGGTGGCCTTGTCTGATGATCTTACCATCGGATCCTGGACAGTAAAGAAAGCTCCCTTTGAGCAGACTCTTTTCTCTGATAAAAACGCTCCTGCCCCGTTACAGGGTCAAGCCCTTGCCGATTCATTGCAAAAGGAAGCGGAGAAGGTAGAGGCTCCCATGGATTCCACTGCTCAAAGTATCCTTCTCATCGGAGACTCTATGACGTGGAACCTTGCTATCCGACTAGCTCAATACGCTAAACAAAACGGCCATCAGTTTCATGCAATAAACTGGGATTCGAGCAATACCAAGATATGGGCTGAATCCGACACTTTGCAATATTTCATTAAAAAATATGCAGCAACCTATGTTTTTATATCTTTAGGCAGTAATGAACTGTATCTTACCAAGCCAGAAAGCCATCGCAAGTATGTGGAGTCTATAATCGATAAATTAGGAGGCCGTCCTTATGTATGGATCGGACCCCCGAATTGGAAAGAAGATGCAGGTATCAATGATATGATTCAATCCGTTTGCGCTCCCGGAGCATTCTTTCGAAGTGCCGGCATGACGTTCGAACGAAAAAAAGATAAAATACATCCTACGAGAAAAGCATCGGCATTATGGATCGACAGCGTGGCCCGTTGGATGCCCAAATCAAGTCATCCTATCCTTATGGACTCTCCTGCCGACTCACTGGGTAAAGTCAACGAAAATGTCACTTTTCTTAAGGCTCTTAACAAATAATTGTTTATAAATTCAATTAGTGATGGCCCCACTCACTATCGATCGCATACAATTAGCTCTCTCCAATATCGGAGACATGCTCCTTTATGATGAAAAGGCTCCTATGCTCTTCTCCAGTGGCCTTTTTTGGTTGCTCTTCATCTTTTTTCTCCCGATTTATATATTGCTCAAAAAAAGCAAGGCCAAAATGGTATTGTTCGTTGTGGCCTTCTCTTTATATTTTTACTATAAATCCAGCGGTTTGTTTTTTTTGATGCTGATTGGTACATCTCTGGCCGATTGGCTTATTTCAAAACAAATTTATAGGTGCCACACTCGGAAAGCAAAATTGCTCTGGATGTGGATCTCAATTTGTATCTCACTCTCCATTCTTGCATATTTTAAATATGCCAATTTCTTCATGTGGAACTGGAATGCCATGGTGAAAGGAAATTTCCAACCCATGGACATAATCCTACCCGTGGGAATCTCATTTTATACTTTTCAATCCATAAGTTATGTGGTCGACGTGTATAAGTCTCGTCTTGCCCCTACCCGCAGTTGGATTGATTATCTTTTCTTCCTTTCGTTCTTTCCTGCCCTCGTGGCCGGACCCATCGTTAGGGCGGATTATTTCCTGCCACAATTAGAAAAAAATCGTCCCGCTACTCGCGACAATATTTATGGCGGCCTTTGGCTGATAATGATCGGGATTGTCAAGAAAGCTCTTATTGCAGACTACATTGCCCAATTCAACGACTTGATCTTCAATGACCCGGACCTTTACACCGGAGTGCAGACCCTAATGGGTGTGTTAGGGTATACGATGCAGATTTTCTGCGACTTCTCCGGATATTCCGACATGGCTATTGGTCTCGCCCTCATTATGGGATTCAAACTAGGCATTAATTTCAATTATCCGTATAAAAGCCGAAACCTTCAAGACTTCTGGCGCAGATGGCACATATCTCTCTCGTCATGGTTGCGCGACTACGTCTACATCCCACTCGGAGGTAACCGTAAAGGTGTGTTTCGCACTTATCTTAACAACTTCCTAACTATGTTGATTGGCGGTCTTTGGCACGGCGCTGCTTGGAAATTTGTGTTCTGGGGTGCAATGCACGGTGCCGGATTAGCTGTGCATAAAGCATGTCAGCCGATACTTAAAAAAATTCCAGACAATCCTTTTACTATTTTCTTGTCTTGGTCTATAACGTTTATTTACGTGTCGCTCCTTTGGGTATTTTTCCGCGCCAACGACTTCCAGCAAAGTATCCTTATTATTAAGAATATTTTTGTAGACTTCCACTGGGCTCAAATTCCAGAATTCTTCATGGCTCGAATCACTTGGTGCATCATGATGCTCGTACTTATAATTTTTCACTTTATTCCCGAAAAATGGGCAAATAAAGCAGAGGTTCTGTTTCTGCGCTCCCCATGGATTGTAAAACTACTATGCTTTCTTATAGTAGTACAATTCGTAATAGAATTCATGAGCGCGGAAGTCTCTCCGTTTATATATTTTCAATTCTAAATATCTATTTCATATCTGACTACATTGAAAATAGTTCGACTTTATCGAACTATTTTTTGGTTAAAAAGATTTCCGGTTCTAACTGCGTAGTATTGCAAATAATTCCAACCGACAAGTAGGTGAGCCACCCCTCAAGGAAAGCGGCCCTCAGGGAAAGCGGGCCTCCCGGCCCAAGGAAAGCGAGCCTCCCGGCTCGCGCATTTCAACAGAAAGAACTTTCAAGGAAAGCGAGCCTCCCGGCTCGCGCATAGAGCAGAAGAGCAGTCTGTATATGCGAGCCGGGAGGCTCGCCATCCTTGAGCGGCATCTCAGGGAGAGCGAGCCTCCCTGCCCAAGCATTTCAACAGAAAGAACTTTCATGGAAAGCGGTCCTCCCTGCCCAAGGAAAGCGGGCCTCCCGGCTCGCGCATCGAGCAGAAGAGCAATCTGCTTATGCGAGCCGGGAGGCTCTCCATCCCTGGGTGTTTCGGCATAGACAGACACGTATAAACATATATGCAACCCCGATTGTTTAAACGTTTACAAAAATTAACATTTCTTTACACAAATTAA
>JAMPGE010000066.1 GCA_023664085.1 Muribaculum sp. | reverse complement strand
CCCTCCGAAATCTTACCAAATCTTAATAACAAAATAAGTTTAGACAACTTCAATGGCAATCCGACAAAATGACAGTTTTGCAAAATGACAGTTTGAGATAATAACAATTGTTAAGCTTCGTTTCTCGCGGGCTTCTTATCTGTCTTTGTCTTTCGCTTCTATTTTTGTCCTTGTATGGTGTCCGGTCTTGGTGTTTTTGTGAAGGTTGGTTTTTTTGATCATTCTATAGTAAGGTGAAGTGTGGTGTTTGATCATTCTATGGTAAGGTGCAGGTTGTCGTAAGCAGGGTGAACGTGCGGCGGGAGCTTACGTTCGATGTCCTCATGACGGCCGACATGGTGACAGAAGTGAGTGAGATAGGTTTCCTTTGGTTCCACCTCTTTAATTATTTCCAATGCTTCCGGCACACTCAGATGAGAGAAGTGAGGAGTAAAACGAAGAGAATTCAGTATTAGAACGTCGAGTCCATAGAGTTTATCCATTTCATTATCCGGAATTGTCTTGGCATCGGTCACATAGGCGAACCGTCCTATACGGTATCCGAATATGGGCAATTTGCCGTGGAGAACTTCGATCGGTGTGATTCTTACACCTTTGATATAGAATGGATTATTGTCAATAATCTGCATGTTGAATGTGGGCACTCCCGGGTATTTGCTCTCTCTGAAGCAATAATCCAACCGACGGTGCAGGTCGCTGTCCACGTCCTCCTTTGCATATATAACCATATCTGTGAAGGCACAGTATGGTCTTAAATCATCCATACCCCCTACGTGGTCATAGTGGCTGTGGGTCAATAATACGGCATCTATGCGATGCAGGTTCTGATCCAATGCTTGCTGCCTGAAATCAGGAGATGGATCGATAAGTATGTTGAGCCCCATCGTTTTTACGAGCACTGAAGCCCGGCGACGTTTATCGCGAGGGTCGTCGGAATGGCATGTGTCGCAGTCGCAAGCCGCTTCCGGCACTCCTTTGGATGTACCCGAACCGAGAATGGTGACGCGGATTGAGGTGTCAATGAAATTCACTTCCGGGTTGAGTATGATAGAGAATTTATGATTGACCTCGGTAATGATTTTTTCGTAAAGCGACACTACATCGGAGGCTTTTGCATTGCCATTGTTGGCGATAACAAGACAATTGTGAGGATATACATACGCCCCTTCCACCGAAGCACCCTTCAGTCCGGCATGTTCGATGAGCCATCCGGCCGGAATCTTAAGTCTCCCGTCTGGAAGTTCGTGATATGGGACGTTGTCGTAGCGAGACAGAATCTCCTGTTCGTAGAAATATTTGCCTACAATAGGGTTTTTGAAGAAAGATCCAGCACTTCCGACGAAGGCAGGATCGGGGAGTTTGGAGTTTCGTAGCCGTATCACTTCATCGTAGGTTTCCTTCAAAGTAGGCACTCTACCGAGTCTTTCTTCAAGATCGGCAATGGCATTGTAGCGAATGAAGCGGCAGTGAGGAGAAGGCATGAGTCTAAAGCTAACCCGGAGCACGAAATAACGGTGTTTCCAGATGGATTTAAAGTAACTGTCGCGATAGGCAAATCCGCATTCATCAGCCTTAAGCGTCACAACCTTACGGGAAATCGTATCGAAGCATTCCACATTATATATCACGTCTTTTGCTTCAACGCCATAAGCACCAACATTTTGCACCGGAGCGGCACCGACCTCGCCGGGAATACCGCCCATGCATTCCAAGCCTGCAAGCCCTTCGTCTACGCAACGTCGTACGAGGTCATCCCAGACCACTCCTGCTCCGGCAATCACGTAAACCGTGTCATCGTTTTTACGATATATCTTGACGTCGCGGATGGCGGAGTGAAGTACCAGACCGTCGAAGTTTTCTACAAACAACAGATTGCTACCGCTGCCTATGTGAAGAATATTGTTGCCTATGTATTCTGGAGAGCGAGAAATTTTGAGTAATTCATCTGCAGAGGAATATTCTGCGTAATAAGCAGCACGGGCAGGAATATGAAAAGTGGTGAGAGGGGAGAGGTCTTTGTTTTCTTCAATATTGATTTTCATAAGGCATGGTATATAGAGCGGATGAATAATGTTTCAAATCGATAAAAAGGAAGAATGAAGATGATTATTTACGGAAACTAACAAGCACTCCGTCGGCAAATCTGAGGATTGCGCCGTCGGGATATTGCCAGATGTCGAGAGTCTGAGAGTAATCATGACCGGCCATAACGTCCGAAGGATTGCCAAGGGCAAGCTTGCATTCTTCCTTTGTCATCCCCGGGGCCACACGCGAACTGCAAATGTTGCCCCATACTTCATCGGAGATGCGGGGATAATTTTGGCGGATATCGGAGAGAGAAAACAGGTTTGAGAAAGATCGGCTGTCGTATCCAGACGAACCGAAATTCATATACATAAAGGCGGTCTGCCCGGAGGAATCATATGTGAAATATACTTTAAGCGGAAAAGTTGAGATTCCGGGAGATACACCCGTGATTTTTACAGGTACAAATTTTTTGCCGGAGATTCTTGTGCTGTCTCCTTGATACCACATTGCGGAGCGAGTAAAAACCTGCATGCCGGAAAGAATATTGCCTACCTGTTTCACCATTTCCAGATCGATAGTCATGGGTAGTTGTCGGGCAGTAAAGGTGTTTAAAATGCTTTCTTTGTCTTTACCTGTTGGATATAGCACTGTAGAGCCGCCTAACTTAAAAGAGATTACGACTTGGTTGCTTCCGTCTGGCAAAAGCCGTGAGCGGATGCCTGAGAATTCCAGAATAGAGTCCTTAATATTAATGAAAGATTGGGAGTCTGGAATATCTTTTTCAATCACTAATGCAAGCCGATTGTCGGTACAAATAAATTTTTTTCCGGGGAGCCAGTCTTTTAGAGTGTCAGCTTTGACAGGGTTGAGAATGCTTTGTTCGGCAGTAGGAAGGCTTTCCTTTTTGTCGGAACGGCTCATTTCAATCTTTTTAGTGCCTTCAATGCCGGTAAAACACGATGACAAAGTAATGGCTATAACTAAACACAGAGCCACAACGCCAATATGATGGTATGAGAATTCAGGCAAAAGTTTAAACATACTACAAAATTACGAAAAAAATTTATACTGAGTAAGCTCCTTATAAAATAAATCACTTCCAAATGGCGAATATAAGAAACAAAAAATCCAAAGGGTAAATATTAGATTTATAAACAGGTGGGTCATTATAATAAAAAAAGTGATGAAAAATCACTGAAAAAGTTTGGAGGGAATAAAAATAATTACTCATCTTTGACAGTTGTCGAGGAAGATATAGTCCCCTTATCCTCTTAT
>JAMPGE010000065.1 GCA_023664085.1 Muribaculum sp. | reverse complement strand
AAGGCAGACGCTCTAAACCAGCTGAGCTAATCGCCCGATTGCGAGTGCAAAGTTATAATCTTTTTATCTTTTGACCAAATTTTTTTGTAAAAAAATACATTTATTTTTACTTTTTTTCTTCCATATAATTAAAATAAGCTGAATATTAATGAAATATATTTTAACCCCAAGGGAGGCTCGCGTTTCTTGAAAGTTGAATTATTTACTTTTCTTTTGAAAAAAATCTGTAATTTTGCACTATGTTGGTTAAAGATATTCGCATAGAAGATTTTGATTATCATTTGCCTGATGAGTGTATCGCCCGTTTTCCTCTGGCGCGCAGAGATGCCTGCAAGTTGATTATGAGCGATGCCGAAGGTAATATTTCTCACCATATTTTCTCCGATCTGCCTTCACTGATCGCCAGAGACTCTCTGATGATTTGCAATGAGACCAAGGTGATCAACGCCCGCATGGAATTTCACAAGTCTACGGGTGCACGTATCGAAGTGTTTCTGCTTGAGCCTTTTGCTCCTTCCGATTATGTGTTGTCTTTCGCGCGGCGCTCGTCTTGCCG
Source organism: Muribaculum sp. (assembly GCA_023664085.1). GTDB lineage: Bacteria > Bacteroidota > Bacteroidia > Bacteroidales > Muribaculaceae > Lepagella. Next base: position 3,815 of record JAMPGE010000065.1, on the reverse strand, counting down.
ATGGACCTGCCTTGTGGGCAACCGCAAGAAATGGAAAGGCGGCAAAATTTCAAAGCTCCTTCATATACCGGGTATCGATTCTCCGGTAAATGTCTACGCCGAGATTGCGAAGGATGCCCCGGGAACGTCGGCAGTGGTTGAGTTTTCATGGCACAATCCCGAGTGCACTTTCGCCTCGATAGTGGAGACAGCCGGCAATATACCCATTCCTCCCTATCTCAAAAGGGAGTCGATGGATTCAGATACGCGTGATTATCAGACGGTCTTTTCACGGGTGCAGGGCTCGGTGGCCGCACCCACAGCCGGACTGCATTTCACTGACCGTCTGCTCGATGAGATGCGCGGGCGAGGTGTGGAAATGCAGCCGCTCACGCTCCATGTAGGTGCGGGCACTTTTCAGCCGGTGAAGTCGGCTACAATCGGAGAACATCCCATGCATACGGAGACATTCACCGTAAGCCGCAGTCTGGTCAACGCTCTAATCTCGGCTCTTGCCACCGGACGAAATATATTGGCTGTGGGCACTACCAGCGTCCGTACGCTTGAATCCCTTCCTTATCTCGGGATGCTTCTTTCGCAAGGAGAAGATCATCCGCATATCACCCAATGGATGGCCTATGACGAGGCCTGTGCCAAAATAAAAACCGAGGATGCGTTAAAGGCCGTTCTCGCCAGAATGGATGCCGACGGATCGGATTCATTCACGGCTTCCACAGCCATAATGATTGCACCGGGATTCAACTGGAGGATAGTAAGCGGGATGGTCACCAATTTCCATCAGCCGCAGTCCACTCTTTTGCTTCTTGTAAGTTCGTTTCTAAATCCCGATGGAAACGACAACAATCCGCAATGGCAACGTCTCTATGCGGAGGCTTTGGAGCATGATTATCGGTTCCTGTCATATGGGGATGCCTGTCTGCTGAAGCGCGGTTGCCGACAGCGATGATTGCCGAAGCTTAAATGAAGATAATTTTGAGATGAGAATCACACTTCCTTATTCCAAGAGCATAATGCTCAGAGCGTTGGCTTTGAAATATGTATACGGTGGCGAAATTCCCGAAATCTCCGCGATGCCGGACGACGTGGCCTGTTTCGCCGATGCCTTAGGTAAATTGCAGGAGAATAGGGAAGGAGCAAACATATATATTGGAGACGGAGCGGCCCCTTTGCGTTTCCTTACCGCCATCGTGGCGGCCTCCCCGGGATGTTGGGCCACGATAACACCTTCCTCTCAATTGGGTCGCCGACCGCATGAGGGTCTGTTTGATGCCCTGAGGGAACTCGGTGCGGAAATTATCCCTGAATATTCCGAATGGAAAGGGCGCGGGATCCTGAAGAAAGTCAATGTGAAGGGTAGGAAATTAAAAGGGGGCGAAGTGAAGGTGGATGCATCCCTCAGCAGTCAGTATGCCTCCGCGCTGCTGCTTGCATCGCCACTGATGGAGCGATCGGTAAAGCTGATACTGCCCGGGGAAGGCACGGTGTCGCGCCCGTATCTTGACATGACCGTAAAAATGCTTGAGGAAGCCGCACGGGGGCGTGATCCGCTTACACTTGCGGAACGCGACTGGAGTTCGGCTTCTTATTTCTACGAATGGGCGCTTTTGCATCCGGAGGTAGAATTGGAACTGAACGGTTTGACACCCCCCGGCCTCTCTCTTCAGGGAGACTCCGCATGCGCTGGGATATTCGGTGAAACAGGAGTGGATACTGATTTTGGTTTTTCTCAGGAATACTTACTGATAAAAGGGAATTCGGCTCGGATCGAAAAGATGAGAAAAACGGGATTAAGGAGGGATTGCACCCATACTCCCGATCTGGTGCCTGCTCTGGTGTGCGCAATGTGTGGCGCGGGAATACCCTTCGAACTTACCGGCACAGGCGCTTTGCGACATAAGGAGACTGACCGTGGTGCGGTATTGAAAGAGGAATTGAAGAAAGCCGGATTCACACTGGACGTTTCCGAAGGAATACTTTCCGGTGATTCGCGCGGAGGGGATAGCCTTGGTTCGGTGGCATATTCCTCTCACGGAGACCATCGGATCGCCATGAGTCTCTATCCATTGATGAGGACGGGTGATACGATGGATCACCCGGAAGCGGTATCAAAATCATTTCCCGATTTTTATAAAGAAATAAGAAATTGCAACAGGCTTACTGACGGCAATATGAATTAAAGAAAAAACAATGGCAGGAATAAAATCATTGGTAAAGGATACGGCTGTATACGGCCTTAGCAGCATTCTCGGAAGGTTTCTCAACTGGTGTCTGGTGCCGCTGTATGTATATATATTCAGGGATCCGGCATCCTACGGCGTGGTAAGTTACCTCTACAGTTTCACGGCCGTGGCTTTGATCATCCTCAATTACGGCATGGAGACCGGTTTTTTCCGGTTTGCCAACAAGGATAAGGACCCTGAGAAGGTGTATACCACCTCGCTGATCTCGGTGGGATTCACCTCGATAGTGTTTATAATATTGCTGACGCTGTTTTTGCAGCCCGTATCCTCGGCGATACTTCTTGGAGATGACGGCCTGTATGTGTGGCTGCTTGGAGTGACGGTGGCGGTGGATGCGTTCAGCAATCTGCCGTTTGCATATTTGCGTTACCGCAACAAGGCATTTCGTTTTGCAGGCATAAAGCTTCTCAACGTAGGTCTTAATATAGGTCTCAACCTGTTTTTCCTGTTGGGATGTCCGGTCTTACAAAAGAATTGTCCGCAACTCATATCATGGTTTTATGCACCGGCCGGAGGGGAGAATTTCGGAATCGGATGGATCTTCGTAGCCAATTTCATCTCCACAATGGTGATATTGCTCACGCTTCTGCCGTATCTATGGGGCAGACCGTGGAGATTCGACGGCCGGCTTCTGCGCGGGATGCTGTCTTATTCGTGGCCGCTGCTCATTCTGGGAGTGGCCGGCGTGTTGAGTCAGAATATGGGTCAGTTGCTGATACCGCGTCTTTTTTCGGGTCATGAGGAGGAAGCACGGGCCATGGTGGGTATCTATGGAGCCAACATCAAGATAGCGATCGTAATGGTGATGTTTACCCAGGCCTTCAGATACGCCTACGAACCCTTCATCTTCGCCCAGGCCAGGGGCAATAACGAGTCGAACCGGCAGTCGTACAGCGACGCCATGAAATTCTTCATAATCTTCGGCCTGTTGATTTTCCTTGGAGTGATGTATTTTTTGCCGGTGCTGAAATATTTTGTATCGGCAAGGTATTGGGCCGGACTGCGGGTGGTGCCTATAATGATGGCGGCCGAATTGTGTTTCGGAGTGTTTTTTAACCTCAGCCTGTGGTATAAGCTCACGGACCGCACCCGGTGGGGGATGTATTTCTCGGTGTTCTGCTTTGCGCTGATGCTCGTGTTGAACCTTTGGTTCGTGCCATACATCGGTATACCGGACGGCTACATCGGCTCGGCGTGGGCCGCTCTGATAGCTTATTTCGCGGTGATGGTGCTGTCTTATTTTGTAGGCCGACATTATTACCCTATCCCGTATCCGCTGAAGAGGATAGGATTGTATACGGCATTCGCGGCGGTATTGTACGCTGCCGGCGTCCTGCTTGAATGGAGGGATATGATGTGGCTCACGTATCTTGTCAGGATCCTTCTTCTTTTGGTGTACACATCCGTGGTGTGCGTGAGCGAGAACGTGCCGGTGGTGACCCCGCTCTTGCGCGGGCTCCTCAAGCACCGCAGCCATAAGCAAGGGGTATAAACTAATAGGCCCATAAACTTAAAAGCGGTCATAATTAGGGTTTGCTGAATAATATTTATTTTATTGACACTCATTAAAATAAA
>JAMPGE010000064.1 GCA_023664085.1 Muribaculum sp. | reverse complement strand
ATAAGAGGATAAGGGGACTATATCTTCCTCGACAACTGTCAAAGATGAGTAATTACTATTTTTTTCCGATTCCACCAAACTTTTCCACTTATGAAGTAATTTTAAAGCAATTTTATAAGATGCAGGGTGATATCTATCTCTATTCTCCCGCTTCCGCCATCACGTGATAAAGCACCGGGACACTCCTGTCTACAAGATCGTACCTGCTGCGCTTTACGCCCGGTATCCATATCGGTTTATTATCCAATATCCTGCACAACATCAGCGTATTCTGCCGACATCTTACCGATACTCCGGCTTCACGGAGGATGTCGCTTATCAGTTTGCTCCCCTTCATTCCGAGCGGTTCGAACCGCTCTCCCTCCTCCGGCTTCCGCAGAACGTAGGCCTCCGGCGGATATGGTAACCACGCTTCTTCGATAGGTGTCTTGTTCACTTTCCGCATAATCCGCTCCCGGTTGGAGTCCGTCAGGTCTACACGCTTCCAGATCAACCTTAATTTAGAGGCTTCATCCGCATCTCTCTCAATGCTCAAACCATCGGCATTTGCCACGGCGTAAACACCGCCTTTTAACCTCCATACGCTGCCCGCTCGGGGCGAGGCCACCGATCTTGAGATCTCGGCAGCAATGACCGGCGAACCCCCATATGGTTCAATATATCTGAATATCAACGTTTCAGCATCTACAAAAGACCGGATTCTTTCCCATGTAAGCAATTCGGCGCTCTCGCTCAACGCTTCCCGTACGGCTCTCTCCACTATTTTGTTTTCGGCCGCCATCAGTTCGATACTCCTTGCCAATCCTTTGTCGGCTCCCTCCCAACGACTCCTCAACAACGGCAACACTTCATTTCGCAGAAAATTCCTGCGATAATCGCTCTCAAGGTTGGTGGAGTCTGTGACATAATCCTGCCCCGTGTCTGCAAGGAAGCCCAGAATTTCTTCGCGAGTGCAATTCAGAAGTGGCCTGACGATCTTACCGTTGTCCACGGTCATCCCTTTTAATCCGGCGCTGCCGCTTCCGCGCAGCAGATTCATGAGCATGGTCTCGATATTGTCACCCCGGTTATGGCCGGTGGCTATGCGCACCGCTCCCCTCTTACGTGCCATACGGGCAAACCATTCGTGGCGCAATTCCCGACATGCCATCTCTATCGACACATTATTTATAAGGGAATACTCCGCGGCCTGAAAGTCGGCCCTGCATAGCTCCACGCCCAGACGGCGACACAAATCCGCCACAAACCGGGAATCCCGGTCGCTCTCCTGGCCGCGCAGATGAAAATTACAGTTGGCCACTGTCACTTCGCGGCCACACAGCCGCAGAGCCGTAAGCAATGCCACACTGTCGGCCCCTCCGCTCACCGTGGCCAGAATCACACCGTCGGGCACCTCGCTGAGCACCTCATCCACCTTGCTTAGAAACCTGAATGCCCGGCTTCGCTTGTCGGAATTCTTCATAATGAACTTATCTCGATTTCTATTTGTTGTAGTATTTGGAGTCTGAACAATTACAGGAATATATATAGGAGTTGTTTCGACTTCCTCACAAAGGTAGCAAAAAAGAGACAAAAATAATTTAAGATATGCGGACAATTTATTAATTTTGCTATCCCTTCTACAGCAATAATGAAAATCACAAACAATATATAACCCTAAAAATTCTAAAACACAACACAATGGCAAAGAAATGGATTTGCACCATCTGCGGCTATATCGCCGAGGGTGAAACAGCTCCCGAAAAGTGCCCCCAGTGTGGCGCTCCTGCTTCCAAGTTTAAAGTAATGGACGAAGATTCACTGCTCAAGTTCGTCACCGAACATGAAATCGGTGTTGCCAAGGACGTGGACGATGAAATGAAGAAAGACCTCAACAACCACTTTATCGGCGAATGCACCGAAGTAGGTATGTATCTGGCCATGTCCCGTCAGGCCGACCGCGAAGGCTATCCCGAAATCGCCGATGCCTTCAAGCGCTACGCCTGGGAAGAAGCCGAACACGCTGCCAAGTTTGCCGAACTCCTCGGCGACATGGTTTGGGACACCAAAACCAACCTCGACAAGCGTATGCACGCCGAGGCCGGTGCCAACGAAGACAAGATGCGCATCGCCAAAAACGCCAAGGCTGCCAACCTCGACGCCATTCACGACACCGTTCATGAAATGGCCAAAGACGAGGCTCGCCACGGACGCGGCTTCCACGGCCTCTACCAGCGCTACTTCGCCGACAAGAAATAATCCCTACCCCTATATGCTGCAAAAAGAGGCGACCTTTTTCAGGCCGCCTCTATTTTTCTTTATGAAGTTGTCAGAACGTAAACTGCACGTAAAAGCGGGTGTTGGCAAACTTGCGTTTGTACTTCTCCGAACCCATTCCCAATTCTTCGTCAAATTCCATCGGCTTGAAGCTGCCGCTGCCCCATCGGCCTTCCACTCCCACGGCTATCCATCTGTAGGATATGTTGCCGCCGAAATTAAACTGATTGCAGAAGGCAGTAGACAGTTCCACATCTCCATCCTGACTGGCTATATAGAACATATAACTTGGGGCATAGTGAAAATAAAGGGTGGCTCTGAGTGGCATCAGGCCCTTGCTGCTTCCCAAGGCAAACGGAGCCACGCTCACGCTCGGGCCAATTCCCATGCCGACACCCACACCTAGATAACCTATATTGAGATCGAAATCCTCATTGTCTTCGTCATCGTAACTTCCAACCGTCTTATCGATCTCAGATGTCCAGCCGCCCTCCACACTGTAAGCGGGATTATCGTATTTGGAAACCTGAAGATCAAACCATGTCACGTCTATACCGAATTTCAACAGGCCGGCTATCGGTTTCGAAGGTATGCGGTAGGTGGTTCCTTTGGTCAGGAAAAATCCGTATTTGCCGTCGTAGACGGGTTCATTTTCCGCGGCGGTCTGCGCTATGGCGTATCCCAGACGAGTATATCGCCCTTTCCCCCATATCTTTTTCTGCAGCGCTTTCTTGCTGTCGGCATCCAACTGGGCTTGATATGCCTTTGTCTGTTCTTCGATGGCGTCGAGTCTTTGCTGCAGAGAATCAATTTCAGCCTGCTGATTATAGTCGGCATCCTCCGGTGTCTGGGCCGATACCGTTGTATATCCTCCCAACGCGAGCACTCCAGTCAACAATATGCTTCTTATATTTTTCATTTCTTTTCGTATTTGAAGTTTGTCACTACCTCTCCCTCTCCGGACTCGTAGCGTCTGCAGGCATGGATAAGGCCATTGCCCAGCAGGTTGTAGGAAATCTGAATGTCGGTTTTTACTCCGTCATTGTCATACTCGATCTCACGGCTGATAAACCATGAGGGTGCCGTTCCCAAATATCCGCTCAGCGGTAATGCTCCGATGCTGTAAAGAAACGGGTCCCACTGCAGCTGGGTATTTTTCACATCACAGTATTCAAAAGTCACCTCTACCTCATCTTCATCAAGAATCTTCAGGAGGCGGCCATTGTCCCATATATAATAGGTGTCGTCGGTTTCGGGCTGACCTGTCACATTGTTGACGTTATTCCAGTGCTGGTTGAGCAGATGCCCTTCGGAGTCATACTTGAAACTTGTGGTGCCCAGCTCTGTATCTTCAAATTTTTCGAAAGTATCGGTGATATAACTCCACGAATAAGAGTAGCTCGTGTCGGTATAGTCACAACTAAGGATTCTCCCTTCGGAGTCCTGCCTTATGTTGGTCCATACCTCCACATTGGTCTCCACCACTTCTTCCTTATCTGTGGAATAGTTGTATTCCGTGTCATACTCTGTGGCCTTGACTATCTCTAGTGTGTTGCCTGCCGTGCCGGAGTAAGTAAATTCAGTAAGCATTTCATTCTGTCTGATTTCAGATATCCTTCCGGCTTCATCATATTTCAGGCGAAGAATATCGGCACCGAGGAAACTCACTGAACTCAGCCGGAGACTGCCGGCGTTTTCCGCACCTTCAGCGTCGGTGGATTCCGGCTCGCTGAGACTGCAGGAGCAAAGGCAAAGCATTGCCAGCCAGGCAATGTGTACCTTACAATTCATTTTCATGTACAATAAAATTATGAAAGTTATAAATCATGCGTTTCTCGAACGCTTTAAATCTACCGCCCCAAAATAAACATATATTAACAATTATCACAATCCGGAAGTATTAATTATTGTTAATTTGTGTTTAAATACTTTAATCGAAAATTCAGCATTCAACTTTCTCTTACAAATAAAATAGATCCGCGAGATCCGCACAGGCCTCGGTGAAGCCAACGTGGATCCCGCGGTTCTCTTTCGGCGATTTTTTGGGTTGGATCTCTTCGGCGTTAACAGATGTGAAATCCGACTCTGGTTTAATGATATGTACAACCATCCGCGATGGCATATTGAATTGAAATTGAAGGAGGGCTAACTTTGC
>JAMPGE010000063.1 GCA_023664085.1 Muribaculum sp. | reverse complement strand
TTACATTGGTTTATATGTGTCTCAATATTGGAGATATCCTGTCAATTCATTAACTTTGCTTTTCCAATACTCAACCATGAGTCCGTATCATAAAAAATTTAACTTTAGGGGCGGACTCTAAAACCAGATAACAAGATGAAAGTTTTCAACATTTTGGCAGCGGCAGCCCTATGTCTTATCACCGCAAGCTGCAACAAGGCATCCGTCACACCCCAGACCACCGAAATCGATGGAGATCTCAAGGGTGCGTTTGAACTCGTAGACGAGGAATATCCTATAGAAAAAGGAGATGACGGTTCGTATATCAACGTAAAAGTGAAACGAACCGATGTGAGTGTGCCCTACGTAGGAGATGCCGTGGCCGTCTTAGGCAAAAGTGTGGACGACGATAATATAATGGTACAGGCGGGATTCGGCTACACTCTCTACGATGAAGCCGGCAAGGAGATCGAAACCGTGGATGCCGCCGACAACGAAGAATTCAAGGATGAGAAAGCCGTCCTCACACTGAAGGAAGGCACCGAAGGCACCCTCAAAATCAAGGTTGATGCCCAGGCAAAGCCTGCTAAGGTAAAACTCACCACCAAAGCAAAAATACTGAGTTCAGGTGCCCTGTGGTTCGTAGGTTCCGTGGGTAAATACGGAGTGAAGAACTTCGAGGCACATTTCAATTTCACCAAAGGAGAGGAAAAGGGTAAATACCAATATGCCAGCTCTCCGGCCGGCGCTTTCCTTTTCTTCAAAGGCACGAATGAAAACTACAATGTGGTGGATGGCACTCCTCAATGGAAATTTAATATGAACGAGCTTAACGACAACGGCGGCTGGAGCGGCACGTTTGAAGGCACCATCACACTCTGCAGGGAGAAACCTACCGCCCCCTATTACTACAAGATGGAAGGCAAATTCACCAACTTCCGCTTCGATACGTATAATTTCGAGATCTCATCGAAGCCCATAGGTAGCGAAAATGATTGACATTTTAAAGAGATAAGTATCTCCGGACAATAAATTTGATTATCGGCCCGGGCGTGGACTTCCACGCCCGGGCTGTCAATCATAGGTGTAACCACATTAATTTTTATCAACTACTTAGCAAATATGCGGTAGATCGCAAACACACCGAGCCTTGAATTTGTTTATAGGTAAAACAGAAAATATATGCACATTTTATGAAAAATCCTTTTAGTTCACTTCGCCATCTCTCATCAATCATAATGGAGCCCCATTACTCATTCTTCGAGCTGCCAAATTGAATCTAAAATTATATTCCCTAAAAAGCACATATATTTTCTGTTCTACCTATAATAAAAATACTAACTATAGTCATGCTGCCGATGAAAACACAAATATTTATCAAAAGAGCTTACGAACCGGCTTCGCCGGAAGATGGATTCAGGGTATATATTGACCGTCTGTGGCCTCGGGGTCTTTCACATGCCACATTTCATTACGACCTGTGGGATAAAGAGATCGCTCCCTCCACTGAACTACGCCAGTGGTTTCACGAAAACCCCACAACGGAATGGATCGAATTTGAAAACCGTTATAAAGCGGAACTGCTCAAAAATCCTGCTTACAGTGCTTTAAAGAAACTTATAGAGGACAAGCCTGTAGTGACACTTCTATATTCTTCTCACGACACTGAGCATAACAATGCGGTTATCCTTCAAAAGAGTCTTATTTCTGACTTGTAGGCTTCAAAAATAAGATACCGTCTCATTGGGCTTATTCGGGAAGACGAGCCGGGTTTACCCCAACAGTTTTTTGATTTGGACATCGGTTGCCACCGGCACCATCTTTTTGAGATGGGCATACATACGCACATAACTTTCTTGTGGCGCGCGGTCCGCCTTTATATTGCCATACAGATTCTCCGGAGTGGAGTACTTGGCTATGCCCCATCCGTAGCGGTTTCCACGCTTGTCGATATTGTAGATAAAATCGGCTATGACGATTCTCCCCTCCATCATGAGCCGCGACAGTATCGGATCAAGATTAACTTTCTCGCCAACGGGAGTGTTGTCAACAAGGTCGCCCTCTTTCCGAGTCCTCCTCCTGCCTGTAAGCCCCAATAATTCGGCAATGACTTTTGATGTTATCTTGCCTTCGGATGATATGGTTTGAAGCACGATCTCATCAAGGGCGGCCACATCGTCATTCGGGGCGAGATGCTTCGTGCGGCGATAGTTGATGAAATCCGGAAGCCAGTCACGGCTGATCCATACGGACTTGCGGTTGAAAAATTTGCCGTAGGCGCATTCTCCATCCCTTATTACCGGACCTTTCCATTCCCATGGGCCATCATCGTTGTCCGTCCAGAAATGCGGAGTTGCCTCATATACGGAATATCCCTTTATACCACATCGAAACATTGGGAGAAAACCATACAGACCAACCCGCTCCTGCAGGTCTGCCATACTTGTTATAGGCTCAATATGCCACGTTAGTCTTTGATACCATGCCATACGTAATGAAGTGATTTGAAATTTTTACGAAAACTACACTTCACAACTGTAGAAAGTGTCTATGTAATTATAGATAATAACTCCGGAATCCATAGCTTTAACAGTTTCTTTGTAGTCTCGATGCAAATTTACAAAGAAAATAACATCTGCAGGTTTTCTTTGACAACTTCATTTATTCAAATGTCATTATTGCCATTTATGGCTTCCGGATATTTAAAATGCACTTTTTGCTGTAATTCGCTAAATTTCGGTGTCTTGCGGAATAAAAGCGGTTCTATACTTTCCTTGACACCAACTTTTTTTTTAACTTTGCAGTTCGGAAACAAGTGAAAAAGGCTTTCGAAAAGAAAAGACAGAAGCGGATCTTATGCGAAAATACAAAAGCTTTGTATTGCCCGTAGCCCTTGTGGCTGGATATTTTTGTCGCGGACTCTGTGATGCAATTGCTTTTACAGTTCCGTATGTCATATTTGCAATTCTGATATTTACCTTCTCAAGCGTGAGGCTTCGCAATATGCGACCCGGCAAACTTGACCTATACACAGCGACTTTTCAGGTAACCGTAAGTGCTTTGCTCTACGGAGTAATAATGAAATTTACATCCAATATCATTCTGGCACAAGGAGCCATGATGTGTGTGCTTTGTCCGGTAGCCTCATCAGCGACAGTGGTTGCCGTCATGCTTGGAGCAGACAAAGCACGCACAGTCACATATACGATAGTAGGCAATCTGCTGACAGCCTTATTGGCACCGATATTTATAACGGTTATAGAGGGTGGGGGAGCGGTGTCGTTTGTAGATTCATTTCTATTGATATTCATCAAAATTTCCTCTGTGATAGCACTGCCGTGTCTGGTGATTGCCCTTTTGCAGGGATTTGCTCCGAAAATCAATTCTAAAATAGCCAAACATCAAAGTTTTTCGTTCTATCTTTGGGCATACGCATTGTTTGTCACCATCGGGCAGACAGCCGACTTTGTGGTGGCACGCTGGAATCAGGATCATGATGACATTGGTTGGCTCATAGCTATTTCGGCCGCAATATGCCTGATGCAGTTCGCAGTGGGAAAATGTATCGGCAAACATTGCGGTGACACAATAGCAGGCGGCCAGCTTCTGGCGCAAAAAAACAGTGCCATGGGCATCTGGATGCTCAACACATTTCTCAATCCCATAGCATCTGTGGCGATGGCCGGTTATTCCGTTTTTCAGAATATATTCAACAGTTGGCAGCTGTATGTCAGGATGCAACGTAAATAAGTTTAGATCCGGTCTTAATATCGAAGTTGTCTAAACTTATTTACGAAAGTTAAAATCAGCAGTAAATTCTTTCTTGTCATTAATCTTTGGCAATCTTTCGGGTGAATTTCCATCATCTCATCAGTCACGATGCAGGCATCGCTCCCTCTTCGATGAAGGAAATTCCCTCCGAAATCTTACCAAATCTTAATTACAAAATAAGTTTAGACAACTTCAATTTAGTGCATTCGGAATTTGGGGCGTTGGTTAGCTCTGGCCCGTGCTTTGGCTTTTTGCTCTTCTTGTCTTCTTGGAAGATGTGAAGGGCTTCGTCGATTGACAAACCGGGGTGCATGGCAAGGAAGGGGTCACCCGTAAAAGCGTGTGGATTACGCGTAGATTTTTGCTAGTCTGAAGAGGAAGAATTTCTTGTCAACGATACCACGAAGTTGGGCTCTGAAATGTTTGATCTTTGCATTGAGGGATTCAGCCGATGCGTTTGTGGAGCGGTTGATAAAGTAGTTGAGAATTTCGTCCTCTCTGGCGTACATGGCTGCGGCAATGTCATTGAACGCTTTGTTGCCAAACTCACTCACTTTCTCATACCATGAACGCAGACTTTCTCTCCCTTGCTCTTTTGTGCATCTTTGTGAGAATATCATCCTCAGAGAGTGGGTAAGTGAGAATGCTATCTTAATATCCGGAAACTCACAGAACAATATCTCTGCGCGTTGTCTCTGAGTGTCAGTCCATTTGTCGGGAGACATCATCAAAAGCCCCTTGCTGCGCGCAAGCAACTCTGCTCTTGTTTCATCGTTCTCAAGACGTTCGGGATAGTATTTGGCATTGCGTCTGATTGCATTTCCTTTGTCGTCAATCCATGGTCCGTCATTCTTGACGAGCTCTTTCATCATCAGACGATGCTCCTCTCTTGCATTGGCTTTCCTCCACACGTACATCTTTCAGCTCAAACCAATCGAGCATATGAGTTGGCAGCAGGCATTCTGCGAGGAGTCTGTATGGTTCCATTTGAGTCGTATTATATTACCCCTTTAAC
>JAMPGE010000062.1 GCA_023664085.1 Muribaculum sp. | reverse complement strand
ATGGGCCTGATGGGGCTGATGGGGCTTATGGGCCTGATGAGCCTGATGAGCCTGATGGGCCGGATGGGCCGGATGGGCCGGATGGGGCTGATGGGGCTGATGGGCCGGATGGGCCTGATGGGGCTTATGGGCCTGATGAGCCTGATGGGCCTGATGGGCCTGATGGGGCTGATGGGGCTGATGGGGCTGACGGGCCTGATGGGGCTGATGGGGCTGATGGGCCTGATGGGGCTGATGAGCCTGATGGGGCTGATGAGCCTGATGGGGCTGATGAGCCTGATGGGGCTGATGAGCCTGATGGGGCTGACGGGTAAGGTTATCTTACCATCACTTTGGAGGCCCGGTTGCCTGTTCTTACGATATATAGACCGGCGGGAGCGGCAATGCGTTCGGCCGATCCTTTGTAGAAGAGTTGTCCGCTGAGGGTATACACTTCCAGTTCGCTGCCGTAGGCAATGATTTCACCGCGGCCGCCGATTGCCGGCGCGCTTTGCGGGGCATCTACATCTACAATCTGTTTCACTTCGCTGACGTTTTTGGATGCGATGACCACGTAGGAATTGGCGGGGATGGTGACTGTGCCGGCCGCCACGTCGAATGAAGGCTCTGTGCCGTAGCTTTTCGATGCGATATAATAGTCATCGTTGGAGGTCTTTGCGAATGCCACCTTCATAGTGATCACGTCGGAGACGGTGGGATTCAGCAGTGTGTAGAGTTCCTTGTCTCCTTTGATGGATGTGAGGGTGCGTCCGTTGGTCCAGCGGGTGGCACCGCATTGCATGGAGAAGGTAGCATCCTGGGCGAAGAGGTCGGGATTGCTGCGGCGCAGGTGAATGAGTTCGCAGTAAGACTGGTAGAGACCGTGGTTTAGAGGATCGTTGAGAAGATCCCAGCAAACTCTCTTCGGGCTGGTATTGTTTCCTCCGGTGTTGTCTTTGGTGTTTTCATCGTTGCCCATTTCGGAGAATTGCCAGATCATGTGAGCGCCGGGGGCGAGGATCATCTGGGCGGCGGCGCTGCCGAGTCGAAGCATTGACACTTCCCTGTTTCCTTTCACGCCGTCGGCACCCCATTCATTTTGCTTATAGGCCAGACGCTGCTCGTCGTGGCTTTCGAGGTAACTAACCGTGGAACCCCAGGTACGACCGTCGTTGGGGGCATACATACGGGAGAGAGCGGAGCCCGATTTAATGCCCATGGCATACTGGCATCCGCTGTTGTTGAGGTTGGCCCAGTTTTGCTGACCGAAGGCGGCCATTTCGTTTTCTTCCTGCACTCCGGCGAGGTTCTCATTGATGAAAATGGCGTCGGGGTTCACTTCGAGCATAGCCAGCTGGATTTCGCGCATGTTGGCCACACGAGAGGCATTGTACTGGTTTGTGCCGCTGTCGCCATTGTTGGGATAGGAATCGTTGTTGCCCAGACCTTTTACGAGGTCGAAACGGAACCCGTCTACTTTATATTCTGTCATCCAGTATTTCACCACGTCTTTCCATTGCTGGCGCACAAGGGGATATCCTTGGTTCCAGTCGTTGAGCACGCTGTAGGCGTGGGGAGCGGTGGCGTTGTAGAAGGGGTTTGAACCTACGGGATACATGCGGTACCAGGGATGCTGCCAGTCGCTCTGGTTGAAAACCATGTCGAGCACCACGGCCATGCCGTTTTGGTGACATAGGTCGATGAATTCTTTGTAGTCGTCGGGAGTGCCGTAGGCTTTGTCGGGAGCGAAGTAGAAGTTGGGGTTATAGCCCCAGGAGTTGTTGCCGTTGAATTCGTTGATCGGGAGGAGTTCTATCACGTTTACGCCGAGGGATTTAAGATAAGGGATCTTATCGATTGCCTGGCGCACGGTGCCGTCACCGCGTTTTTTGCCTTCGGTGCCGGTGAAGTCGCGCAGGAGGAGTTCGTAGATGATCAGGTCGGACTTGGCGGCGGGTTTGAAGTTTTTCACCTGCCAGTCGTAGTCGTTGATATTTTCCTGATAAACGGCCAGATAAACGTCGCGCACCTTGTCGGTGGGATATTCGGGGAGATTCGGATAGACGCTTGAGGAGATATAGCGGTCGTTGGCGGGGTCGAGCACGAGTTTTGCGTAGGGGTCGCCCAGACGCATGGCTCCGTCTACGAGGTAATAGTAAAGATACTGTTTATCGGTGTCGAGCCCCGGGATGTTGATCCAGAAATAGCGCATGTCGTTGATGTCGGTATAGTGCATCAGCTGGTTATCGTCCACGGTGAGGTCATTCCAGGAACCGACGAGCATGCAGCTGTATTTGCCGGGGGCAGCCAGACAGAATGTGACGGTGCCGTCGGCGTTGCGTGTTGTGCCCATTTTGGGAGTGCCGCCGGGAAAAGCCTGGGGCTGACTCAGAGGAGCGTAGGAGAGTTCAAGTTTCTGGCTTTTGACTTCGTCGCCCACCTTGGCGTTGCCGTACACGTTGTAGGATCCGCGCTCTGTGAATGTATAGTCTATTTCATAGAGGGTGGTGTTGTCTTTATATCCCACTTCCACGCCGTTGATGCCGAGCGAGAGGCGTGCGGGCTCTGTGGAGCCGATCCGGAAGTGCACTGTGGCAGTTTCGGGGGTGATGAGCGTACCTTCGAGATTAGTGGTGATTGCCACCTGCAGACCGGCGTCGGATACGTCGAGAAAAATATCGCCGTTGGTAGAGGTTTTGGCTTCTTTGCTGCAGTCGGCGTTGCGGAATACGAAAGCGAGTTTTTCGATTTTCTCGGCCGGATTGGAAATGCCGTAGTAGGTACGGATATCGCCGATAACGAGTTTATAGAGGTTTTTCTCCACGTATTGAAGCTGATACTTTGCATCGTTGTTGCCCCAGGTGGGAGCATACTTCCAATCGGAATCGCTTTTGGAGGTGGATAGGAGCACGCCGGTATGGGCGTAGACGGGAGTGGTCTGCGGAAGATCGGCGAGGGCTTTGTTGCCCTGGTCGGCGTGGAAATAGACCACTACGTTCTGCGAGTCTTCCTGAAGGGGCATGGGCTCGGAAGTGACGATCTGAGCCAGACCCGGCAGAGCGCTGAGCAGAAGCGTGATTAAGGTGAATAGTTTGAGTTTTTTCATAAGAATTTATTTAGTAAATGGTTGGGCTGAGAGGTGGGGGGGGTGAGAGGTAAGAGGTGAGAGGTGAGGGGTCAATGGATTGTGACGAGAGTGGCACCGAAGCCGTATTCGCGGAAAGATGCGTCCTGCAGTTCGGCTTTGGGATATTCGCGTCGGATAAGTTTGAGTACGGCATCACGAAGCACACCTTCCCCTTTGCCGTGGATGAAAATGATTTTCTGACCGATACGGCGGCGGTGTTCCTCCATTGTCTTTTTCACAGTGTCGAGTTGCATCTGGAGCATGTGGGCGGGTTGCATTCCGGCGGTGGAGTCGGTGAGTGCGTTGATGTGCAGGTCGATCTCTATGGGCTCGAGGAGTTTGAAGGGAGAGGTTTTCGCTTGCTTTTTTGCAGCGGGTCTTGCGTCTTTGCGGGGAGTGTTTTTCAGGCTTTTTTCAAGGGCGGCCAATTGATCGGGCGAAGGGGAGGTCTGAGCGGTGGATTTATCGTCGGAGACCAGAGGGAACTCGAGCACGGGGTTATCGAAATACAATCCGGGGCGAAAGCAGTGGAGTTTATGAAATTTGGTGATGTCCAGGCGTCGGGATATGGCAACGGGGTCTTTCAGTTCGAAAGCTTTTCCCTTTTTGTAGGCCACGGCCTGTACGGCCACACGTTCGAGTCCCGGCAGCTGCTCGTGGGAATATTCGGCCAGATCGATCAGTTCGTTGGGTGCCACGGTGCCTCGAAACACCAGATTCCAACCCCGGTCTTCATCGCTGCGGGAGCAGAACGTGAAGTCGAGCCAGTAGTTTGAATCGTTTACGAGAACGGCGGCAAACGTAGTGGTGGACAATTGTTTGATATTAAGGGGTTCGAAGGCAAGTGAAATGTTCATGCTGTCGCCGTGGGGCGTCTCCTCCACTTTTTCATCGGGCTCGGGAGAGGTCTGGGAGGAAAGGGATTCAGTCGGGGCGGGCTTTTGGGAAGAGGGATTTCTGCCGGCGTCGTAAGCCTTCTGGTCAAACATGAGGCGTGCGCCCTGCTGCGCGTGTCCCGCGGGAAGCACCACTACGAGTTCTTTTGTGAGGACAGGGTTTTCAAAACCGTCTTCTTCTACGTAGGCAATCTGTCCTTCGATGCGGGTGATGATGCCACCGCCGGTGGCGTTAAGGTATCTTACGGTATCTCCAGGTTTCATTTTGATTCAATGGGGAGTTGAGGTGATGAGACTTCTTCGTCGGATTCTGGTTTAGCCTTTTCGTAGGCATCAACGATGCGCTGCACGAGAGGATGGCGCACAATGTCTTTCTTCTGATATTCGATAATGCCGATGCCTTTTACTCCTCTGAGGATATGCAAAGCTTGCAGCAGGCCGCTTTGGATGGAGCGCGGGAGGTCGATCTGGGTGGCGTCGCCGGTCACGATCATTTTGGCGTTGATACCCATACGTGTGAGAAACATCTTCATCTGGTGGCGGGTGGTGTTTTGGGCTTCATCGAGAATGATGATTGCATCGTTGAGAGTACGTCCGCGCATGAAGGCGAGGGGAGCGATCTGAATGGTATCGCTCTCCATATACTCTTTAAGCTTTATCTGAGGGATCATATCCTCGAGGGCATCGTAAAGAGGGCGGAGATACGGGTCGATTTTATCTTTCATGTCTCCGGGGAGGAAGCCGAGTTTTTCGCCGGCTTCCACAGCTGGTCGGGAGAGGATAATGCGTTTGCATTCCTTAGCCTTAAGGGCAGCCACGGCCAGAGCGATTGCAATGTAGGTTTTGCCGGTGCCGGCCGGGCCGAGGGCAAAAGTGAGGTCGTTTTCGTGGAAGCTGCGCACCATCTTGGCTTGATTGGCGTTGCGGGGAGCAATGGGGCGTCCGGACTGGCCGTAGATGATCACCCCTTCGGCGTCCGCACGCTTGGGGGCCTCCCCCCTGACGATGTCGATAATGTCTTCCTCGGAAATTTTGTTGTATTTTATGGCGTGGGCCTCGATCTGCTTGATTTTTCTTTCAAACTCAGCGGTCTCGGAGTCTTCGCCGATCACTTTTATCACGTTGCCGCGAGCGGCGAGCCGCAACTTCGGGAAGAGGTTGCGGATCAATGCGATGTTGGTGTTGTTGGGCCCGTAGAATGTCATCGGGTCAACCGAGTCGATTATAATTGTACGTTCGTTCAAAATCTTTTAGAGGTAAGGGGTAAGAGGTAAGAGTTTAGAGTAATGTCACTAAAATAAGAGTTCTCACTACATCGCCTCTTCGAGGCTCATTTTA
>JAMPGE010000061.1 GCA_023664085.1 Muribaculum sp. | reverse complement strand
TATGGGCGAGAATCACGTCAAAATATTCGCGGCAGCGGTTGATTACCGCAGCGAGACGGATAATCTCAGGGCGTGTGCCGACTATGATGAGTAAACGTAAAGCCCCCCTCCGTCTCCCCCCACAAGGGGGAGTGTTAGACTCTGATGGCCATTTTATATTTTTAAAATTGTTTCCCATATTTCTAATGTTATGTTTGCCCTGAACTATTATTTCCCCTTTGTGGGGGGATTAAGGGGGGCTACTTTTTCAAAGAATGTGTCGGGGTGGTTGGGGTCGAAGCACTCGTTGCAATACATCACCGTCACGAGGTCATCGGTGTCCGACAGGTTGATAATGTTGTGGGTATAGCCGGGAAGCATGTGAACGGCTTCGATATAGGAACCGGATACAAAAGCCCCCCTTATTCCCCCCACAAGGGGGAGATATGATAGTGAGTTCTTCAGTATGCCTATTACGTTGTCTGTATCAAAAAGGACTTCATCATTAGTGAAACGAATTACACTGTAATTGTTCTGGATAAGCCATTTGGTGCGCTCATTATCATATTCCCGTTGTTCGGGATAATTGTGATAGCCGCCATCGATTTCAATGACCAGCCCTTTTTCGAGGCATACAAAATCTACAATATAATCACCTATGATGTGTTGCCTTCTGAATTTGGACTCAATACCCTTATTCCTCAGGAGATTCCACATTAATGCTTCTGCATCAGTAGGATTCTTCCTATTTCCCGCTGCATTTTCTTTCAGAAGCTCATAATTGATTGGATTTGCCTGCCGTGGAAGCACTCCCTCCCTTGTGGGGAGGGCAGGGGAGAGGCTTCTCTGTAGAATTAAGCCATGTCCTTTAACCACAATAAATTGTTCCCACTTG
This sequence comes from Muribaculum sp., assembly GCA_023664085.1. GTDB lineage: Bacteria > Bacteroidota > Bacteroidia > Bacteroidales > Muribaculaceae > Lepagella. The sequence goes on along the minus strand of JAMPGE010000061.1, from coordinate 4,484 downwards.
GTGTTGTGCCAGTGCTCGCCTTTGGTTATCCCGGGTTTGGAAATATTTATGCTTACTTGACCGACATTCGCGCTTTTTACCAATTCCGTGAACGAGCCTCGCGGGTCAACGTTCATTTTCAATGGGAATGAGACTTTCTCTTTGGGCAGATAACTCAGATAGGTCGAGTAAAGTGCCTTGGCAAGTGAACCCTCGGGAATTTCAGGGATGACGAGTGTCTTGGGCTGTTCCTTAAATTGATTTAGCAAATCAACAATTTGACGGAGGGTGGCCTTGTGGGTGTGAGGGACATAGCAATAAGCCCCACCCTGACCCTCCCCACAAGGGAGGGGAGTTATGCCATCGTAAGTACAGTGATACTCCTTACCTTGGAGAGCGGCAAGCATTTCGTCAACGAGATCATCAATGTAGAGCAGTTCGAGTTCTACCGATGGGTCGTTGACTTGAATGGGTAGGTCGTTGGCAATGTTGTTGCAGAACGTTGCGACGGCAGAATTGTAGTTGGGACGGCACCATTTGCCGAAGAGATTGGGGAAACGATAAACCAACACCTTGGCTCCGGTCTCCTTGGCGTAGTCGAAGAAGAGTTCTTCTCCGGCCTTCTTGCTCTCGCCGTAGGGATGACCGGCATAGCGACCGATGAGCGTTGCCTGAATGGAACTGCTGAGCATCACCGGGCAGCGGTTGCCGTGCTTCTTGAGAGTGTCGAGAAGCGTGGAGGCAAAGCCGAAGTTTCCTCTTTTGAAATCCTCCGGGTCGGTAGGACGGTTGACACCTGCAAGGTTGAACACAAAGTCGGCCTTGGCGCAATACTCGTCAAGCTGCTCCGGCGTGGAGTCGATGTCATATTCCAGGACCTCGTCAATCACGAGGTCGGGGAAACGGCGGTCCTTGCCGTCTTTTATTGCATTGAGTTGAGAGCACAGATTCTTGCCGACAAAACCCTTTGCACCTGTAACTAAAACTTTCATTATTGTACGAAGTTGGCTTCGCCGCTAAGTTCATTTTTGATATATTCGAGAGAGGCGATTTTTGCCTTGGTCTCCTCAACGTTAAGTTGACGGGTATTGTTGGAGTTGAACTCTGTGAGCACATTGCGGGTTTCATCGCCGTCTTTGAAGAATTTATCGTAGTTCAACCCCCGGTTATCGGCAGGTACGCGATAGAAATCGCCGAGATCTTCGGCCTTGGCACATTCTTCGTTGGTGAGCAGAGTCTCATACATTTTCTCGCCGTGGCGGATACCGATAACTTTGATGTCTTCTTTTTTGCCGCCGAAAAGTTCGCAGACAGCCTCGGCCTGGGTGCGGATAGTGCAGGCGGGGGCCTTTTGTACGAGAATATCGCCGTTCCGGCCATGTTCGAAGGCAAAGACCACGAGATCTACGGCTTCGTCAAGGCTCATGATGAATCGGGTCATGGTCGGTTCGGTGACGGTGACGGGATTGCCACCGCGAATCTGATCGATCCAGAGGGGGATAACTGAACCGCGCGAGCACATCACGTTGCCGTAGCGGGTGCAGCAAATCTTGGTGCTTCCGGAATTGCGGCTTTTGGCCACGGCCACCTTTTCCTCGATAGCTTTGGTGATTCCCATTGCGTTGATGGGATAGGCGGCTTTATCGGTGGATAGGCATATCACGGATTTCACGCCTGCGCTGATGGCGGCCGTGAGAATATTGTCAGTGCCGATCACGTTGGTACGAACGGCCTCCATAGGGAAGAATTCGCAGGATGGCACCTGCTTGAGGGCGGCGGCATGAAAAATATAGTCTACTCCGGGCATAACCTCTCTGCATGATTCCGGAGAACGGACATCTCCTATATAGAACTTTATTTTGTGGGCCACATCGGGATATTTCACCTGATATTCGTGGCGCATATCGTCCTGCTTCTTTTCATCGCGGCTGAAGATTCTGATTTCGCGGATATCGGTGTTGAGAAATCTTCGGAGCACGGCGTTGCCGAACGAACCGGTGCCCCCGGTGATAAGAAGAGTTTTATCTTTAAAAATTGACATTTATTTTTGAGATGAAATGGGCTCTAAATTCTATGTTTAAACCACAAAAGTAACAAAAATTTTAAAAATGCCTAATCCGGACGATTTTGAATGATGCGAACAAGTTTGTAATTTTGCAGTGTCAATTGACGGTCTACGGACGTCAATACGAACAGATCTGATACCATGATAGTTGATAATAAGGAGAATACGTCCCGGGCACCCCGTCTGGTGGTGATGCTTACGTATAATGATTTCACGGTGGATAATGCCGAAGAGATTTTTGAAGAATGTAAGGACAGCAAAGCCGCCTACTGGGGTATGAAAGAATGTCCGCTGCCCTTGGATCGGATGAAAGCCCTCTATAGCCGCATGAAAGAATGTGGGAAAACCACACTTCTGGAGGTGGTATGCTACGATGAAGCATCAGGCCTGAAGGGAGCGCGGGTCGCAGTGGAATGCGGAGTGGATATATTGATGGGCACAATGTTTTTTTCTTCCATAGCTGCTCTGTGCAAAGCTCACAACATCAAGTATATGCCCTTTGTAGGAGACATCGAGGGAAGACCGTCGGTGCTGAGAGGAGAGGTGGAAGGAATCGTGAAAAGAGCAGGGGAAGTGCTCGCTGCCGGGGCAGATGGCATCGACATACTCGGGTATCGCTACACCGGCGACCCCTTTCAGCTTAACCGGGCATTGGTGTCGGGCTGCGAAGGCAACGTGTGTATTGCCGGGAGCATCGATTCCTATCGGCGGCTGGAAGAGGTGAAGCGGACTCGTCCGTGGGGCTTCACGATAGGGAGCGCCTTCTTCAACAAAAAATTCGGAGAAAGCTTCGCGGAGCAGATTGATAAGGTGGTGGAGTATATGGAGGATTGAGATCCGTGGATCGCGGGGATTATTTTGGACTGAGGGCATTTTTGAAGGCTCCGTTGCTGATCACGCCTTGAAGGACCTTTCCGTCGGGAAATACCATGTAGGGAATATATTCCAGATCAAAACCGTCGGCCGCCTTTTCATCTTCGCGCACTTGAGAGGTATAGTCAGTGCCCTCCAGCAAGGCTGACACTCCGTTTTTATCCAGGCCAACCGTTTGAGCTACCTTGAGCAATACATCGTGATCGGCAAGGGGAAGATTGTCGATGAAGTTGGTCTTAAACAGTTCGAAGTTGAGCCGAAGAGTGGTAGGGTAGTCGCTGTGGGCCTCGCAGTATTTCATAAGGCGGTGAGCGTCAAAGGTGGAGCAGACCTTGGTGTCGGTGAGATTATAGTTCAGGCCAACGTGTGAGGCAAGCCTGCAGATGTGTTGCATGTCGGCAAGGGCCTCTTGAGGGGTCATGTGGTGGGCGGATTCAAAATGCTGCTGCATTGTCTGCGCGGGCACTTTTGGAGCGTCCGGATCAAGTTCATAGGCATGAAAATGCAGGCGCACGTCATTATCGGTAAGACCGAGTCCGGACATCACCAGCCTCAATCGGGTCTCCTCCATATAGCAAAACGGGCAAGCGAAGTCGCCCCAGATGGAAATATCTATCATGGTCATCTCGTTTTTAAAGTTACAAATTCATGATTAATAACGTGCAGACGAGATGATAAGTTCAATCAGCGGAATCGGTAAGGCTTATCCAGGTAAGGAGCCGTTGGTCGGTAGGGGATCTTCGCCAGCTGGGGAGAGAGGGAACCTGGAAAGTGCATACAGTGTTTCTTACGATATTTTCGGACAGAACGCCCGCGCGCATAAGCCGCACGCAATTCACAGCCTCGAGATCGAGATGCCTGTGGGCCGCAAAGCAGTTGCCGAATCCGGACTTGATGAAATCATCCGCAAGCTCCGGACTGATTTCGTAGCAATTGCCGCAAATTGAAGGTCCGAAGGCGGCTCGGAGGGAAGCCGGATCGGCCCCCATCCTGCAAAGGTGAGACATCACATTGTCAACGATCCCCCCCAGGGAGCCTCTCCAGCCGGCGTGTACGGCAGCCACGGCCCGTAAATCCGGTGCGTAGATAACTATCGGAACGCAGTCTGCCGTGCGCACTCCAATAGTGGTGAGAGGCTGCAGACAAATGATAGCATCGGAGTCATTTAGAGAAGGCATATTTCCGGATTTCGGGATGATGGCCACATTGCAGCTATGAGTCTGCACCGGGCGCACGGCATGGGGCATCAGTGCAAAATCCTCCACTACGCCGGCCCGTACGCCCGGCAATCTCAAATCAAGTTTGAAGTTCATGGTAAAATCCATAGAATCGTTATTCTCCGTTTTTAATGCGAGAAGCCATCCGGGCTCTAAACATCTGCTCTTTGATCCCTCCTCTTTTTTCATGAACTAACAGTGCAAAGAAATAAAGGTTACAGTTAAATGTAATGTCACTAAAATAAGAGTTCTCACGACATCGCCTCTTCGAGGCTCATTTTACTTATCTTGCCGATGAGGGTGTTGCAGAACTACCCCTTACAGATGCTCTGAGAATTGAATATTTGGGC
>JAMPGE010000060.1 GCA_023664085.1 Muribaculum sp. | reverse complement strand
TGGGTTGAAACCCATCGGAGCATCGTTTAATTTTTCAGTAAACCCTAATTAAGCTGATAGTGGAAGTATGAGTTAGTTTTAATGTCACTAAAATAAGAGTTCTCACGACATCGCCTCTTCGAGACTAAGATCTGTTTATCAGGTTGCACCCCAGACCGAAATCCGGTGTTAACCATAACCATCACCTCTGAGAGGCGAGCTCCGGCAATTCTAAATTCTATGAGATTAATCTTAACATTGCACTTGAACCGTACACTTGTATAATATAAATATTCTTTATAATTTTACGGCATAGAGAAGCCTTCCGGCAAAGGCAGCCTATCATTGCAAACAAACAACAGACAAACATATGGCAAAGAAAAACCTTGAATACCTGGAGCGTCTGCGCCAGGCCATGAAAGAACACAACATCGATGCGTGCGTAATCACCGGCACCGACCCTCATCAGAGCGAACTTCCTCCCCGCCACTGGCGAGGCCGCGAATGGCTCACAGGCTTTGAATCAGGCAACGGCACAAACGGCACCGCCGTAGTGCTTCAGGACGAAGCACTGTGCTGGACCGACTCCAGATACTTCATTCAGGCCGAGGCCCAGCTCAAAGGCACCGGTTTCAAAATGATGAAGGAAGACGGTCCCGAGGCCGTAGACCTCGTGGACTGGCTCGTGGAGCACACGCAGGCCGGACAGACGGTGGGAATCGACGGTATGACATTCTCCATCTCATTGGCCCAACGTCTGGAGCAGGAACTCAACGATAACGGGGTGAAACTCAACACAGACTTCCCCCAGTTTGACTTCATCTATCCAGACCGTCCGGAGCGTCCTAAAAACAAACTGTTTATCCACGACGAAGAGATAGTGGGAGAGACTGTGGACTCCAAGACGTCAAGAATCATGACAGAAGTAAAGGCCGAACTTGCCAATGCCATCATGCTCTCCGCCCTCGACGACATAGCCTGGGCCACCAATCTTCGCACCGCCAACGACATCGCCTTCTCCCCGATATTTGTAAGTTATCTTTATCTCGACGACAACAGAAGAGTACTTTTTGTAGATCCGGAGAAACTCACACCCGAAGTGGAAGCGCATCTGAAGAAATATCATATCGAAGTGCTCCCCTACGAATCCGTGCTCGACTTCGTCTCGAAACTTCCCAAGGAAACACGCCTGCTTATTGATCCGGACAAGACCAGCCGCGGACTCTACGACCACATTGCGTGCACACCGGTATTCGGTGGTGCCGGCGTGGCACGTCTCAAGAGTGTGAAAAACGACACAATGCTCCGCAACCTTGCCATAGCCATGGAGAAAGACGGCGTGGCCCTCACGCGCTTCTTCATGATGGTGGAAAAGGAATATCCCGAAGGAAAGCTGACAGAAGTGGAACTCGGCAAACGCCTGCGTGCGCTCCGTCTGGCAGACAAAGCATGCGTTGACGAAAGCTTTGCACCCATCCTCGGATGGAATGCCCACGGAGCAATCGTGCACTATGAGGCTACGGAAGAGACAGATGTGGCTGTGGAAGGCGACGGGCTCCTGCTTGTGGACTCCGGCGGCCAATACATCTACGGCACCACCGACATCACCCGTACAGTAGCCTTGGGCACACCCAGCGAAGAGCAGCGTCATGACTTCACACTGGTGATGAAAGGCCACATAGCGATTTCGCGTGCCAAATTCCCCAAGGGCACCCGCGGTTCGCAAATTGACTTCCTCGCCCGTCAGTATCTCTACAACGAAGGCAAAGCCTATTATCACGGCACGGGCCACGGCGTAGGATTCTTCATCAATTGCCACGAAGGACCACAAAACATTCGTCTGAACGAAAATCCGGCCACCCTCGAACCGGGAATGATCACCTCCAACGAGCCCGGACTTTACCTTGAAGGACGCTACGGCATACGTTGTGAAAACCTCATCGTGACCAAGCAATGGAAGACAACGGAATTCGGTGACTTCTACGAATTTGAGGAAATGACCCTATTCCCCTTCGACCTTCGTCTGCTTCAGACAGAGATCATGACCGAAGATGAAATAGCCTGGATCAACGCATATCACAAGAAGGTACGCGAACGTCTCACCCCGCTGCTCACAGCTGAGGAAGCAACATGGCTGGCAGAGAAGACACGAGAAATAAAATAACCGAAAATACACCTTATATTATAATATGGCAATAATAAGAAGCGTAAGGGGCTTTGATCCCATAATAGGCAAAGGATGCTTTCTTGCCGACAACGCAGTGGTGGTAGGCGACGTGGTGATGGGCGATGATTGCTCCGTGTGGTACAGCACAGTGCTCCGCGGCGACGTCAACTCCATCCGCATCGGCGACAGAGTCAACATTCAGGACGGCAGCGTACTCCACACTCTGTATCAGAAATCCACCATAGAAATCGGCAACGATGTATCAATCGGCCACAACGTGGTGATCCACGGTGCCAAGATACGCGATTATGCCCTCATCGGCATGGGATCCATCGTGATGGATGACGCAGAGGTAGGCGAAGGCGCACTGGTAGCCGCCGGATCTGTAGTGCTCAGCCGCACAAAAATCGGAGCCCACGAAATGTGGGCCGGATGTCCGGCCAAATTCGTAAAGATGGTGGAACCGGAGAAAGCCAAAGAAATGAACGTAAAGATAGCCAAAAACTATCTGATGTACTCCAAATGGTACGATCAAGAGGCAGAGCAGGCAGAATAAATTCCTATATATCTTCATTGTATGGCACAGGCATCCCTTGTCTGTGCCATTAACATGAAAATAGGAATGAGCGCAACGAACTCATCCGAGCGGGGGCAAAAGCAATAAAAATTGCAAAAAAAAGCAATTATATTTTGTTGACAAATAAAGTTTAATTAATTTTGCACCCGCATTGCGCTCCCTGCCGACTCCATTCTGCAAAAAGGAAGGAGAAAAGAAACGGAGCGACAAAAGAAAGAAAATAAAACCAACCTATAAAAAAGCAAAACCAAGAAAATGATTATTGTACAAGTTAAAGATGGCGAGAACATCGAAAAAGCTCTGAAGAAATTCAAACGTAAATTTGAAAGAACCGGCGTAATCAAGCAGCTTCGTGCACGTCAGGCTTTCGAAAAGCCCTCCGTCACCAACCGCAAGAAGATGGTGAAGGCCATCTACGTTCAGCAGCTTCGTCAGGCAGAGCAGTAAACAGCTCCAGCCATCCTACACTGGCAAGATAAAAAACGGTCAGTGTGGCGCACCTTTGTGTAGCCACACTGATTTGTTGTGTCCGAACGATTCATAAAAGAAGCATACCTACGAGCAGTTGTCTAAATTTCTGACAGTTACATACTTTTCTGACTGTTTTGACTATTCTGACTGCTCTGACATTTCTGACAGTTCTGACTGCTCTGACAATTCTGACAGTTCTGACTGCTCTGACTGCTCTGACAATTCTGACTGCTCTGACAGTTCTGACTGCTCTGACTGCTCTGACTGCTCTGACTGCTCTGACTGCTCTGACTGCTCTGACAGTTCTGACTGCTCTGACAGCTCTGACAGTTCTGACTGCTCTGACAGTTCTGACAGTTCTGACTGCTCTGACAGTTCTGACTGCTCTGACAGTTCTGACTGCTCTGACAGTTCTGACAGTTCTGACAGTTCTGACATCTCTGACTGCTCTGACTGCTCTGACTGCTCTGACAGTCATTTCAATACTAATAGTCGCTACAATTCTGACAGTTTGCCATGAATCCGTTGGAAGAATTTGAAAATTATCTCCGGTTTGAACTCCGCAGATCTCCCCACACGGTGAGAGCCTATATATCCGACTTCAGAGGATTTGCCCTTTTCAAAGGGATTGATCCGGAATCGGACATTATGCTCATGCAGACATCTACCGAAATCAGGAGCTGGATAGCCCATCTGAGCCGTGCAAAGGAAGCACCCGCATCAATACGACGCAAGCTGCAGTCAATAAGGGCATTCTATGAATTCCAGCTACGATCCGGGAAAGTATCGGACAATCCCGCCAGACGTTTGCCCGCCGTCAAACTGCCTTCCCGACTGCCCAACCTGATCCGCACCGAAGAAATGGAAACACTTCTGAGCGAGACGGACAGTCAAGAACCGGAAATCACGGACACTAACTGCTGCATAAAGGAAACAGCAAAAAACGAAGCCAGCACTCTGGAAGCGACCAAACACTTTCGCAACAAACTCATCATCGAACTCCTCTACGCCACAGGGATGCGACGCAGCGAGTTGCTCGGTCTGAACGACGAAGACATCGACTTCGACAGAGCCGAGATCAAAGTGAGAGGCAAACGCAACAAGCAACGCATCCTTCCGTTGCCGGGCCCTCTGATAACGAGAATAGCGGAATGGCAACGTCTGCGCGACGAAAAATGGCCCGCGGACAAGATACCCGCACCCCTACTCACCACGGGGCGGGGCCGACTGTCGGAATCGGCCCTTTACAACATAGTAAAGAAAGAACTGGCCGCCACCACAGCCGGAAGAAAGAGTCCTCACACACTTCGCCACACGTTCGCCACGTCCATGCTCGATGCCGGCGCAGACATTAACGACGTAAAAGACTTTCTTGGGCACGCATCGCTGACTGCAACGCAAATCTACACACACGTCAGTGTAGCCGAGATGCGGCGTGCGTATAGCGCGGCCCACCCTCGTTCCACAAAAAAATAATACACTTTGACCCTTTTTTACAAAAAAATTGTTTATCTTTGTAAAAAGTGGCTCCACGAAGGCGTCCTTCCACACCGCGTCTTTCCTCTCCATAGTGGGTCAATGTATATAACATATCCAAAACAAGTGAATTATGGAACTTCAGATCAAAGCCATCCATTTCGAAATGTCCGACAAGCTTGAAGGCTTCGTTGGTAAAAAAGTAGATCGTCTCGTACGTCGATTCGATTCCATCACCACCGTAGAGGTAAACCTGCGTCTGATCAAGCCGGAGACGGCCATGAACAAGGAGGCCGGTATCCAGATCTGTGTACCCAACTCCCCCGACCTGTATGCATCCAAGACAGCCGACACGTTTGAAGAGGCAGTGGACCTAAGCCTTGAGGCACTTGAACGCCAACTCGAAAAGCAGAAAGACAAAAAGTAAATGAGTCCGCTCGATAAAGTAAGAATCTTCGAGTTCTCAAAAGTATGCGATCCACGGGGCAACCTCTCCTTCATTGAAGAGGGTTGCCACGTGCCGTTTGCCATTCGCCGGGTATTCTACATCTACGACGTGCCCGGCGGAGAGACACGCGGCGGCCACGCCCACCGCGAAAACTCCACGGTGCTCATAGCCGTATCGGGTTCGTTTGACCTGCATCTCACCGACGGCACCGACGAGATTGTAGTGACACTCAACCGCGCCAACAAAGGTGTACTTATTCCGCCGGGAGTGTGGGACTCGATGCACAACTTCACCACCGGCACCGTATGTCTGGCGCTATGCTCACACCATTACGAAGAGGAAGACTATATCCGCGATCTCGACGAATATCTTCGCTACGTTGCTCAACTCAAAGATAAATGACGATTAAAAAATACATTGAAGTTGTCTAAACTTATTTTGTCGTTAAGATTTGGTAAGATTTCGGA
>JAMPGE010000005.1 GCA_023664085.1 Muribaculum sp. | reverse complement strand
AAAAGTGGATTTTGTGGTTTGTAACTTGCGCCGTTGCCGACGCGTTAATTATAATGGTGGTGTGAATTAGATATTTTTGTACTTGTAATCGGCAATTGCCTGACGAGCGTCAGCCGGGCGAATCCTTACAGGACTTTGTTTTGACCCGCCGGTCTTGGAAGCAGGAAGAATACCGTCCTTTATCAGGCGTTTTATTGTGCTTCGAGAGACTTTGAATTTCTTGGCAGTCTCTTCAATAGTCCACATTTCTTCCTCCATATCGAGAATGCCCTGAAGCACCAAAGCCTCTATAAGCTTCTTGTTGTTGGCGTTCATCTCATTGCGTAGCTCGTTAAAGAGAGAGTCAATCTTTGCCATCACGAGTTTGGTAAAAGTGTCTTGGCTGCTCATAGTTCAGGAATTTTGGTGATTCGTTTTTTGCATCTTTCAAACTCTGCCGGGTCCCATGGGAGCTCAAAAAGTTTGATTGCCTCAACAAGGGTGTCAAGATAATAGTAGGAGTCTCTTCCTATCATTGTCCATTTCAGTTTGTACTTATTCCGTACTCTCTGAACCTGACGGGGAGATATGAGCAATATTCTCGCTGCTTCGTCCTTCGTCACTTTTATTCTCGGAGGAGGAGGCTGTGGAATCTTCACCTCCTTTTTCTTCTTTGCCGACTCGGTTTTCACGAAAGCAAGGATCTGGGATATGTCCCCCTGCATGGTGTCAACCTGCGACTGAAGAGATTCAAGTCTTTCGTTTGTTTCCATATTCTTTTTGGATTTGTGGTTTTTTATGTTTCCGACCGCTAAGGTACATCTAGATTTCTCCAATGGTATGAGACTGACCGTGGTACGTACCATAGTACCATACCAATTTTAAGAAAATCTTAACTAAAACCGGCTGATTCTAAATGATTCTTAACATCCATATAAAGACACGGAGTGCCGACTGATGACATTCAGCCGGCACTCCGCTGGGATAGTGCTTACGTAACTACGATGTCATTCAGAGATCAAGTGCGCCGAGGTGCTGGGACAGATAATCCATGTCCTTGCTGATTTTCTCATTGGTGATTCTTGCATAGATTTGGGTGGTCTGGATATTGGTGTGACCCAACATTTTTGAGACTGACTCAATGGGTACACCCTTGCCGAGTGTCATGGTGGTCGCGAAGGTGTGGCGGGCGAGGTGGAATGTCAGATTCTTCTTTATCTCGCACAGCTCCGCAATCTCCTTCAGATAGCAGTTTAGCTTCTGGTTGGTGATTATCGGAAGGAGCTTGCCGTCGGTGTACTGGCCGTTGTATTTCTCCAGTATCTTCAGAGCCGGAGCGAGAAGTGGCACAGTCACCTTTGTGTTGGTTTTCTGACGATGGGTGACAATCCAGAGCCTACCGTCGAACATCTTTTGGATATTGTCAACACGGAGATTGACAAGGTCGATATAGGCAAGGCCTGTGAAGCAGGCGAATACAAAGATGTCGCGTACCTGTTCCAACCGTTTGGAACCGAACTGTTTCTTCATCATAGCGGCCAACTCATCTTCGGTAAGATAGCCTCTATCTACTCTTTCGCAGCTGATTTTGTAGCCGTTGAATGGGTCAACTGTTATCAGACCGGCTCTGATAGCCTTGTTTGTCACCTGCTTGAAGAACTTCATACACTTGTAGGTGGTGTTCTGCGAGTATTTATACTCTGTGCGAAGGAAGAACTCCAAGTCTGTTATGAAGCTAAGCTTGATCTCACGGAGAGGAATGTCAGTGATGTTATACTTCTTCTTCATGAACTCCACAACGCGACGATACATCCTTTCGTATTTCTTATATGTGGGGTCTGCCTTGCTGAGACCAACGAGTTTCTTGGTGTCCTCCAGATGCTGTTCATAGAGTTTGAGAAGAGATTCCTCACGTTGGGTTATACCCATATAGGCATTCCTTACCTGTTCGGCGGTCACATAACCATGACGACGCTGGATGTCATAATAGTGGTCCTTCAAGATCACTTGAATGTCGTTGAGTCGGTTGTTCAACTCTTGGATTTTTCCTGAGCGACCTGTGCCTCTCCCGGTTTTTGCATCCCACAATTTAGGGTCAATTGTGAGCTTGGTGTTTAGTTGTTCCATTTCACCATCCACGGTAATACGCATCATTATAGCTGATGTGCCATCCTTGTTGACGTGGTTTCCGCGAAGATAGAATAGAACTTTGAATGTGTTCTTTTTCATCTTTCCTTTGGATTTAGTGTTATCACGCCACGCTGTTTGACAGGCGTTTGCTATGATAACGGATTTAACATTTTGTTTGCTTAGACTGATTTCGGCAATCGTCGGACAATCGTCGGACATACCGAAAATCAGTAACCAAAGGAACGAAGGGAGGGATGGTATAGAGGCACTCGAAACTGGATAAACAGTAACTGAAATCTTAGAAAAATCGGTATTAGACGCGATGATTCAGAAGTCCGATTTTGACCGATTTTTGGCTTGTTTTGTCTGAGTTATCCGTTTGCAACTATTTGTAACCAAGATTTTTAAGAACCTATTCGTTACAAATCGTTACATTTTTTGTTTTTCAAAAATTTGTGTAACGAGTTGGTAACGAAAGAGCGTCCGTGACGGTCTTTTTTCTGTCCGGCATCAGTCCTGAGTCGATGGGAAAAGACACGAAAAAAACCGCAGAACTAATTGATAGTCTGCGGTTTTGTCTGTCCGGGTCTTGGAAACGTCCGGCGTTTTCCGAACCCTCAAGTGGAGCTGGAGGGGATTGAACCCTCGTCCAAACGCGGAATCAACAAGTTTTCTACATGCTTAGTCTGTGAATTGGTTTTCGAGATAAAGCAGGATCACGACAGCCAACTTTATCCTTAGCTCCTAAATTTCGGAGAGATTGCGGAGCGAAACCTCTCTTATTTCCGAATTTGTCAGCACCACCTTATCCAAACGTCTCGGAACGGGGCAATGGGGTGATGTCTCGTTTGCCTCATCCTTTGGAGGCAAATTAAGGGAACTTACTCTATTCGGTTCACGCAGCGAGAGCGTAATTGTTATTTTCGCCAATTATAGGTCGGTGCTCTTGTTATTAAAGAGTTTGAACACCAAAACTCTGCATGCTTGCTTATCGCTTCTACACGCTGTCAAAGCCAGTCAGCCCCTTGTGTATGTGGGTTTAAATCATTTCTGACTTTTCCTCTATGTTCTTACAAAAGTATATAATATAATTCAGTAGACAATCTTTTATCTCAATATTTAACAAATTTTAACCTTTTAATCGTCTGCAGTAACTGCTCAGGCGATAGCTGAGTAGTTACCATCTGCAGGCAACAATTCTGCTATGGCAATTAATAGGCTTGCAAGAGTTACCTCCCCTGCCGCAACCATACGGGGCCCGATTCAAAATCAATTTGTCTTGCGGGCTTTGATTTTGAATCGGGTCTTGACGTATTAGTTTTTTTTCATTTCCTTGGCGAAGGTGTCGCGCAGGCCGATGGTTTTGTTGAATACAAGTTTCCCGGGGGCGGAGTCCGGATCTACGGTGTAGTAACCGAGGCGTTGGAATTGGAAATGGTCTCCGCTTTTGGCGTTTTCAGCGAGCCAGGGTTCAATTTTAACGTTTTCGATCACTTTGAGAGATTCGGGATTGAGGAGGTCGCGGAAGTCGCCTTCGGCTGCAGAGGGATTTTCCACGGCGAAGAGTCGGTCATAGTCGCGTACTTCGGCGTTGACGGCGGATTTTGCCGATACCCAGTGGAGTGTGCCTTTAACTTTACGGTCGGCACCGGGCAGTCCACTGCGGGTCAAGGGATCATATTCAGCGTAAATTTCGGTGATGTTACCTTGATCGTCTTTCTTGCAACCGGTACATTTCACGATATATGCGCCTTTGAGTCTGACTTCCTTGCCGGGGGTCATACGGAAGAATTTTTTTGGAGGATTTTCCATGAAGTCTTCACGTTCGATCCAGAGTTCTCTGCCGAAAGGCATTTTGTGTTTGCCTTCGGCGGTATTTTCGGGATTGTTGTCCATTTCCATGAACTCTGTCTGCTCTCCGGGGTAGTTTGTAAGAATGAGCTTCACCGGGTTGACCACTGCGGACACACGTGTGGCTGTTTTGTTGAGATCTTCGCGAACGGAGTGTTCGAGGAGTTCGATATGGTTGAGCGCTTCGTAGCGCGTATATCCGATTTTATTCACGAAAGCTTTGATTGACTGAGGGGTATAGCCTCGGCGGCGGAGTCCGCAGAGTGTGGGCATTCGGGGATCGTCCCAACCGGATACGAGACCTTCTTTTACGAGTTGAAGCAGTTTGCGTTTGCTCATCACGGTATATGTAAGGTTCAGGCGGTTGAACTCTATCTGTCGGGGGCAGTAGGATTCGTCGGCAAGTTCGTTGACGAAGTATTCGTAGAGTGGGCGGTGGGGCACGAATTCGAGAGTGCAGATTGAGTGGGTCACGCCTTCGAAGTAGTCGCTTTGACCGTGGGCGAAATCATACATGGGATAAACTTTCCATTTGGTGCCGGTGCGCCAGTGGGGAGTTTTAATGATTCGGTACATGATCGGGTCGCGGAAGTGCATATTGGAGTTGGCCATATCGATTTTGGCACGAAGCACCATACTCCCCTCTTCGAATTCTCCGGCATTCATTCTCTGGAAGAGGTCGAGATTTTCTTCTATGGGGCGGTTTCTGTAAGGGCTTTCCGTACCCGGCTGGGTGGGAGTGCCCTTCTGGGCGGCGATCTGTTCGCTTGTCTGTTCGTCTACATAAGCTTTGCCTTCCTTGATAAGGCGAATTGCCAGATCAAAAAGCTGGGGGAAGTAATCGCTTGCGTAGTACAGACGGTCCTCCCAGTCGTATCCGAGCCAGTGGATGTCGCGTTTGATGGCCTCTACGTATTCGGTGTCTTCCTTTTGAGGATTAGTGTCGTCGAAGCGGAGGTTGCATGTGCCCCCGAATTTTTCGGCTGCACCGAAGTCCATGATAAATGCTTTGGCATGGCCGATGTGGAGGTATCCATTGGGTTCCGGAGGGAATCGAGTGTTGAGTCTTCCACCGTTTTTGCCGGCGGCAAGGTCTTCTTTTATCTCTTGTTCAATGAAATTCAGTCCGTTTTCATTGATGATGGCATCTTCTTTAACTTCTGTCATTGTAATTTTACCTTAATGAGATGGACTCTAAGTAGCTGTTCATTTTAATTTAATCTTTATTTGGATTTTATTTTTTTAGACAATTTCTATTTTTTACGAAGGAACTTAGCGCACTAAGCGACTGAGGGAAAGATAGAAATTGGCAAAAAAAGAAGCCGAAAGAAAGTTTAAAATCAAAAAATTATATAATCAAAATCAAAATGATCAACTGCTTAGAAATGCAAATTTAATAAAATCCCGTGAGTTGACCAACAAAAAGGGTCCTACAACTGTTAGAAAAAGTAGAATTATTATAACAAAATTAATCACCATTCAAAAAATCAAGATTATGAAAAAGTATCGTTGTGAAGTATGCGATTGGATATATGATCCCGAAAAAGGGGATCCGGACGGAGGTATAGCTCCCGGCACAGCTTTTGAAGATCTGCCCTCGGATTGGGTATGCCCGATATGCGGTGTAGGTAAAGAAGATTTTGTGGAAGAGCCGGATGAGCCGGAAGTGTGATCCGCTCGTCGCGACCCTATCTTATAAATTTTATAACATTAGGGTCAAAGCCGCGCGCTGAAAAAATTGATTGAATAAAATTTGGATTATTGCGGCTTCGGGGTTAATTTTGCATAAAATTACTCCGGAGCCGCTTTCTTCATTTATATCCGATTGAGGGAGAGGAAGCGGTGCGTCAGGAATAGAGTGTCGGATATGGAATGTATTGAAATATCGTCCGGGGAAGCCGAAGTAGCCAAAAGTCGGTTTACTCATCATCTGGAGACAAGGGGTCTGCGCAAGACTCCCGAGCGCTATGCCATACTTGACAAGGCGCTTGCCACGCCGGGCCATTTCAGCGGTGATGAGCTTCACGCATCTTTGGAGACAGAGGGTTACCACGTAAGCCGGACCACGATATATTCCACATTGACATTGCTATGCGAGTGCGGTGTGATCCGGCGTCACCTTCTCTCTTCGCGCAGGGCAGGCTACGAAGTGGCGCGGCGAAACCATTGCCATCTTGTATGCTCCCGCTGCGGAAACATTTCGGAGATAGCCGCCGAGACAGATGCAGCTACGCTCAGGATGCTCAATCAGGTGGATTTGGGAGGGTTCACGCCATCTTATTTTTCCACCACGGTCTACGGGCTTTGCTCTGCCTGCAGAGAGGCTGATGCGGCACCGGGAAAGAAGCCGCGAATGGCGTCGGCATCGGAAGCCGACACCAATCGTCAATCGCAACAATAACCTAAAACAACAATAATCTTAAATTTGAATCAACCATGGCAAAAGTAAAACCTTTCAAGGGCGTACGCCCTCCGAAGGCAATGGTGGAGGAAGTGGCCTCCCGTCCGTATGACGTACTCAACTCAGAGGAAGCACGTCAGGAAGCCGAAGGAAATCCCAAGAGCCTGTACCACATCATCAAGCCCGAAATCGATTTCGAGCCCGGCACTGATGAGCACGATCCCAAAGTTTACGACAAGGCAGTGGAAAACTTCCACAAATTTCAGAAAGAGGGATGGCTCGTGCAGGATGATAAGGAAAACTATTATATCTACGCCCAGACCATGGACGGACGCACTCAGTATGGCTTCGTAGTGGCCGCCTGGTGCAACGACTATATGGAAGGCCGCATCAAGAAGCATGAGCTTACCCGTCGCGACAAAGAGGAAGACCGCATGAAGCACGTGCGCGTGAACAACGCCAACATTGAGCCGGTGTTTTTCGCCTTCCCGGATAACGCACGTTTGGAGGAGATAATCCGCACGGTTATCAAGAACGAGCCTGAGTATGATTTTGTGGCTCCCGACGGTTTCGGCCACACTCTGTGGGTGATCGATGACGAGGCCATGATAGCCGATATCACCGCTGAATTCGACAAGATCCCCAACCTCTATATCGCCGACGGTCACCATCGCTCGGCTGCCGCTGCTCTCGTAGGTGCCGAGAAAGCCAAAAACAACCCCAACCACACCGGCAATGAGGAGTATAACTACTTCATGGCAGTGGCTTTCCCCGCATCCCACCTCAAGATCATTGACTATAACCGCGTGGTGCGCGACCTCAACGGTCTTACTCCCGAGGAATTTCTGGCCAAGGTAGCCGAAAACTTCGACGTGGAAGACAAGGGTACTGAAATCTATCATCCTGACCGTCTGCACAACTTCGCCCTCTATCTTGACGGCAAATGGTATTCACTCACCGCCAAGCCCGGCACTTACGACGACAAAGATCCCATCGGTGTACTCGACGTGACCGTATCAAGCGATAAGATTCTGCGCGATATCCTCGGTATCACCGACCTGCGCAGCGACAAGCGCATCGACTTTGTAGGCGGTATCCGCGGTCTTGAGGAGCTCAAACGCCGTGTGGATTCCGGAGAAATGAAGATGGCGCTCGCCCTTTATCCCGTGACCATGGATCAGCTCATCAACATCGCAGACACCGGCAACATCATGCCTCCGAAGACTACCTGGTTCGAGCCGAAACTTCGCTCGGGCCTCATCATCCACAAGCTTGACGATTAATTTCCACACATATTCACATACGAATCCCGGCCCCGGATGCCGGGATTCGTTGCTTTCCCGTTTTCTACGTTCAATGCTTTTTCCCTCTTACAAATACGGCCTATTGTAGCCCTATTCAGGTTTAACTAATTTAAATTACACAGACTGCGGACCCGTCGCAGTATTTACATTATCTATGGCAAAACGTTTATTCTCATCGGTCTTATCGCTGATATCGATCCTTATACCGATGAACGGTGCCGCTCAATCAGGCACTGTGCCCGTGTTGTACATAAATACCGAAAACGGCCGGGAAGTGATCAACAAAGAAGATAAAGTGCCAGCGTCTCTTTATATTGATCCGGGTCAAACGGATTATGACGCTCTCGGCTCTCAGGAGGCACCCGTGGCCTTCACCCTGAGCGGACGAGGCAACTATACCTGGACAGGATTTGATAAAAAGCCTTATAAAGTCAAGTTCGACAAGAAGCAGGAAGTTATGGGTCTGCCGAAAGGTAAAAATTTCGCGCTTCTGGCCCATGCCGATGACAATATGGGATTTCTGCGCAATGCCGTGGGTATGGAATTGAGCCGAAGGCTCGGTCTTGACTGGACTCCAACCCAGATCCCGGTGGAAGTGGTGCTCAACGGCAAATATCATGGCTTATATTTCTTTACCGAAACCATAAAGGTTGACTCAAAACGCGTAAATATTACGGAGCAGGATGATCTCAACACCGACCCGGCCACAGTGGCCGGCGGATGGATAGTGGAAATCGATAATTATGACACAGACCCTCATGTGGAAATCCAGGAAGGAAACTCCGGCTATACCATATTCTTCACCTATAAATCGCCCGAAGAGCTATCTGATCCTCAGTTGCAATACCTTACATCGCAAATGCAGGCCATCGACGACGCTCTGTATACGTCCGACAAGAATTCCGCCCTCTGGGAGAGTCTGATAGATATTGATTCCGCCGCACGCTTCTACGTGGTGCAGGAAATACTCGACGACTGCGAAAGCTATCATGGAAGCTGCTATCTCACTCATGATCTTGGCACTGATGCAAAATGGAAATTCGGCCCGGTATGGGATTTCGGCAATACATATCAGCGCAGAGAGAAAAGCTGGATCTGGGATCGGCCCATCTTCCATCAGGTATGGATCGGTGAACTGTATAAATTCCCCCGTTTCCAGCAGAAAGTGAAGGAAGTATGGAAGGAATTCTGCACCTCCGTATATCCCGACATGGAATCCTATATCGACACATATATAGACTATATTTCGCAAGCCGGCTTATACAATAACAAGAGATGGCCACAATATGGCAACGAAAATCTTACGGAGCGCGCTTCCGTGTTTAAAGGCTATTTCAACAGAAGTGTGGACTGGTTGGCAAGCAAATGGGAATATGCTCCTCCGAGACCTTTGTCGGTATACGTGCGCGGCACTTTCAACAATTGGGGTCTGTCGAATCCCATGAACACTGAAGACGGAAATATCTATACCGCCATAATTCCATCAATATCTACATCCGACAGTTTCAAAATTGCTACGGAAGACTGGAGTACGGTAGACTACGGAGCGCCCGGAGACGGCGACACCATGTTCGCCATAGGAGAAATCAATGTAATGGAAAAGAAGGGAGCAAACATCACTCTGCCCGAAAATCTTCAGGATGTTCGTATGAGTTTTAATCTCACAGAAGGCACACTGCTGATCGACAATGAAGAAAGCGGTGTAAACTCGGTAGTGGCATCTAATATTTCAATGGAGGGAAGAGTAATGACCTCCGACACTCCGATTAGTGTATTTACACTCAGCGGCATGGCCGTTGCCTGCGAATCCACTCGCATTGAGCTGCCGACATCCGGACTATACATCATAGTGCACGAAGGAAAAGCGACAAAGCTTCAGGTTAAATAAGGTCTCAACCTCAAGAGCAAAGCCGCTCTGTTCATAAAAAAATCCGCTTGATTAGCCACAACATTTACACGGCTAATCAAGCGAATTTGATTTGTATGCAGAAGGTGAGACTATAAGTCTTTGTTTCTGTATTCCCGGGGCGACATACCAGTATGCTTTTTGAAATATTTACCGAAAAAGGACTGTGAGGCAAAATTCAATTCATCGGCGATCTGCTGCACGTGCAGATTGCTTGACTTGAGAAGGATGCATGCCTCAAGTATCACAAAGCGGTCAATCCATTCGGCTGCTGTATATCCCGTCTGATCTTTCAGCGTACGCGACAGATGCTTGCGGCTCACCTGAAGTTCTTCAGCGTAAAAGTCAAGGAAACGGTGCACTTTGAAATTGTGGCGCACCATTTGGATGAAACGTTCGGTAAGGCGTCCGGGGCTACCTGGCAATTCGTTTCTGAAAGGGCGGTAGATGTATTGTCCCTCATTATAAAGAAATGCCACAATATTATAGACCAGAGTGCGGTATTTCACTTCCACGCTATCGTCTTTGGAGATGGCTTTCATTCTGGAGAACAGTGCTTCGATGCGGGGGGCGAGAGTGGTATCTATCTTTACAGTGTGGTGATTGCGCATAGCAGCGTAAAACCAGGTGTCGCTGCAAAGCAACATTACGTTTTCTATCATTTTTTTTGACAACACCAGAAAAGATGCCTCAAAATCAGGGCTCACATCAATAGGCTGGAGCACATGGCCGTCAGGAATATTGATTATACAAGGGGCTTCAAATTTATGTCGGATGAGATTCAGATCGGCCAGACAGTACCCTTTTTTTAGGAAGATCGATACAGTGGATGAGAACTTTACCGGATTATTGACAATATTCAACATTTCGGCCGTAAGATTCTCCATCAGCCAAAAATCCTGGTCCAAAATATCGTTTACCGGTTCCGGTAGATTTATTTCGTAGTTCAGTTTAGGGTTTGTAGACATCACGTATTATGCTGGTGTAGGTTTTCATTAAGAGTACGTCTCATAATAGAATCAATTGCAAAAGTAAACAATTTTTTCATGTTTATCAAACGCCTTGACAGAATCCGCAGCAAATCCGTGACATTGAAGTTGTCTGAACTTCATTGGCTATGAAAAGTGTTTGCCGGATTTGTCGGCGGGGAGTCGGTTGTAGTCGCCAAACATTCGGCTCAGATAGGCATGCGTATTGCCCGGCACCGGGAGCATGATCCCTTCAAACTCCATTTCCTTAAGTGGAAAAATCTCGCTTTTACGTCTTGGCACGTGAAACGGGCTCAATATGCGATGGCGCAATTGGTCGCCGGCTCCGATACGCGATGCCAACCGCAGGGCCGGAGCGAACAGGCCGTCGAAAAAGAAGCGGAGTACCTCCAACACTGCCTTGCGCAGAAATTCCGGACGTAGATCGTTGGTCTTGATAAAAGTATTGATGGGCCGATGGCTCGCGCGGTGTGCCATGAGGGATCCGGACGGTTCCATTCTGAATACGTCGATAAATACTCCCCGATACCGGAAATGGACATCGGTGCCGTTTTTCTCCACGATGCTTGAATCGCGAAGACGGAGTTTGCCGAACTGAAAAAAGAAGTTGCGGTCGGAGCTCGTATCTTGCAGCACGAAGCGCGGATCGCCATCCCGCTTCACGGCTTTTCGAAAGCGCCGATAGTCTTCCGACATCATCTCTATATCCACATCATCGTCCCAGGGAATGAAGCCGCCGTGGCGCACAGCTCCCAGACATGTACCCGAGGATAACCAATAGGGTATATTGTTTTCCTTGCAAATCCTGTCGGCATATTTCAGCACCTCGAGTTGCTTGAGTTGAAGCGTGCGCAGGGGGGAACCGTCGGGATTATATTTGGCGCGCAGTAATTGTTGTGTATCGGAATCTATCATAAATCTCCAACGGATTACTTCAGCGTTTTATTATCTTCATCACTATCGCCCTGCATTCTGCCATCGCCTTTCGGTTGACAGTCACGGCTCCCGCTGCATAGATAAGAATAAAGATTGCAGCTCCCGCTGTCCAATGCCAGCCAAGGCAAGAAGCACTCAGGAGAGCCGCGGCGTAACAAATTGCCATATTAATGATTGTGGGAGCCACTATCTTCAATTGTCGCCATATGCTGAGCCCCACGTGGCGTCCGGCCAACAGAGCGTTGACAAAGTAAATGTTGAAATTGCTTGCCACAAGTCCCCAGGCGATTCCCATCACACTGTAATTACTCCCTATGAATATGGCGGCAAGCAGAAATCCCCACTTATAGAAACTCCACCAGAACAAAGCCTTGCTCCTTCCCATCGCCGCCACTGCATAGAAATTTACGTCCTGTATGCAGACCGCCAGACCTCCGATGCAGAAAATCCGGTAAAACGGCACTGCCGGCAGCCATTGCGAACCGTAAAGTATTGTGATTATGGGTTCGGCGGCATATATCAGCAAACCGAAGATTGGAAACATCATGAACGAAATCACCCTGATATTCATTTCCATCACCGATGCGAGCCGTGGCCGATCGTCCTGAAGTCCGGAATAGACCGGATACATCACCTCCACTATCATTTTGGGAAGCGTGTAGCTGGATATCTGATTGAGCTTCTGTGCCTGTGAATAGTAACCCATCTGAGCGGCACTGTAACGGCGGCCGATTATCAGGCCCTGCATGTTTTTACAAAATTCCTGAAGCAACTGCGCTCCAAGCATAAATCCTCCGTAGCCGAAAAGTTGACGCAGTGAATCGGTTGAGAATTCGCGGGAGGGCCACCAACGGGTGAGAATCAGTATGAGAAGGATATTCACAGCGTTGCTCAGCACCATCATCGCCACAAGGCTCCATACGCCCATGCCGATCCAGGCCATCACTATTGCCGCAGTGGCTCCCACAATGTAGCCCAACAGATTGCACATCGCCAGTTGCTTAAATTGCAGATTTTTCTTCAGTCGGGCCATCTGCACCGAGACCATCCCTGAGAAAATCAGTGTGATACCCATCCAGCGGAGCACTCCGCACAACTGGGGCATATGAAAATAGTTGCCCACCCACGGCGCTCCTGCATAGAGTATGATGTAGATGAATATGGAAAACACTATATTCCAGTAGAATATAGTGGAGAAATCAGTCTGGTCAGCATCTTTTTTCTGAATCAGGGCGCTTGCAAATCCGCCATCCACCAGCACCTGCGACACTGCTATGAAAATCATAAGCATTCCGATTATACCGAATTCCGCAGGAGCAAGCAGGCGTGCAAGCACAAGATTGACCACAAATTGCAGCGCCATATAGCCCACCTTGTTGAAGGATGACCACAGGGCACCTCTCACAGCCTTTTTCCCTAATGATTCTGCCACTTTACGATACGGATTCTAAGTCGCCGATTTGATGATTCTACTGTGTATCTTAATGCATTTGTGCGTCGATTTCCCTGAGGGCACGTATAAGTGTGGTGTTGTCGGCCTTGTCCCTTATGGCAATCCTGATAAATTCGCTCCCCTCGGGTATTCCCTTTTTACGGCTGCAGTCTTTGATCAGGATATTGTGTTCGGAAAGCAGTCGTGTGGCCAGATCCCGGGCTCCGATGCCTTTTAGCTGGCAAAGGAAATAATTGGCCTGCGATGGAATCACTCTGAGCATTTCCAATCCGCCGAGTTCGGAATGAAACCTTCTGCGCTCCTCGCGAAAAGCACGACAACCCTCCTGATAATCAGACTCATATTTACTAAATATCTGCATATAATATTCAGCGAAGGAATTGATGTTCCAGATTGCCACATCTTTTCGCAGGGTTGCCATCAAGTCGCTGTCGGAAGAAGCCAACACTCCCAGACGCAATCCCGGCACTCCGTAAGATTTCGAAATACTCTTCACCACCACAAGGTTGGGATATCTTTCCAGTATAGCGTCACGAAGAAGAGAAGGATTGGCACAAGTATCGGCAAAGTCGATAAATGATTCATCAATCACAAGCCTGATGCCTCTTTCCTTACTCCATTCGCATAGCCTTTCGAGATCCTCAAACGGAATGAAATTGCCGGAAGGGTTGTCCGGATTCACCACGATCAGAGAGCTTATGTCTGTTTTGTCAAACCTGCTCATCAAATCATCGGCGGTATATCTGAAATCCGGCAAGGAGGTATAGAATTTCTCCATCCGTAACGGTTCCATACGGTTGGGGTACTCCTCAAAGGTGGGATACACCACTCCTATTTTCCCCTTCAACGCCCCGGTAAGGCTCTTTATCAATTCGGCAGCTCCGTTACCCACACAAACATATTTCTGCTTGATTCCGAAGTATCTGGAGGCCAAAAGTGTGTTGGTATCCATGCCTGAGGGATAGTCGCGGAGCAGGATCTCGAAATTTGCCTTCATCTCGTCGATCATCCTTTGACGGGGGAAATAAGGATTTACGAGATAGCAGAAGTCGAGCAGGCCGGGGTACCGCCAGTAACCGCCATACGAACTTTCCAGTTTCTTGAGACGTACCGACGGATCGGCAAACATTGTCTCGGCTATCCGCAGATCCTGCACATCGTCGATTTCATACCATCGCAGTCCGTTGATCGGATAGGCTTTGAGATCACATTTGTCGATCAGCGTAATTACCCTCAACACTTGTTCGTAATACTCGTTCTCACCGATCACCTTGATATATGCCTCAAGAAAAGGCATGTATACGTTTTCCAGAAAATCCCGTGAAAACTTGTAGATATTCACCGTCTTGTAATAATACGGCGTCTCGTTGTAGTCAAACAGGCGTTTGGGAATAAACGACGAAATATTGCCGTCATTGTCTATGCGCACCATCGTGCCATCGTTCCAAGGCTGATATTTCGACACCAATGCGCAGTTGGCATAGGGTGCGTCCACTGCCGCCTGAAGCACCGCGTCTTCAAAGATCAGATCGCTCTCGAGCAGCAATGTGGTCTGGTCATCCATATACGGTCGGGCAAGCCACAGAGAATAGATATTGTTGGTGCGGTCATACACCGGATTCTCTATAAAGACCAACGGCAATTGCGGATAACGCTCCTCAAGATGGGTCCGAAGCTTGGCGCCTTCATAGCCTATTACCACCACAATGCGGTGAAGAGACAAAGCGGAAAGCTGCTTCATCATCCTGTCGATCAATCTGATACCATTCACCTTTACCATACACTTCGTGTTGGAGGCGGTGAATTCTCCGAGTCTGCGCCCCATTCCGGCGGCTAATATGATGGCTTGCATATTTGTCTTTTTCAGTACAATTTGCAAAATTACGAAATTTCCCGATTCTTTCCAACTCTTATCTACAAGCCAAACTCAATGCCAAACTCAATGCCAAACTCAATGCCAAAAGCACGCCAAAGTCGTGAATAATTTGTAAGTTTAATCTTTCTTTACTACCTTTGTGTATCTCTCTATTGTGAATACATCTATAAATCATGTCAATATGAAACTGATTTTTTCCCTTATCGCGGTATTGGTATGCTTCGGCTCCGTCAGCTATGCCGCCAATTCTCTTAGCCCGTCTTCACAGGTCTCCACTGTGAACACTCAGGGATTCTCTCTCTCAGACAAAGGTATCGGGGATATCATTTTGGGTATGAAGGTCTCCGACATACCGCAAAGCGTATCCGGTCTTTATGAACGTGTGGAAAAGGTTGAGACACCCGATGCTGAAGAATACCAATTCTTTATGGGCGAAAATGCTATCTTCGCAGCCGGTGATTACGGTGACGGCATCGTAAGCTACATCAGTCTCTTCAACGAATCTCCCATCACCATCGCCACCTCCTCCGGATCAGATTACATAGAACTATAAGACTGCCTCTCCTTTCTATCACTAATCTACTCATTTAGACTCTATTCCATAATTTTATGAAATAGGGTCTTATTTTTCCGTCACCTTTTTAGTCTACGATAAAACTATTCCTTCACACGTCGCGTCTAATCTTACAAACCGCCAAAATAAGATTACAATGACTTTAGACATAGCAGTATTCCCCCGCATTTCATTACCCTTTAGCCTGAGACTGCAGTTCTTATGGAATAGCCTTGTCGGATTTGAGGCATATTCTTCCGAAAAGGAAGTCAATTCTGATGTTTCGCTTGAAAAAGAGTTCAATGCCCTTATCATAAGGGAGGGCCCGATTATTTCCAAAATCTGCTTCGCCTGGTTATTTCACTCGGAAGTCGTCCGGACGCAGCGAATAGTCGGGCGACTTCAGACTCCTTCGTATCGCTCCGGTGAATTTCTGATGCTTACCGTCGGCCGCCACCTCCTTATATTGCTGTGCGGCAAGCACCACAGAGTCGCTGCCAAGCCGCCTGTTGATTTCATCTATAGCATCCGACAGTTCCCTGTAGCGCCTGCTTAATCCGGCGTCAAACCAAAAAATATCCGGCTGCACTGCCGTGGCCGATGATATTTCCGACACCATCACGCCGGCCCGCTTATAAAACACGCCGGCCCGAAAGATACTTCTCAGCACCCTCAGCGCTCCCTCCACTATCTCCGTGATGGAATTAACCGGCGTTGACAGCAGGCAATAACCGGAATTGGAAAACTGCTCTAAGTCCGGTCGAAACGCATTCGAAGATATGAAAACCGTGATCATGGCGCATACCGAATTCTGCCTGCGAAGCTTTGCAGAGCAGCGTGCGGCGAAATTCGCCACGTGAGTGGCTATATCTTCATAGCTACGAAGCATCTCCGGAAAACTCCTCGACGTCATGATGCTCTTCTTGGCCACCTCAAAGTCATTGAGATCCACTGCATCACAGCCATTGAGTTCGAGCCAGGTGCGCTCGCCGGGCACGTGAAAATTTCGTCGTACCCACTGCCTGCTCCGTGCAGCAAACTGAGCCGCCGTAAGAATATTGTCAAGATTCATTCGGCGCGACATCCGTCTGCCTATCCCCCATACATCACCCACATCAGTCAGCGTCAACGCCTTGAGTCGAGCCTCATCACTCCCGATATAGCAACACTTCCGGTAGCCGGGATATTTCTTTGCAAACCGTGACGCTATCTTGGCCAGTGTCTTCGTCGGCGCTATGCCTACACTCACCGGCATCCCTGTCCATTTCTTTACCTTTGCAGACAGATTCTCTCCCCACGTCTTTATATCCGTACCGGGCATTCCCTCAAGATTCAAAAAAGCCTCGTCGATGGAATATTGCAACACCTCCGGCGCACTTTCGCGAAGCACCGACATCACCCGCGCCGACATATCTCCATATAAAGAATAGTTGCTCGAAAACGTCACAATCCCTTTTCTCCCATACTCTTCGAGCATCTTGAAATAAGGCATTCCCATCGGCACTCCAAGGGCCTTCGCCTCCGCGGACCGGGCCACTACGCACCCGTCATTGTTGGACAATACGACGATCGGCCGATTCTCAAGATCCGGCCTGAATACCCGTTCGCATGAACAGAAACAATTGTCGCAGTCTACGAGTCCCCACATAAATCACATAATCAAATTGTTGCTAAGGTTGCAGGTGCAAATTTAACAAATTTTTCGAAGGAATTTGGTATTGGTCGAGTTAAAAAAGAAATTCAGCTACGAAGATTCGCTCCCCTGTCAGGACAATCCGATGCATTGAGCATAAAGGACGGTTGAAGTTCATAACCCCGTTTGTGGGTGACCGGATAGAAATATACAAGGCCTTCGGCTTTGACATACCATCCGAATGCATCCCGTCGTACACATCCAAGGGCAAGCCTACAACCGCCAAACCAAGACGCCCAGCCAAGACTAAAACCGAGACCCGGGATATTTAGGTACTTCTCGAATGAAAATTCACATTCTTGACCGCTCTCCACAAAAAATTTAACAGATTTTTTCAATCCTACAATACTATCGGTTTGATAATTTTTGTCTATTTTTGCACGCTATGAACGAACTTGAACTTTTCAGTGGAGATTTCTCTTCCGTTCTGAACCTTCCTTATGCCGACCTTGGTGTCAAGGCCGGATTCCCAAGCCCCGCGCAGGATTACATGGACCGTTCCCTCGACTTCAACCGTGAGCTGATTGCCCATCCGTCGGCCACTTTCTACGCACGTGTGGCCGGAAATTCCATGATCGACGCCGGAATCGACGAGGGAGACATCATCGTGATCGACCGTTCGCTCGACGCCCGCCAAAACGATATTGTAGTGGCTTTTATCAACGGTGAATTCTCCATGAAATATCTTGACCTTCAGGAAAAACACCTCGGCAGGATATGGCTGCGTCCCGGCAACTCAGATTATTCTCCGATCGAAATTACCGCCGATGATGCTTTCTCCGTGTGGGGTGTAGTGACAAAAGTAATCAAAAACTTCAGATAAACAGTCAGACCCTTGTAAACTTTCCCTATTAACCATGACTAAAGATTTATTCACAAATCGACACAGCGTAAGACGTTTCTCCTCCCGTGAACTGGACGACAACACTCTCGACTCCATTCTCACCCGTGCCTTCAAGGCCCCCACCACCGGCAATATGCAGCTTTATACCGTGATCGTATCCCGCGCCGGCAAAGCCCGCGAGGCTCTGGAAGCAGCCCACTTCAATCAGCCGGCCGCCAAGTCCGCTCCCGTGCTTCTCACTGTCTGCGCTGACTTTGCCCGCTTCTCACGCTGGTGCGAACTCTCCGGTGCCGATGCCGGTTTTGACAATATTCTATCATTTATGTCGGCTACCGCCGATGCATTTATCCTCTCTCAGCAGATAGTCACCATTGCTGAATCCGAAGGGCTTGGCACTTGCTATCTCGGCACCGTCACCTACAACGCTCCCAAAATCTCATCGCTACTTGCGCTCCCCGAATTATGCGTACCCGTGGCATGTATCGCTCTTGGATGGCCCGATGAAGAAGGAGAAGTCACCGAACGCCTTCCACTTGAAGCCGTGGTCTGCAGGGATCATTACCCCAAATTCTCCGATGAGCAGATCATGCAGCTGTTTAAAGCCAAAGACGAATTCCCTCCCAACGCCAAGTACGTAAAGGAAAACCACAAGGAAAATCTCGCTCAGGTATTTGCTGAAGTCAGATACCCCAGAGCGATGAACGAAGACTTCTCCAAGGAATTTATCAAAACCCTGAAACTCGCCCATTTTCTATAACTCAACTTTCTGATTTATACCAGCAAATTGAAGTTTATTGTTGAGAGTTTATTGTTAAGAGCTGATGGATGGGGTAATCTTTGGAATATCTTCATACAGCGTCAAAACCTTCACTTTCAACCGCGACTCTTCGCGACCGCCATAAAATAATTCAGGTCCCATCTCATAAAAATTTTTATGAGATGGGATCTTTGTTTAGACAACTTCATTGGCTCTAATCATGATTTTTATTATATTTGTGGCTGATTAGCTCGGCCAATTCCGGCCATCACACAACTCTTAGACCAAAACTAACAATGCCACAACATTATACCTACGATGAAGCATTTCAGGCCACTCTAAATTACTTCAATGGCGACGAACTCGCTGCCAGAGTGTGGACCAGCAAATACGCTCTTAAAGATTCCGACGGCAACATCTATGAACTCACACCAGACGACATGCATCGCCGACTCGCCCGCGAAATCGCCCGAATCGAATCCAAATACCCCAACCCAATGGCGGAAGATGAGATATTCCAACTTTTCAGCCGCTTCAAATACATCGTGCCTCAAGGGAGTCCGATGGCCGGCATCGGCAATGACTATCAGGTCGGCTCTCTTTCCAATTGCTTCGTGATAGGTCTCGACGGCAAACCCGACAGCTACGGCGGCATCATCAAGATCGACGAAGAGCAGGTGCAGCTCATGAAGCGGCGCGGCGGTGTGGGCCACGACCTCAGTCATATCCGTCCGAAAGGCAGCCCCGTGAAAAACTCCGCTCTCACTTCCACAGGCCTTGTGCCCTTTATGGAAAGATACAGCAACTCCACGAGGGAAGTGGCCCAGGACGGCAGACGTGGCGCCCTTATGCTCACAGTTAGCCTGCGTCATCCCGATTCCGAACGTTTCATTGATGCCAAAATGGAGGAAGGCAAAATCACCGGTGCCAACGTGTCCGTACGCATAGACGATGAATTCATGCAGGCCGCCATAGAGGGCAGCCCCTATCAACTCCGATATCCCATCGACTCTGACAATCCTACGGTGACCTCCGATACCGACGCTGCCGCCCTTTGGCAAAAAATCGTGCACAACGCCTGGAAAAGCGCCGAGCCCGGAGTGCTCTTCTGGGACACTATTCAGCGTGAATCCGTGGCCGACTGCTATGCCGACCTCGGTTTCCAGACCATTTCGACCAACCCCTGCGGAGAAATTCCTCTCTGTCCTTACGACAGCTGCCGACTGATAGCCCTAAACCTCTACAGCTACGTAAAAAATCCATTCACACCGCAGGCCGAATTCGATTTCGACCTCTTCCGCTCCCACGTCAGAGCCGCCCAGAGAATCATGGACGACATCATCGACCTCGAAATGGAAAAGATCGATACAATCATCGAAAAAATCGCTGAAGATCCCGAGACCGATGAAGTAAAACAGACCGAACTCAATCTCTGGAAAAAAATCCGCTCAAAAACCCTCAAAGGACGTCGCACCGGTTGCGGCACCACCGGCGAAGGCGACATGCTCGCCGCCCTCGGATTAAGATACGGCACCCCGGAGGCCACCGAATTCAGCGTAAGCGTACACAAGGCTCTCACTCTCGCATACTATGCGGCTTCCGTAGACATGGCCGCCGAACGGGGCGCTTTCGAAGTCTATGACCCCGAACGCGAAAAAAACAACCCCTTCATTCTGCGTATCAAAGAAGCCGATCCGCAACTGTACGATAAAATGGTGCGTCAGGGACGCCGCAACATCGCTTGCCTCACCATCGCTCCCACCGGCACCACGTCGATCATGACTCAGACCACTTCCGGTATCGAACCCGTTTTCCTCCCGGTATACAAACGCCGCCGCAAAGTGAATCCCAACGATGAAAACGTCACCATCGACTTCGTAGACGAAGTGGGCGATGCCTTCGAAGAATACATCGTATACCATCATAAATTCCTCGAATGGATGAAGGCCAACGGCATCGAACGATCCGATCGGCTGTCATCTGAAGAAATCGATTCTCTCATAAGCCGCTCCCCTTACTATAAGGCCACAAGCAACGATGTGGACTGGATGGAGAAAGTAAGAATGCAGGGACGGGTGCAGAAATGGATCGACCACAGCATTTCAGTCACCATCAACCTCCCTTCAGACGTTAGCGAGGAACTCGTGGGCAACCTTTATGTAGAAGCATGGAAGGCGGGATGCAAAGGATGCACCGTATATCGCGACGGCTCCCGCAACAACGTGCTCGAAAGCCTTAAAGAGCCAAAAAAAGAGGAACACCTCATTGCCCAGCCCGAAGAAATACTGAAACGCCCCGCCGAACTGGAAGCCGACGTAGTCCGATTCCAGAACAATAAGGAAAAATGGATAGCCTTCGTAGGTCTGGCCGACGGTAAGCCCTACGAAATATTCACAGGTCTGGCCGATGATGAAGACGGCATTTTCTGCCCGAAAAGCGTGTCGCACGGCAAAATTATCAAAGCCTACGACCAGCAGGGGAAGAAACGATACGATTTCCAGTTTATCAACAAACGCGGATACAAGACCACCATCGAAGGTCTCAGCGAAAAATTCAACCCCGAATTCTGGAACTATGCCAAGCTCATATCCGGCGTGCTCCGCTACGGTATGCCCATTGATCAGGTGCTCAAACTCGTAGGCAGCCTTGAACTCAACTCCACAAACATCAATACATGGAAAAACG
This sequence comes from Muribaculum sp., assembly GCA_023664085.1. Classification (GTDB taxonomy): domain Bacteria; phylum Bacteroidota; class Bacteroidia; order Bacteroidales; family Muribaculaceae; genus Lepagella. The sequence goes on along the minus strand of JAMPGE010000005.1, from coordinate 38,752 downwards.
GTGTGGAACGCGCTCTGAAAAAATATCTCCCCAACGGCACCGAAGCCAAAGGACAGGTTTGTCCCAACTGCGGTTCCGAATCCCTCGTTTATCAGGAAGGCTGCCTTATTTGCAAAAACTGCGGAAGCTCCCGATGCGGATAATCCGGCCATCGGGCAGCCCGCTTAATCCTTTCCGACTCCATTTCATTCCAAAACAGACAGGTAAACTAAATAAATTCATGAAAATCAGATTTCACATAAATTATCACACCCAGTGGGGAGAATCGCTGTTTGTCTGCGGCACTCCCGCCGCCCTCGGTGCCTCCGACGATTCCAACGCCCGGGAAATGACCCTCTCCGGTCCCGATATGTGGGAACTTGAGACGGAACTTCCGGACGACACCCCGGAGTTTGACTATCACTTCATTGTGAAAGCTCCCGGACGCGAATGGCGATTCGAATGGGGTGAACCCCATCGGTTTGTTCCCGGGGAGGGCATCACCCTGTACAATATCTTCGATTCCTGGCAGGATATGCCCCACGAGAAACCATTCTATTCTTCTGCCTTCGCCTCCGGTATTCTCGCACGTCGCACCCGCGACAAACGGCCGGCAGCTCTTCCCATGACGGCCTGTCTGCGCATTCAGGCTCCCCTCGTGGCCCCCGACGAAGTGGTGGCCGTATGCGGCGAGACCGACGCTCTCGGCAGATGGGACCCCAACTTCGCCATTCCCCTTAATGACGCTGCTTTCCCCGTGTGGGAATGCTGCATCCCCCTTGATGGAGTGCGTCTCCCTTTCCAATACAAATTTCTCATTGTGGACAAGGCTTCCCTCAGATCCGGAAAAACCGTGGTGAAAGCCTGGGAGGAATGCCCCAACAGAATATTCGGCATCAAACCTACATCCCGCTCCGAACAAATCGTAGTAGACGGCCTGCGCCTGCAGGTCACTCCCCACTGGAGAGGTGCCGGAACGGCTATCCCCGTCTTCTCCATCCGTACTGAAGAAGACTTCGGTGTCGGCGATTTTGTCGACCTGAAAAAAATGGTGGACTGGGCTACCCTCACTTCTCAGAAAATCATCCAGCTTCTCCCCGTAAACGACACCACCAAACTTGGGGACTGGACCGACTCCTATCCCTACAGCGCCAACTCCACGTTCGCGCTCCATCCCATGTATCTGCGCCCTGAAGCCGCCGGTTCTCTGGCAAATGCCGATGATCGCCACAGATTCACAGCCATTGCCCGGGAACTCAATTCCCTGTCGCAGATCGACTACGAACGCGTCACCCGCGCCAAAGACGAATACATGCGTATACTCTATTCCGAGCAGGGAAAAGCCACCAAAGCTCTTGATTCCTACAAGAGTTTTGTCAAAGCCAATGATCATTGGCTACGCACGTACGCCGCATGGTGTCTGCTGCGCGACATGACCGGCACTCCCGACAATGACAAATGGGGAGAATTCGCACGCTACGATGATGCCCGGGTAAATGCCCTGCTCAAAGAGAAGGAAAAAGAAGCCGGTTTCTACTATTTCGTGCAATATCATCTCGACCGTCAACTCCGCGATGCCCGCGACTACGCCCACGACCACGGCATTGTGCTCAAGGGAGACATTCCCATCGGTATAGGACGCTACAGCGTTGACGCATGGGCTTACCGCCACCTCTTCAACATGAACTCCCAAGCCGGCGCTCCCCCGGATGACTTCTCGGTCAACGGTCAAAACTGGGGGTTCCCCACCTACAACTGGGAAGAAATGGCCCGCGACGGATTCCAATGGTGGAAAAGCCGTTTCCGCAAAATGGCTGATTATTTCGACGCATACCGCATCGACCATATCCTCGGCTTCTTCCGCATTTGGCAGATTCCCCTCGACCAACTCCACGGTCTGCTCGGCTACTTCAACCCCGCTCTCCCCTATTCTCCCGAAGAACTGCGCAATAACTACAACTTTTGGATCGACCCGGACGTGCAGACACGCCCCCTTATTCTCGAATGGATGCTTACGGACTTCTTCGGATTCACCACCGAAGAAGCTAAACGCGATTATCTCGACTTCAAAGGAGAGGGCCGCTACTCTCTGCGCCCCCATGTCGATACTCAGCGCAAGGTGGAAGAGCTTTTCGAAACTCTGCCCCAAACTGACGCCAACGTCAGACTTCGCGACGGACTACTCGGTCTGATCGACAACGTACTTTTCATAGAAGACCCGGTAATCAAAGGGCATTATCATCCCCGCATCACCGGACAGTTCACATATCAATACCGTTGTCTGAACGACTATGAAAAATGGTGCTTCAACCGTCTTTACGATGACTTCTATTATCATCGCCACAACGACTTCTGGGAGGGTAAGGCCATGTGGAAACTTCCCCCGCTGCTCGACTCCACCCGTATGCTTACCTGCGCCGAAGACCTCGGTATGATTCCCGACTGTGTGCCCGACGTGATGCGGCGTCTTGAAATCCTCTCCCTTGAAATCCAGAGAATGCCCAAGGATCCCAAGGTGGAATTCGGCGACACATGGACTTATCCATACTATTCGGTCTGCACCACCTCCACCCACGATATGCCCGGCATTCGATCTTGGTGGGAAGCCGACACGAACCAGGCACAGAATTTCTATAGCAATGTGCTCCACGAAGGCGGACAGGCTCCTTTCTTCGCAGAGCCCTGGATATGCCAAAAGATTCTTGGTCTGCATCTCCAAAGCCCCTCCATGCTTTGCATTATTCCCCTTCAGGACTGGCTCTCACAAAGCTCCGAACTGCGTCGTCAGGATCCACGAGAAGAGCAGATCAATGAGCCTGCCAACCCACGCCACTACTGGCGCTACCGCATGCATCTCACCATGGAACGCCTGCTGTCCGCCCATGACTTCAACAACTCCCTGCGTGATTCCATCATCTCCTCCGGCCGTTGAGATACTCTCCTCCCCATCGTCAACGGACCCTCAAATCCCGATATATGCCTGACAATAAGATTCTCTTTTCAGCCATCCGACTCGGCAACGCCGGCACTGAGACTTTCATGATCAACACCACTCGCTGGCTCCTGAGAAACACCGACTTTAAAGTAGACTTTCTTATTTTTACAGATGAAGTTACCGACAACACCAGACTCGTTGAGAGTCTGGGTTGCCGGGTATTCCGTCTACCGCCACGCATACCCGACCCTATCGGACATTACTCCGCGCTAAGAAATTTTTTCGATACTTACGGAGCCGATTACTCCGCTTTTCATTTCTGCGGAGGCAGCCTCACCTGGATCGCCCCTCTTCGTTATGCCCGACGCGCCGGCATCCCCGTGAGAATCATACATGCCCACAACTCGATGTGTGCGGGTATTCACAACAGACTCCTGCATCACTTCAACCGTCATCTCATCCGTTCCCGGGCCACCCACTTTCTGGCCTGCTCGCCTCAGGCCGGTGAATTCTTCTTCGGGTCCGCTCCCTTCCAATTCATTCGCAACGGGGTGGACACCGATACGTTTCGCTTCCGTGACGAATGGCGGAAAAAAATCAGGAAGGAATTCGGCATCGACCCGGACGAGACGGTGATCGGAGCCGTAGGCCGACTCATTCCCGTAAAGAATATTCCTAAGATTATAAGCATTTTTGAAGATTGGCTTAAACATCATCCCCAAAGCCGCCTTCTTCTCATCGGTGACGGTGAACTCAGAGAATGGGCCGAAGCAAAAGCCGGAACATTGCCGCAGGGCAGAATCATTATTGCCGGACTCCGCACGGATATCCCTCAATGCCTGTCGGCTCTCGACGTCCTGATCATGCCCTCCATCTTCGAAGGACTGCCGTTTTCTCTGGTGGAGGCTCAAGCCACCGGGCTTCCATGCGCCGCCACTACCGCCATGAGCAATGACGCCAAAATGTCGGAGGCTTTCCAATTCATCGCTCCCGATGCTCCCGACGCGGAATGGACTGCCGCCATTAAGCATCTGCTGCACTCCGCCCCGGACCGTCACAATCCACCCACAGGCCTGATAGCCGCGGGATTCGACCTTGACACAGCCATGCGCTCCCTCTTGCCCATCTACACGTCGCAACACGGGGGACCAAATCGATAGGAATAATCGTCACTTAATCCTCTATTTGAGGAGAGCCTCAATACGCGATTCGTTGAGGGTGTGATATATACGGTTGCCGTTGGGGGTCAGCGATGGATCTGGCAGACGGAAAAGATCACTCACGAGGCGTTCCATCTCCTCATCCGTGAGCCTTCGTCCCCGCTCTATTGCCGACGATCGGGCCATGATCAAGGCCATACGCCCTATCATCTCGCGTGATGCCTTATCATCCTTGCCATACGCGGACGAATCCTCACATACGGAATCCAAAATCCTGATTATCATTTCTCGGGCACTGCGCCCGGACGTGGCCGGAGGCACTGATGTGATAAGCCATTCATTTTCATTGTCACTACGCGGTTCGAGCATGAACCCGAGCCTTCGCAATTCCGGCTGCACCTCCCGCAGAGCCTCAAGCATTGTATTGTCCAGGCTTATCGGCTCCGGAAAAAGGATTCTTTGCGACACCAGTGCCCCTTCGGTAGCCTTCGCGAGAAACTCTTCGTAGAGTATCTTAAGATGAGCCCGGTGCTGATCGATTATAAGCACACCCTCGCGCGTAGTCGTCACTATATACTTCAACGCGTATTGCAGACACATTGACGATGCCGCAGTATTCTCCATCTCCGGCAATCCTGCCTGAGAATCTCGGCTTGTCTCGGCTTTCGCTTCCTCCTTTTTTGCCCCTAAGAAATTTTCATACAGGCTTTCCCAATTTCGAGTCTGGGGTTTGGCACCGTAATTGCCAGCGTTGGCAGTTCCCCGGGCTGAGAAGCTTTCCGGTGGCGGGATCGCTCCGGGTCGGGATGTCTGAAAGGGATTGTAGTCGGGATTCAATGTCGCTGTGTACTCATCGGCCTGCTCTCCCTGATTAAGCGGATGCACTTCAATTGGAGCCGATTCAAAATCTATCTGAGGCACCGCGGCGTTCTTTCCGAGCGAAGCTCGTATGGCAGCCACCAGAAGCGGACGTATCTCCGGTTCGTTCTCAAACTTTATCTCGTTCTTGGTGGGACTTATATTTACGTCGATCGACGCAGGATTCACCTCAAACCTCAGGAAATAGCAAGGCTGGGTATCGGCAGCTATCAGCATGTCGTAGCACGACACGATGGCTTTATGAAAATAAGGATGGCGAAAATTGCGTCCGTTTACGATGAGAAACTGCAAGGCATTTCTGCGTCTGGCAAACTCAGGGCGCGAGATAAACCCCGACACTCGGATTATGGCGGTATCAATCTCTACCGGCAGCAGCGACATGCTCAAATTGTTTTTCCACAACTCCGAGATTCGTTGCTTAAACGATCCGGCCTGTAGCTGCAGTGTGCGTGATCCTGTATCGATGCTCATGCGTATCTTATTGTTCACAAGGGCAAGGCGTTCGAATTCGCGCATGATGTTGGCGAGCTCCACATTGTCGCTTTTAAGAAACTTCCTGCGGGCCGGCACGTTGAAAAAAATGTTTTTCACGCTGATGCTCGTGCCCTTGTCGCACATCACCGGAGTCTGGCTCTCCACCTTGGATCCGTTTATGATCAGGCATGTGCCAATGGGGGAGTCTTCCGTTTTCGACTTTAACTCCACTCTTGAGATGGCACATATCGAAGGAAGTGCCTCTCCGCGGAAGCCCATCGTCATCAGCGTAAACAAATCGTCGGCTTTACGGATCTTGGATGTGGCATGCCTTTCAAATGCCATTCTCGCATCCGTCTCGGTCATTCCCATGCCGTTGTCCACCACCTGGATCAACGTGCGCCCCGCATCCTTGATATAGATACGGATGTCGGTGGCCCCGGCGTCCACGGCATTCTCCACCAGTTCCTTTATTACCGATGCCGGACGCTGTATCACCTCTCCGGCGGCTATCTGGTTGGCCACGGAGTCCGGTAGCAGTCTGATTACGTCGCTCATTGTGTGTCGGATGGAGATTGATTGTGAATTGTTTCGAAATATTCTTCAAGTTCGGGAGATAATTCGCCCAGATCATCGTCCCACGACCATCGGGTGTCTATCCATATTCTCCTGGGCCGTATAGCCTCATACCATTTTGCTCCAGGAAGCATTTTATCGGCTCTCTTCACTTTGAAGATCGGGATGAAATTGCCGGTAACCTCGGGCCACATCTTGATTTTACCTATCTCATTGCCTACCATATCCAGCGCGAGATTCGAACTTTCGGCCGACACCAGTTTATTGTAGGTAGAGTCGTTTTCCTGCGGCAGGAATATGGTCTGCACGTTGCCTTCCACGTCGAGATGCTTCAGCCTGCTGTCTTCAAATGTGGCATAGAGCACCCTTCCGGAAAGCTGATTGAAGAAGTCATCCTCCACAAGTTCCATAAGCATTCCCTTGTCCGGCAGCCGGGCCCAGTCCACTGTGGAATCGTTCATATGGAGTTCGATCCTGTTGCCGCTCACCTGGCGTTGGTCGCTCCATACGATCGGGCCCCTGTCGAGATAAGTCATGGAATCAAGTTCCACGAATGTGATGGAATCGGCCAGTCCCTGTATGTCTTGCTTAAAGAATCTTGCACGAGGGTAAGCCTTTGCAAGATGATATTCGCGAGTTTCGCCGGAGACGGAATCGGGAGGGGTCTGCACCGTATAGGTGCGGATGGTGTCGGCACGCAGGAAGATGGTATCTCCCGTGGAGTATTCCTTAAGCAAAGGATATCCTGTGGCATAGGCTGCCCGGGTCATATCGTTGTATTCGCCGAAACCTCCTATGAGCACGGCATGGCGAGCTGTATCGGTGAGCACCATCGGCAGCGATCGCTTGTGGCTGTAGGGGCCGAAGGCGTATGCCCGGGAGGTACGCGTAAGTTTGTCGTAGATGATCGAATCGCCTACAAGCGTGGTGACATTGCCGGCGCTGTCGCGATGCACTATGGTGGATCGCGATGACAGGTCCGCGTTGCCGGTCACGGTGTTGTACGTGCCCGAAGAGGTGAGGATGGTGTCGTTCTCACCGAGTATTTTGGTCGGCGACACGATGCGGGCAAGATGGCTTGCAGTATTGTAATAAAGTGTGTCGGAAAACAGACGGTAACCGTCCTTACGGTTTACGAGAAGCACATCGAGATAAAATTCGGCATCCTTGCTGCGGGTGTTGTATCTGCCGAGCCGCGAAGTGAGTGTGTTGAGATCATCCTCGAGTTTGCCTCCGCAGTCGTACCATCCTTCGTCGGAGAGAAGATCATAGTCGAGAGAGTCTGTAGTGAGTGTGACCCTGCGATTCTTGAGTATGACCTTATTTTGGCTCGGACCGCAACGCAGACGGGCTTTACGGTTGATGCCGTCGTAATATACTTTGTCGGCATACACGAAAAGAGTATCGCCCTGAGTCATTTTAACATGGCCGAAGGCATCCATGGAATTCTGCTCGGCAAAATAATATGCTGAGTCGCAATATAACCACATGCCACCCTGACGGAACACCACGTTGCCCATCACTATCTGCCGCTCGCTGAAATCGTTGGCTTTTCGAAACAGGGAATCCGCCTGTTCGAGAAACACCTTGTTGGGCTGATAACGGTTGGTGGAGGGGATCGAAGGGCGCACAGGCACCGTGGGGGCCGGTCTCCCATAAGGATTGCGCGGTGTGGGCTGCGACTTGTTGGTCCGGGGCTTGATATGCTGGGCTTCAGCGTTGTGAAACATGACAAGAGTGGATGCCATAATGATGACACCCACCAACCATGCTATATACCGTGCGCCTAAATAACGGTTCATAAATTTCTTACTTCCCCTTGATCCAGCCGTCATACTGGAATTCGCAGGCATCCCAGCCGTCTTCGATTCTCACGTAAGTATCTTTTATCTTCTTTTCCACCCAATCCTTTATGATTCGGCGCCCTTCGGAGGCCTCATACATCTCTTTGATGAGATTGAAATCGTCGGAGAGGGTGGCCCGATGGCCTTCAAGTCGGCTCTTAAGCTTTACGATTACGGCAACATCGCTATTTTTCGATTCATCCTTCATTACGAAAGCTTCCGACATTTCGCCGGGCTGCATCAATTCTATTTTGCGGGCTATCTCGGGGGGCAACTGTCCCATCTCAAAACGAGAAGTGCCCGTCTGCGGATTCACCATTATGCCGTTATTGTTGCGCGAATCCTTATCCTGCGAAATAAAGCGTGCAGCTTCCTCAAATGTGAATTTATTATCCTTGATATCCTGCGCGATGGAGTCCAGACGCACCACGGATTTCTTAAGGTCTTCAGTGCTGACGTGCGGACGAAGAAGGATATGGCGCACGTTTACCTGATCTCCCCGCTTCTCGATAAGCTGGATTATATGGTAGCCGTATTCGGTCTCCACTATTCTCGACACCTTCTTCGGATCGTTGAGATTCCATGCCACATTGGCAAATTCCGGTACAAAGTCCGAACGGTTATGGAAGCCCAATTCTCCACCTTGCATGGCCGATCCGTCTTCAGAGTTGAGAATGGCAAGTGTGGAAAACTCGGCCTCGCCCTTATTTATTCGGTCGGAAAAATCTCTCAGTCGCGCCTTTACGTCTTCTATTTCCTGCTGGGGGATCAGGGGGTTAAGACGAATCACCTGCACCTCTACCTGCATCGGCACATACGGCACCGAGTCGGATGGCAATGCTTCGAAATAATCACGCACTCCGCGCGGAGTGGCTTTCACATCTTTGGTAAGACTGCTTTTCACCTGTTCCACAATATACTGGTTGCGAATCATCTCAAGAAGCTGCTCGCGAATGGCAGGCATGGGTTTGCGGAAATATTCCTCCATCTTCTCCCTGCTGCCAAGATTGGCTATAAAGAAGTTGATTCGTCGCTCCACCATGGATTGTACCTGACCTTCGGGAGCCTCGATGGTGTCGATCTTCGCCTGATGCAGAAAAAGCTTCTCCACGGCCATCTCCTCCGGTATATAGCAATACGGATCCCCTTGCCGAGATATACCCTCGGAGCGCATCTGGGCGTAGTTTTCCTCTATATCCGAACGAAATATTGCCTGATCGCCTACGATCCACGCTACTTCATCCACCACATTTTTCTTCGGCCCGGCTACGGCGGCCGCCACTACGGCCATCCCCGCAAGCCCCATCATTATGATTTTTCCAAATGACTTCATAGATTTCAATTATAGGATGGAGCCAACAAGCTTCCATCATCCTACAAAATTAAGCATTTATTATTGATTTCGCAATATTGCCCGCTTGATTGTCAATAATGTGTCATGTCCCTACAAAGAAAGGCACTTAGTGTCCGTATCATAAAATTTTATGAAATGGGGCTGATCCTCTCAGAAACTCAGACCTGGATATGCCACAAGCTTCAGCCTTCCTTCTTCCATTGCCTTTTTACCCAAGGATTTGAGTAGACTCCTTTCGTAGTCGGCCGCCGAACGGGTGTCGAGCAACTCTTCTATTATCGGGTATGCCACTTCTTCGGGCATCACCTCGCCGGCAGGGATATATGATGATATATGGAGAAGGTAGAGACTCCCCCGGTCTTCCGTCTCGAAATCCTTGGTAGATTCCACAAATGCGTTCGGATCATAAAATCTGTAGGGAATATTGTCAGATATATTCTGCCAATCCACCCAGCGGTCTTCGAAGAAACTGAATTTCAACGCTTCGTTGAGTCCGCTTTTCTCAAGATTATCGATATCTTTGTCGGTGGCTCCCTTCATCCATTTACGGATCTGCGCCAAATTATTGGCATCCGAGGGGATCTTCAGGTATAAACCCTTCACTACCGGGCGTTCCAACACAAAATCCTCCTTATGTGCTGCATAATACGACTTTATAGAATCTGCCGCTAACTTGACGTTACGATTCTCCCTCATCATTTTGCGATATGACTCCACTATGAGACGCGCCCTGTATTCCGACGTGAGTCGCTCTATGCGATCCATATCCTCAATGTTTTCTCGCCCGAAGTCCTCAAGCAGCAGCCTTTCCACCCATGCGTTTACTATTGCGTCAAACATGGCGGTGCTGTCGGCATCGGATAATCCCCCGGGCATTCGCTGAAGCACGTCCTGCACTCGCAGTGAGGAATCTCCTATTGTCACCAACACATCCCCATCGTCGAGGCTCTGGCGGTTTTCATCTTTTTTCCCGCAGCCGCTTAGCGAAACTAGTATTGACAACGTTGCGGCTATCAGGCATATTACATTGATTCTCATAGATGGTTTTCTGGTTTATTTTGCCCTCTTGGAGCAAGACCGATCCTATAGCAGATCATACGTTTTCTCAATAAAGTGGCCTCCAAAAAGCAGTCAGGCTTCAGACAATTCCGAAACCTGACTGTATTCGCTATTTCCGGCTTTCCATCTTATGGAGGCTCGGTTTTTCAGAGTGACTTTACTGTCTTAAGCACTTTCTGGTTGATCACCACAGGGTATTTGGCCTTCAATGCTTCGAGCCAGGCTTGTTCGAGATACGTCTGATAGTCGCTGGTGACCAGTGCCCTTACATCAGCCATTTCCTCGGGAGCCTCAAGCATACGGGGATCAAGCATAAAGTAAGCGGTGAAGCCGGCTACCGTAGGTTGCACGGCCTGTGTGCCAAACATTATGTTGTCTACCATAGCGTTCACTCCTTTGGGAGCAAGCACTCTGTCAATCTTTATATCGTTTTTGAATTCATCGCGGATCACGTTGAGCGCACTGTCGGCACCAAGCTCCATATAGCGTATCTTCACAGCGTCGGCCACTGAATCGTTTTTGGCTTGCACCAGATATCCCTTCACGCGGGGTTCTGTCCAGGTGTAGTCTCCGCGATGTTCATCAAAGTAGCGTTCAAGGCCTTCCTGGTCCTTCGAAGCACGGTCCCATACCTCGCGCACGCTCACTTCATACAGAAGGCTTCCGTCGTAATACTCATGATATAGATTCCGGTATTCGGGCACTTCCGCTTCCAGACGGTCGATTTCGGCATCAACAAGTTTGAGATTATAGAATTTATTAAGATCCTCCATAAACAGGCGGTCCGCTTCTATGCCGTCCTGCTGCGTGAGATGACGCAGAGAGGGTATGAATTCGGATAGACTTACGGTGTTTTTGCCGATGGCAATGATGGGAAGGGCACCGGCCGGGGTGTTCTCGTAGCGCGCATAGAACAAGGAGTCGAGACCATTGGCTGCTATTTCCCTGCGCAGAGCTGACAATTCTTTGGTATATTTACCTTTGAGTTTCTTCTCAAGTGTAGCGGTCTGATGGTCGCGGATCATACCGGAGCGCTCGTCCTGAGGATGCTGCACGCGCTGCAGAAGCTGCGGACGCATCTGATCCTTGGAAGGAACCGGGCGGCTGTCGAGTTTGCGGATAATGTGCCAGCCGTAACGGGTCTTTACAGGTGCGGAAATCTCTCCGGTATTGAGGGCAAAGGATGTTTCTTCAAATTCGGGTACCATCTGGCCGGTGCCGAACCAGGGGAGCTGACCTCCTTTTGAGGCTGAGCCGGGATCTTCCGACTTCTCTATGGCAAGAGCCTCAAATCTGTCGGGGTTTGTGCGGACCAACCGATAAATACTGTCTACCGTGGCCTTGACGGCCTCGGCCTGTTCCGGAGTGGCTCCGGGAGGCACAAGGCGCATGATATGCTCCACAAGGACTGTGCCGCGCGCCGGACGGCTCTCCCCTACCTTGATGAGATGGTAGGCCATAGGGCTTTCCACCACCTTCGACACTTCGCCGGGCTTGAGGGAATAAGCGGCCGTCTCGAAGCTGTAGGGATATCGGTTGGCCATGATATATCCGAGACTGCCGCCATTGCGTGCGGTCTGTCCGTCCTGTGAATATTTCTCGGCAAGAGTGGTATAATCCTGACCTTGCATCAGCAAGCCGCGGATGCTGTCAAGACGAGCTATGGATTGCTCGTTGTGAAGGCGGTTGGCGGTCTTGAAGAGCATGATGTGGCTTGTAGGCACCTCACGCAACGAACGCTCGTAGGCTTCATCCACAAGCGAATTCAGATAGGTGGAGTCAGTGAGATACGGTGCGGCCAACTCACGTCGGTATTGTGCCATTTCTCTTTTGAACGCACCGGTGGTATCTATGCCCAGAGCCTTGGCATCGGCCACTTTTAATTTATAATTCTTAAACATCTCGACATACTCATCGATTGGCTGGGCGTCGAGTTGCTGTTGGGAATTTTTGTGATAAAGATATTCGAATTCCGATTTGGGCACATCCACACCATTCACTGTCATGATGACGGGATCCTTGGCGGCCCAGGCCATGGCACCGATTGCAAGCAGACCTGTACCAAGCAGAATTTTGCTATTGTTCATTTCAAGTTTGTTGAGGTTACTTCCTTTCTAACGTTCAGTTGCTTCAAAAATTATATTTTAGCCTTCACTTTTTTGCTTCCGACCGAGCGTATAAGCCGATTAACCACCATATCCCGGCAAAGCCGCAACCTGAGTCAATTACCCATCTCGGAGATGAATTTGATCCTCAGCAGGCGCACTTCCTCTTCGTCGAAGTCTTCTGCAAGATCTTCAATGGCCCGGTCGAGGTCGTCATCGTGTTGCTGACGGAAATAGTCCATGGCTTCTTCTTCCCGCTCTTCGTCGTCTATGTAAGCATCCACGTAATAATCTATATTGATACGGATGCCGGCTTCCACTATGCTTTCAAGTTCGGTAAGCAGATCGTCAAACTCTATGCCCCGTCCCTCGGCGAGCACTTCAAGGTCAATACGGCGGTCGATGCCCTGCACCACGTAGCTGCGCAGCTTGCTGCGATCCGCCACCTGGCGCATCTTGAAATCTTCGGGGCGGATGATGTCGTTTTCCTCCACATGCCGTGCTATCAGATCCAGAAATTCCTTTCCGTAGCGTTTGGCCTTGCCCACACCCACGCCGGGTATGGTAAGGAGTTCTTCTTCGGTGAGAGGATAAGTAGTGGCCATCGCTTCAAGAGATGGATCCTGAAAAATTACATAAGGCGGAAGTTTCTGCCTGCGGGCCACATCCCGGCGCAGGTCGCGCAACATGGAGAACAGGGATGTGTCTGCCGCTCCCGAACCCGCCGGTTTGGGGCTCGAGGCTTCTTCCATTTCTGAGAAATTTGCGTCTTCGAGAATCATAAAATCCACTGGGTGTTCCAAAAAATTTCTTCCCTCGTCCGTGAGACGTAATATACCGTAGTTTTCTATGTCGCGGTTAATATATCCGGCTATGATGGCCTGCTGGATTAGCGCTCCTATAAATTTCTCGTCGCGGTCTTTGACCGAACCAAACACTTCGAGCTTTTCATGCCCCTGTGCGCGCACTTCGTCGGTCTTGCGGCCTATGAGCACATTGACCATATATTCCATCCGGTTTTTCTCTCCGGTGGCTTCCACGGCTTCCAACAAATTCCCAAGTTCATCCGTTGCCTCTACTTTTTCCTTGGGATGCAGACAGTTGTCGCAATTGCCACAGTTTTCGGCCTCGTATACTTCTCCGAAGTAATGAAGTAGCACCTTGCGCCGACACACCGAGGATTCGGCATAGGCGGCCGTCTCAAGCAGCAACTGCCTGCCTATCTCCTGCTCGCTGCTCGTCTTGCTCTGCATTAGTTTGTCAAGCTTCTGCAGATCCTTGTTGGAATAGAAGGCCAGACATATTCCTTCGCCCCCGTCGCGCCCGGCACGCCCTGTCTCCTGATAATATCCCTCCAGACTTTTGGGAATATCGTAGTGGATCACGTAGCGCACGTCGGGCTTGTCGATACCCATGCCGAAAGCTATGGTAGCCACTATCACATTCACCTTTTCCTGAAGAAACGCATCTTGATTTTCCGAGCGTTTCTGGGAGTCCATTCCGGCATGATACGGCAGTGCCGACACGTTGTTTATCCTGAGGATCTCAGTGAGCTCCTCCACCTTTTTGCGCGACAGACAGTATACGATACCGGATTTACCGGGATTTTGCTTTATGAATTTGATAAGATCGCGGTCCACATCCTTCGTCTTGGGCCTGACCTCATAATACAGGTTGGAGCGGTTGAAGCTCGACTTGTAGACGCAGGCATCCGTCATGCCGAGGTTGCGCTGGATATCGTGCTGCACTTTCGGAGTGGCCGTGGCAGTCAGGGCGATCACGGGGCGATCCCCTATCTTGGATATTATCGGACGGATACGCCGGTATTCCGGCCGAAAATCATGACCCCATTCCGAAATACAGTGGGCCTCGTCCACGGCAAAGAAAGAGATATTTACCTGATTGAGAAACTTAATGTTTTCTTCCTTTGTAAGTGATTCCGGGGCCACGTAGAGCAACTTGGTTTTGCCGCTGAGCACATCGTCTTTCACTTTTTCCACCGCCGCCTTGTTGAGGGAGGAGTTGAGAAAGTGAGCCACTCCGTCATCGTCACCGTAATGTCGCATGGCGTCCACTTGGTTTTTCATCAAGGCTATGAGGGGAGAGATGACTATGGCCGTGCCTTCCGACATGAGGGCCGGCAATTGATAGCATAGGGACTTGCCGCCGCCGGTAGGCATCAGCACAAACACGTCGTGGCCATCGAGCAGACTTTGTATTGCCCGCTCCTGATTGCCCTTGAAGTTGTCAAAACCGAAATGATATTTCAGTGCTTCATGTAGTGTCATGACGTCGGTGTTGTTTCATTGATGAGAGAAGGAAACTTACATCGCCTGCCGGTTCATGCATTTTGTATTTTACATTTTTCCGGAGGCAATTTCATCTTTCGTTTTTCAAATTTACAAAAAAAACTTGAATCAGCCACACGGCGATTCAAGTTTTTTTCTTTTTTTATTGATTTTTTGAAGTTTTCTTCCCTTCAATCGGAAAGCTGCGTCTTCTCATAATGGGCTGCCGCGAGCTTTTCGCGCACATAAGCATCGTCCACGGTAAACGTTTTCTTTTTGGTGGAAGGGATTTCATACATGGCATCCACCATGATGGTCTCCACGATACCACGAAGTCCGCGGGCTCCCAATTTGTATTCCACAGCTTTGTCTACGATCAGATCAAGGGCTTCGTCGGTGAATTCCAACTTGACACCGTCGATCTCAAACAGGCGTTTGTATTGACGCACGATGGCATTGCGCGGCTCTGTAAGAATCCTGCGAAGCGCCGTGCGGTCCAATGGATTAAGACTCGTGAGCACTGGCAGACGTCCGATAATCTCCGGGATCAGTCCGAATGACTTCAGGTCCTGCGGCAATACGTATCGCATAAGGTTGTCGCGTTGTTGCTTCTTGAGCTTTTCATCGTGGCCGTAGCCCACCACATGGGTGTTGAGCCTGGCGGCGATCTTACGCTCGATTCCGTCGAAGGCTCCACCGCAGATAAAAAGGATGTTTTTGGTATCCACGGGTATGAGTTTCTGTTCGGGATGCTTGCGGCCCCCGTTGGGCGGCACCAACACAGTGGAGCCTTCAAGGAGTTTCAGCAGACCCTGCTGCACTCCCTCTCCACCCACGTCGCGAGTGATCGAAGGATTGTCGCTCTTGCGGGCTATCTTGTCGATTTCATCAATGAAGACTATACCTTTTTCGGCTTTCTTCACATCGTAGTCACACGTCTGCAACAGTCTGGTTAGCAGCGATTCTATATCCTCGCCCACGTATCCGGCCTCCGTAAGCACAGTGGCGTCCACTATGGTGAACGGCACGTCGAGCAATCTGGCTATCGTCTTGGCCAGAAGGGTCTTGCCCGTGCCTGTAGGCCCTACAATGCAGATATTGGATTTCTCTACATCCACATCCTTGTCTTCCCCTTCGGAGGTCTTGCCTGTGATGCGTTTGTAATGATTATAGACGGCCACGGCCAAATACTTCTTGGCTTCGTCCTGTCCGATTACGTATTGGTCGAGATATTCCTTGATTTCCTTTGGTTTGGGCACAGACATCCCTTTCCCTTTTTTATCCTTGGCACTTCCCTTCTCTCCTTTTTGCTGGATCATCCGGGCCGTGTCGATCATGTTGATGCAGTCATCGCAAAGATATAGGTCTTCAAAAATATTGTATACATTGAGTGTGGACGATGCGAAGTTGCCACACATGGAGCATCTGTGAGGAGTCTTTGCCATTGAAATAGTCTGTTATATCCGGGGAGAGTTCCAGGATCTCTCGGTACGGGAAATCTTATTTGTTGTTTTTCTTGTTGTTGACCAGAATCTTGTCGATCATACCGTATTCCTTTGCTTCGGATGCGATCATCCAGTAATCGCGGTCGGAATCTTTCTCCACCTTGTCGAAGGGCTGGCCGGAATGATCGGATATGATTCGATAGAGTTCTTCCTTAAGCTTAAGGATTTCACGCGCGGTGATCTCGATGTCGCTTGCCTGCCCCTGAATGCCGCCCATAGGCTGGTGAATCATCACTCGCGAATGAGGCAACGCATACCGCTTGCCGTGCTGGCCAGCCACGAGAAGCACCGCTGCCATCGAGGCCGCCATTCCCGTGCAGATTGTAGATACGTCTGAATTTACGTACTGCATTGTGTCGTAAATGCCGAGACCTGCATATACACTTCCGCCGGGTGAATTGATATAGAGCGATATATCTTTCTCGGGATCCACAGAGTCAAGATAAAGGAGCTGGGCCTGAATGATGTTGGCGCTTTGATCGGTGACCTGAGTGCCCATGAAGATGATGCGGTCCATCATCAGGCGCGAAAAGACGTCCATCTGCGTCACGTTGAGCTGGCGTTCCTCAAGAATATAGGGATTAAGGTAGTCAGCCGTTGGAGCCGTAGTAAGGGCGGGGCCAGCAAAACTGTAGTTTTTATTTAAATGGCTTGCATATGAGTCAAGCGTATTGCCGCTCATGCCGAGATGATTCACGGCGAAGTTTCTGAAGTCGTTTTTCATAAAATTTGTTTCCTTGGTATTTTACAATCCGGCGGATTCCGGCCGTAGGGCTGGTGTCCGCCGGATGTTTGCGGTATGCTTGGGGGTGATTATTTCTGCTCTGTCTCGGGCAGTGCGAAGAGAGCGTTAAATTCATCTACTGTCACGTCCTTATTGTCAATTGTGACATTGTCTTTGATGGCAGCGTAAAGCTTCATATCTACCGTCTGGTTCACAATCTGTTCGCGGCTGCGCTGATCTTTGAGGATATCGCCGGCGTATTTGTCGAGCATATCGTCGGGCACGTTTGCCATGCCATATTTGGCAAACTCGCTGCGGGCGATGTAGCGGGCGGTATTCTTAAGATCCTCTTCCTCCACTTTGATGTCGAACTGTGATGCGATGGCTTCGCGCACGAGTTCCCAGATGAGTTGCGGACGGAGTTTTACATACTCCTCATCAATATTCTCGCTGTTGAGGGCTTCGTTGGCCTGCTGCAGATAGTCCTTGAGGATTTCGTCGGGAAGTTCGAGGTCGCCTACCGCCTTGAGAATATCTTCACGTGCATCGATTGTGAATCGATAGTTGCTGTCGCCTGTGAGTTGCGCAGCGATGCTGTCGGATACTGCCTTGCGGTATTCTTCTTCGGCATGCACTTTGTCTTTGCCGAATACGTTGTCGAAGAATTCCTGATCGTGCTGTGCCGGGCGGAGCACGATGATTTCTTTGATATCAAATTTGAAATCACCGAGGTGGGCATCTACGTCGGCCTTGTCAATGTGGAGCATTGAGGACAGCTCGGTGGCACTGCTTTCGCATGTGGCGGCGGGGTTGAAGGTGAGGGTGTCGCCTACGTGTTTACCTTCGAAGAGAGCCTTCTGGGCGTCATCCTTGAAATAGGCGGGAGCTACGATGCCGTCTTCCACTACTATTCCGCCTTCTTTCACTGTGCCATCCTCGTTGAGCTCGGTGATCACACCTTTCACAAGAGCGTCAGGCTCTACAGTGTCGCCGGGCTCCTGCTTGCCGAAACGACGGCAAAGGGCCTTGTCCTGATCATTGATCATTTCCTCGCTCACCTTGATGGTGTAGTAAGGAATATGCAGATCTTTGTTTACGTGTGTGTCGATTTCGGGAGCGATACCTACCTTGAAAGTGAAGTCAAAATCCTTATCGGCAAGATTGAGTTCTTCCTTCTTTTCGGGCACGGGATTGCCGATTACGTGCAGTCCGTTGTCCTTGATATAGTTGAAAACAGCGTCGCCTACCTCACGGTTGATAACGTCGTATTTCACGGCGTCACCATATTTTTTACGGAGCAGTCCCTCGGGCACGTGGCCGGGGCGGAAGCCCGGTTCGGGACGGTTCTTGGAGATTTCTTTCAATTGCTTTTTAACCTTGTCGGCATAATCTGCCTCGTTGACGGCAACTTTGATTTCGCCACGGACATTGTCGAGCTTGGTATATTCTACATTCATTGCTTTTGGGTATAAAAAGTTTTACTGATTTTCGGTTACAACAAATAACGCGCCAATTTCGACGGTTTTCTTAAGATTTTTTATGACTTGGGCTGCCACCCTTTTCAAATCCGGCAGCCTGAGAACCCTGAACACTCTGCGATCTCTGAGATCTCTGAGATCGCAGATGACTCTGTGTCGTTCAATTGCAAAATTACTATTTATTTCTTAATTACGCAATACAATTCTGTTCAGAGAGCTCAGAGTCCGTAGAAGAAGCTGAACACGCGGATCGTGGCTTCCACGTCGCTCACCGCCGCGGTTTCACGCGCGGAGTGCATGGCCCAGATTGCGCATCCCATGTCCACGCCGGGGATGTCAAGCTGTCCGGTTAGTATATTCCCGAGTGTGCTCCCTCCGGCTACATCCGAGTGGTTCACAAAATACTGACAGTTCACTCCCGCGTCTTCACACAGTGTGGCAAACACGGCATCCCCGAAGGCATCCGTCATATATTTGCAATTGGCGTTGATCTTTATCACCGGTCCTCCTCCCAGCACAGGATGATTCGTAGGGTCATATTTTTCATTGTAATTTGGATGCCAGGCATGTGCATCGTCGGCCGATATCATGAATGTCTTTGCAAGCGAGCGCAAAAACGCATCGTCATGCTTGCAGGCATTCCCTTTGGATGTATCGTCGGACTTGCCTGCGTCAGGGGTACACATAGCTATGCGCTGCATGATATGGGCGAGCACCGGAGAGTGGGCTCCCTGCTTTGTGCCCGATCCGGTCTCTTCGTTGTCAAAGATTGCCATTATGCGGGTGGCATCGCCGGGCTTGTCGGCTGACTGCAGCAGCGCCTCCATGGCGCAGAAGGCCATCTGCAGGTCATCTATTCTGGCGGATTGCATCATCTGGCCGTCCACTCCCAATATACCTGCCGCCTCCAATGGATACAGACAGAGCTCGCTGCTTACGATATGCTCAGGTTCTATACCGAGGTGATCGGCAACGAGGCTGCGGATCACGCCTCCTCTTTTTTCGTAATGTTTCAATTTGTCGGCAGTGAACCATCCCACCACGGGTTTCATGTCTTTCTGCACCGAAAGGGGATTCCCTTCGTTGACACTTCGGTTGAAATGGATGGCAAGGTGAGGAATTGTGGCCACCGGTGCTTTAAGATCAATAATGTGAGTGACAGGGCGCAGAGGATCGTCGCTACGGGTCATCACACGTCCGGCAATAGAGAGCGGACGGTCGAACCACGTGTATAGGATACCTCCGCCGTATTTTTCCACGTTCAGGCTTACAAGGCCGTTGTCGCCGATGATTTCGGGATTGGGCTTGAGTTTGAAACACGGGCTGTCGCTATGGGCGGATATTATGTGGAATCCACCGTCGGCAGCCGGCTTTTGTCCTACTATGAAGGCGAAAATGGCACTATCGTTCTTCACCACATAGTGGCGCGCACCCCGGCAGAGGGTCCAATGATCATTTTCATTAAGGGCAGTGAAGCCTGCCGCTTCAAGTTCGCGGCGTATGGCTGCCACTGCGGTAAAGTTGCAGGTGCCTTCATCAAGACGGCGGAGCATTCTGTTAATCATGGTATATATCTTTTTCGTTGTTTCTAAGATGATTAAGCGGACGCATCACGTTACAGAGCGTTTGCGACCAATATGCTATGAAATCCTCGTGGCAGCGGATATATGCGGACTCGGTAGACTCTCCGTCAGTGTCGCGAACGGTGCTGATAAAATTGTAGAGGGGCTGGAAGATGTCGGCCAGGCATTCTGATATTGAGGCGGCTATAGGGGTGTCGCTGTATTTCATGTCCTCCTCAAAGGTCTCAAGAAACGTATCGTCCGGTCCGAGCAAAGATTCCACCTTCAGACGTATGCTGTCGTAGAAAGCTTCGTCCACATACTCCGGGTAATATTCCGGCTCCGGTTGCAGTCCAAACGTCATCTCTTCATCGGCCATATCCTGTTGGGACCGCTCTATGGTGATATCGGAGAATTCAAGATATATTCTCGGCAAAAGCATTGTGAGCGTAGCAAGAAATTCGGCACGCGTGATCTCGGCGGCACTTTCGAGCGCCATACAGTATTCCGATGCCAAAGAAGTCACCGTAAGAAGTCGGGATGTAAGTTGAGGATTATTCATGGTTTGGTAAGAGTATTTCCTTTTTGCGGTTTATAGTTTCGGAGCAGGGTATTATCTTGTGTTGTTTTCCCTTTCAGCGGCAGGATCCATAGATACAGGCCACTTCGCGGGGCAATAGATTGTCCGTAGGAATTCCGGCGCTGAGGAGCCTGCGTATTTCGGTTGACGATACATCCATCTGAGGTGCGTTCCTAAGTATATTCACCTTTTGTATCAACGGTTGGGGCAGCCGAATGGTTGCAAACACATTGTCCACAATGTTTGCAATATCTATCCCCGGGCGGGGATATACGATCAGGCCGAATCGGCGTATTATCTCGTCGGGAGATTTCCAGCGTGGGAGCGACTGCAGATTGTCGGCGCCCACCACAGGGATAAATTCATAACGGGGAAATGCCTGCGTCAAGGCCTTCAAAGTGCTCGCGGTATACGACGGGCGCGGCAACGAGAATTCAAAATCACTTACAATGATTCCCGATTCGTTCTTGATGAGACATCCGGTCATCTCAAGCCGTTTTCCCTCGGGCGACATGGTCCTGTCCTGCTTGAGCGGATTCTGCGGGCTGACCATTAGCCATACCTCATCGGCGAGTCCGGCGGCAAGCACCTCACGGGCCACGTTGAGATGTCCGTAGTGGGGCGGATCAAACGTGCCGCCGTATACGGCCACTCTCTTTCGCAAGCCTTTTGTCTCCATTATTTACCCTGAAACTGTGGTTTTATGCTTGATATTCTGACCTTACACTCTGCCCTGCGATTTATCCCCTTACGCTTTTACGGATTATCGAAGCCACTTCCGCCACGGCATGATCCAGATTGTCGTTGGTCACGCGATAGTCGTACTTATCGGCGAAATCAAGTTCATATTCCGCTTTGTCGAGACGTTTGCGAATGGTATCGTCGCTGTCGGTAGCGCGACCGCGAAGACGTCTTTCAAGTTCCTCCACCGACGGCGGCAGGATAAATATGCTCACAGCCCTGTCGCCATAACGCTTCTTCACGTTCAGGCCGCCTTTTACGTCTATATCCATGATCAGGTTATGGCCGTCGGACGTGACGCGCTCCACTTCACTCTCCAAAGTGCCGTAGCACGTGCCGGGATACACTTCCTCCCATTCCACAAACTCCCCGCGCTCTACTCGATGTCGGAATTCTTCAGGACTTATGAAGTAATATTCGCGTCCGTTTTGCTCCTCACCGCGGGGTTGGCGGCTGGTAGCCGATATCGAAAAACCAAGATTCAAATCAGGCATCCGCATCAATCGGGATATGATTGTGGATTTTCCCGTGCCTGAAGGTGCCGAAAGTATTATTATGTGTCCTTTCATCAGAGTACGTTGAGCACCTGCTCCTTGATCTGTTCCAGTTCGTCTTTCATATTCACCACGATTTTCTGCATCTGGGCGTGGTTGCTCTTTGAGCCGAGTGTATTGATCTCGCGGCCCATTTCCTGGGCTATAAATCCGAGTTTCTTGCCCAGTCCGCGCACGGGCGGAGTGGTTTCGTCGCCCAGTGTCTCCACAAAGTAATCAAGATGCGAACGCAGGCGCTGCTTCTCCTCGTTCACGTCGAGTTTCTCAATATAGAAGATCAGCTCCTGCTCGAGACGTCCCTTGTCAAAGTCAATTGAGTCAAGGTGTTGCAGCTGCTCTTCAAGACGCTGACGTATTCTTGGCACTCTTTCGCTTTCATACGGGTCCACTTCACCGAGGTATCGGCCTATGGCCTCCACTTTGCCGCGGAGAAATCCATAGAGTTTCGCGCCCTCTGTGGCTCTGAAGCCGATGAGAGCCTCAAAAGCATCGGCGATGGCCTGACGGCAGGCCTTCGTGTCTTCTTCCGAAAGCGGGGAAGTCTCGGTCCTCATGGAATCCGGCAGACGAAGCAAAAGCGAATACCAATCCTGAGGAGATTCCAGACCCAAGGATGCTCCCATGGTCTCTATCTGGGCCTTGTAATTCTGCATAAGGGGCACGTTGAAAGTAGCGGCGCTTTCCGCGCCTATCTGCTCTACGGTGACCGATAAGTCCACTTTGCCGCGTTCGAGCATCGCGGAAGCTATATTGCGGGTCTCCACCTCCAGTTCCTTCAGATAGGAAGGTGCCCGCATTGAAAAGTCAAGTTGCTTACTATTGAGAGATTTTACCTCGGCTGTAAAACGTCGCGTATCGGAAGCGGCTACTCCACGGCCGAAGCCTGTCATAGATAATATCATCTTTGTATTCTTTTGGAGTAAGTGAGCCGGCATCGCTGCCCGGCCCATTCATTGCAATGCAGACGCAAAGTTAGCAAATCCGCCACACTATTCCAAATTCAAACAGGATAGATGAAACTTGGATGAAACGGACTCTTAGTTTTGAATACTAAAACTTTTTTGCTAAATTTGCGTTTAACTTAAAGACAAAGATATATAACCCGACGATAAAATCTCCAAGAGACAACAAGTCTTATAAGGTCCTTAAGCCCATAAGACTCATAGGCCCCATAAGCCTTCTACAATATAAAGATTTAAAAGATATATAACCCAATTATGAGCAACGATCAGTTATTACAGACATGCATTGAGCGTGCCCAAAAGTGGCTCGGACCACAATACGATGAAGAAACACGCAGGGAAGTTCAGGCCATGCTTGACGCCGACGATAAGACCGAACTTATAGAAGCCTTCTACAAAGATCTTGAATTCGGCACCGGAGGACTGCGCGGCGTGATGGGCGCCGGCACCAACCGCATGAACATCTACACCGTGGGAGCCGCCACTCAGGGCCTGGCCAATTATCTTAAAGACAGTTTCAAAGGATTACCGCAGATAAGCGTGGTAGTAGGCCATGACGTGCGCCACAACTCCCGCAAATTCGCCGAACTCGTAGCCGACATCTTCTCGGCCAACGATATCAGGGTATACCTCTTCGACGGCCCGCAGCCCACTCCCGAGGTAAGCTACGCTATCCGTAAACTTGGATGCCAAAGCGGCGTTAACATCACCGCCAGCCACAATCCCAAGGAATACAACGGCTATAAGGCTTACTGGAGCGACGGCGCACAGATGATTTCCCCGCACGACGTGGAGACCATCGAATACGTGAATGCCATCAAGAGCGTGGACCAAATCAAATTCACTCCCAAGAAGGAACTCATCTCCGCCCTTGGCAAGGATATGGACCAGCAGTTTCTCAAAGACGTGCATACTCTGAGCCTTAGCCCCGAAATCGACAAAAAACACCACGATATGAAGATCGTATACACTCCTATCCACGGCACCGGCCTGCGTGTGATGTACGATTCTCTTAAAATGTGGGGCTTCGACGATATTATCCATGTGCCCGAGCAGGATATCCAGAGCGGTGATTTCCCCACCGTGAAATCTCCCAACCCGGAGAATCCCGAGGCAATGGCCATGGGTATAGAGCGTGCCCGCCAGACTGGTGCCAGCATCGTTCTCGCCTCCGACCCGGATGCCGACCGTATCGGTGTGGTGGTTCGCGACAAGAAAGGTGATTACCAGCTGCTCAACGGCAACCAGATCTGCATGGTGTTCCTATACTACATCATCACCCGTAATGTAGAACTCGGCAAGATCAAAGGCGACGAATACTGCGTGAAGACCATCGTCACCACCGAAACCATCAAGCGTATCGCCGATGCAAACGGTGTGAAATGCTTCGACTGCTACACCGGCTTCAAGTGGATCGCCGACGTAATGCGCAACATGGAAGGCAAAGGCCGCTATCTGGGTGGCGGTGAGGAAAGCTACGGCTTCCTGGCCGAGACATTCTGCCGCGATAAAGACTCCGTATCCGCCATCTCGCTGATGTGTGAGATCGCTGCCTGGGCCGCGGAGCAGGGCTTGAACCTCTACGAACTCGTGGTCGACATCTACGCCAAGTACGGCTTCAGTCGCGAGCGCGGTGTGAGCGTGGTGCGTCCCGGCAAGACCGGCGCCGACGAAATCCTTGCCATGATGAAGAATTACCGCGAGAATCCTCCCAAAGAACTCGCTGGCAGCAAAGTGGTAATGATTAAGGATTACTCCGACCTCAACTGCCGCAACCTCGCCACCGGCGAACTCACAAAGATGAACTTCCCGGCCACGAGCAACGTGCTACAGTTCTTCACCGAAAGCGGCGACAAAGTATCGATCCGTCCTTCAGGCACAGAGCCCAAAATAAAGTTCTACATCGAAGTGCGTGAGAACATGACCGACAAAGCTCAGTATGAAGACCTCGTGAAAGTTGCCGACAAGCACATCGACAAAGTACTTGAAGACCTCGGCGTGAAATAACCGCAATAGAGAAACCTACGAAATAACAGAGAGGGTGTGTCTCCATCGAAGACACACCCTCTCTTTATATCTGCGAAAATATTTGAGCCGAAAGCAACAAAAGCAACTATATTAGCTATAGCAGCTATATTAGCTATAGCAGCTATAGTAGCTATAATAGCTATTTACTACTCAAACACTCCCTCCACCACGTCGGCTGTCTCTTCCGATTCGCCTCCGCCTCCGCCGGAATATCCTCCCGCGCAGTACACAAAGGTCTCGGGGAAGGAGAATTTTGCATCCTGCTTATACGGCAGTTTGGGATCGGCATATACCTTCTTCATATACAGTCCGTAGATAGGCATGGCGGCACGAGCGCCCTGACCGAAGGCCATGGAGTTGAAGCGGATGGTACGTTCCTCGCCTCCTACCCACACTCCGGTCACCAGATCGGGGGTGAAGCCCATAAACCAGGCATCTGAGTTGGAGTTGGTGGTACCTGTCTTACCGCCCATTTCTGCGGAGATGCCATACGATGAACGCAACGCCCGGCCCGTGCCGTTGTTGATTACGCTCTCAAGCATCTTCACCATATTGGCGGCCGTGTTCTCATTGGTCACCTCTTCGTGATGAGGCATGGCCGTATAGATAGGATTACCCTGATTGTCTTCGATACGTGTCACAAACACCGGGTCCACCCGCAATCCGTGGTTGGCAAAGGCTGAATAAGCCCCTACCATCTCTTTTACTGATACGTCGGCGGTGCCCAGACAAAGGGGCATGGTGGCATCGATATATCCTGTGATGCCGAAGGCCCGCATCTTGTTGACAAGATTCTGAGGAGTAAGGTCCGCTATGAGTTTGGCGGAGATCCAGTTGTTGGAGGTGGTGAGAGCCCACTGCAGATCCACCGACTGGCCGATTCTTCCTCCTCCGGAGTTGCGGGGTGCCCAATTGCCGTAGCGCGGCTGGGTGTTGAGGATGGTTGAGCAAGGGGTATAATCGTTTTCGAGAGCCAGCGTATATAGAAACGGCTTCACCGTGGATCCGATCTGACGTTTACCCTGTCCGGCCATATCATACTGGAAATAAGTATAATCCGGGCCGCCCACATATGCTTTGACATAACCCGTGATGGGGTCCATGCTCACAAGGCCCGTACGCAGTATTCCCTTCATATAGAGCAGTGAATCGTAAGGCGACATGGTCACGGTCTTAGTGCCGGGCACAATCTTTCCGCCTTTCTTCACGTAAGCAAATACGTCCATACTGTATTTTTCCCTGAAGGAGCGCCGTATCTCATCTTCCGAGATGCCGGCCGACGCCATGATCTGCCATCTCGGAGTCTGCTTCATGGCAGCGTCTATGGCAGACTTAAACTGGGATGCGGTTAAATCTGTAGAATAAGGGCCTTTGGGGCTGTTGCGCTTCTGATTGTCGAAGGCGGGCTGAAGTGTGCCTCCAAGATGCTGATTCACGGCTTCCTCGGCATATTCCTGCATCTTTACGTCGATTGTGGTATAGATGCGGAGTCCGTCAGTATATAAGTTATACTTGCTTCCGTCGGGACGGGGATTTTTCTCGATCCAGCCGTAAAGCGGGTTTTTCTCCCACTGTGTAGAGTCTGTGCGATAGTTGCCGTAAGCGATATTGTAGGCCAGATCAGAGCCGTATTTCGATCTCTCGGGACGGCTGGGCTTCTGGGCCATCATCATCTTTCGGATTTCCTCACGAAGATAAGGAGCTCCTCCCTCGTGGAAGTCAACTTTATGGTAATCAATGGCAAGAGGAAGATTTTTGAGAGAGTCGGCGTCTTGTTGCGACAATTTACCGGCCTTCACCATCTGGTCGAGCACTACGTTTCTGCGGTTGCGCGTACGCTCCGGATGGCGCAGGGGATTATAATAGCTCGGGTTCTTCAGCATGCCGATGAGCATGGCGGCCTCCTCACATTTCAGCTGCTGCGGCTCTTTTCCGAAATATACGTTGGCTGCGGTCTTGATTCCTACTGCATTGTTGAGGAAGTCAAAACGGTTCAGATACATGCTTATGATTTCCTCTTTGGTATAGAAGCGCTCGAGTTTTATTGCGATCATCCATTCGATAGGCTTCTGCACTGCTCGTTTGAAGATATTTCTTGAGGGCTGGGAATAAAGCTGCTTGGCAAGCTGCTGGGTGATGGTGGAGCCGCCGCCGGAAGATTTGTCGCCCATCATCAGGGTCTTGACGGCGGTTCGGCCGAGTGCCATGAAGTCTATGCCGGAGTGGGAATTGAAGCGGACGTCTTCCGTGGAGATCAGAGCATCGATCACGTAGGGCGACACGGATTCATAATCGTTGTTGACCCGATTGGCGTTTCCCTGGAAGTAACGGCCAAGTTCGGTGGTGCCATCGGATGCGTACACCACTGATGCGAGCTTTGAATGAGGATCTTCAAGTTCCTCAATCGGAGGCATATAGCCAATCACTCCATTGTAGATCAACAGGAGAAGGAGGGCAATGACAAAGCCCACGCCCAGAAAAGAGGCCCAGAGCCATCTTACGATTTTGCGGTTGCGCTGTGTCTTGGTGCGTGCGTCATTATGGAGGGAGCCGGCGATGTCGGCTGGATTATTCTTATTTTCGCTCATACGATTTACCAATGATAATGAAGTGATTTAAACTTTCGTAAATAAGTTTAGACAACTTCATTGGCAAAGTTAGAAAAAAAAAGCCAAATGCACAACACAAAGACGGTGCGCTCCGCCGGAGCGCACCGCATGGTAATAAAAAGGAGGGGAGATTGAGGGTGGGAAGTGAAATGTATGAGGTGGTTATAGGTCAAGGCTGAAGCCGAGCTGCACTACGCCCTGGGCACCGAAGCCTACCTCTGCAAATGCCTTGAAGTTTTTGCTGAGTCCTACGCGGGCTCCGAGCGGAGAGATCTGTCCGGCGAAGTAGCATTTGTTGTAGCTGTCGTATCCGCGGGGCTGCATATGGGAAATCTCGATACCCACGCCGCCGTGGCCGTAAAGTGTCCAGATGCCGCGTTTCCAGTAGTCGTATTTCACGTTAAGGAGCACTGCATGATAAGCCACGTGGCTGCAATATTTGCCGTCAGTGGAGGCCGATGAGAAGGTATACGACGGTCCGATTTTGAGTTTTGAACCGATATTGAAGTCGATACCGGCGTTGAGCGCACCCCAGGCGGTGTTTACGCCGCCCCAGTGGTCGTGGTTATCGCATGCGTCCATCTGTGTATATCCGCCATAGGATACGTAGAGCGTTTGTGCGGATGCCGAGAGAGAAATAGCGAAGAGGGCTGCAAGAGCCAATAACAATTTTTTCATAGTTTATTAAGATTTAGTTAGATGAAGCCTTTAATTCGGTGTCTCCATCGATGTTTATGTTTTTTTAACAATATAAGAGTAAAAATGGTTTTCTTTTTATGCAGATTGCCCTTCGTTTTATAGTTTGTAGGATAGCATCACGCGCATGGCCATAGTGGAGGATTTCACGTCGGGAAAGTCGCGGTAGCGCGTGGATCTCAGATAGTTGCTGAAGGCTATAGTGGCGTAAAGGCGTCGCCATAGTTTTATGTCGACCCGGGCCTCGGTCACGTTGAAAAAGGCCACGGATTTATCGCCCTGCACGTTGAGCGTGCGGAAATTTACTTTTGACAGGTCGGTGCCGGTCTTGTAGCCGTGCCAGGTAAAAAGCCGGTAATATTCATTGTTGACGCTTACCGACAGACGGTCTTTTTTCCATACAAAGGTCAGACCTGCCTTCACCGAGAATCCGGAGGCCCAGTTATAGTTGCGCTGGTCTGTCTGATAATGGTCTGAGAGGATGGATCCGAGGATAATGCCATTGACGTGGGCGTAAGTGTCGAATACCCAATGGCGCCGTTCTATGTCGCGAAACATAAATCCTGCTCCAAGGCATGCCGGGATTCCAAGTTTGTACGGCACCTGTCCGAAAGTGGGGATGGTGTCGGAGTCGAAGAAATCAAAGTGCTGGTACAATCCGATACTTCCTTGCGAACGATGATTTTCAAACAGTTCGCGCGAAAGCAGGCGGCCTCTTATTTCGAATTGTGAAAGAAAAGGGAGATCCTTGATTCCCTGCAGTTCGGCGTGGACGGTGAAGTAGTCGTAGGGTTTGTTGGATCTTGCTTCGAAGCGGTCGCCGTATTCAAGGTCGATTTGGGCGGTGAATCCCACCCGCGGACTGCGGAGTTGTCCCTCGTAAGCGAGCATCTTGGCTCCGAGGCTTACGCGGGCCGAAAAAGGAGGGCGGCCGAAGATACGTCCCGGAGTGGGACAAATCCTCCATGCCTCTCCGGTGACTATCCGGTTGAATCCCCTCATCGGGGAGATGATGAAGGCGGCGGCCTCCCGCTCGAATCGTTCGGCTCCGGTGGCCCGGTTGTCGATGATTGCATCAGATGCCCTGAAGAGCACTTCTCCTATGGCTGCGCCGCCGATCGGGGTGGCTATAAAGTCGTTGGTGGAAGGATATTCACATTCCATAAACATCTCCCACAGGCCGCTTCCGGCTATGGCAAACAGTTCGGACTGCCAGAAATTGAATCCATTGGCTCTTCCCGCATTAAAGTAAAGGCTGCCGTTGTAGGGATGAAAAAACGTGTTTGTGCCGAGGTTATCGTTGTCCCACACAAATCCGTGTTTGAAGTTTTCTTTTATCGAATGCCACGAAATATATGCAAAGTCTCCTTTCTTGATAAACCGGTCGAATGCCCAAAGGCCTGTATTGAACCCCACCACCTCGGCCGAGGCTCTCCAGAAATGCTTCTTACCGTAGTAATGAAGTGAATCAATCGAATCGGCGGCCACGGGCTCCACTACGTCGTGGTGGATGGGGATGTAAGCATCGGCATGGGATGAACCGAGCAGAATCGCCGCGGTCAGGATCGCAAGGCGCATGATGAGCCCGAAACGATCATGGTGGAAAATCGCTCCGGACTTTTCATGTGTCTTATCATATCTTTTGACATCAAGCGGCTTCATAATGGTTCAGTTGATCTGGAATCTTTCCATAATTAACAACCAAACCAATCATTAAGTTCTCCACATTTGAGTGTAATCACGTATCACTCATAGGAAGGGCAGATACTATTTCCCGACTTGCAGCGCGTCGGAAATGATAAGCGAGAAGTCTGAAGTATTCAGACCCGGAATGGTGTTGGACAGATTAAGGCTGCCGAGCACGCGGTCCACCTCGTCGGGATGTAAGCCTTTGAGATGATCAAGAATAGCGTCATCAAGATCTCCGGTCAAGAAGAAGTCTCCTTTAAGATTTATATCATCGATCAGACCATGGTCGTTGAGAGAAACGGCTATAGCCAGTTCGCCTACGTTTTCAATTCGGCGGGTGAATGAACGCACATCTTTCTTCTCCCCTTTGGGAGAATGCCCGTAGATCCAGCGGTGGGTATAGTAGGGGCGCGACATTTCTTCAATTTCGGCCACGTCTTCCGGGGTGAGCATCCATTCGCGGTCTGCCATATATGCGGCTGCCTTCCTTTTGAATTCGTCGATCGTAAGATCACGCAGGTGCTCGGAAATGGTAGTGATGTGGGAAGCCACGGATTTCACTTTTTTTGATTCCAGTTTGGATCGCGACGGAGTGATGGCGTTGAGCATATGATGCATATCCGTAGAGAAAAGCATGGTGCCGTGCACAATGCTGCGTCCCGGGATATGATAAAAGGCGTTGCCGGAAACCTTGCGGGAATCTATGGTGACATCGTTGCGTCCGGTAGCTTCGGCATTAAGTCCCAGACTGCGCAGCATGCGCGCCACCCTTTCGGTGTATTCATGAAAAGTGGTCTGCACCTCCACAGAGGGTGTGATATATGAAAACATTATGTTGTCCATATCGGCAAACACACATCCGCCGCCGCTTTTACGGCGGTAGAAATGTATTCCGTGGGATTCGCAATACGCCAGATTCACCTCTTTTTCAATCTGCTGATTGCGTCCGAAGATTACCGTTGGCTCCACCTGCCACATAAAGAAGTACTCCCCCTCCGGAGCCTTCTTTGCAAGCCATTCCTCCATAGTGAGATAAAACGGGAGCGGCTTCAAGGGGGTATCCGGAGGGAGCAGGACTAAAGTGATCTCTTTTTTTGTAGAAGATTTAAGAATTTGCATTAAACATATAAGATATTGAAGTGATTTAAATCTGGTGGGCGGCACGCAGAAGATCGTTTACGGTTTTTACCGGATTGAAGGTATCCTCGGGCACTTCCACGAGCACCGTGTTCCAGTCGCTCATAGCGCCGTTCCACAGGCCGGGGAGTTCCAGGGCCTTGATTTCCACGCCTTCCCGACTTTTCTGAGAGATGAATCCCGTGGCCGGATCTACAAAGTCGGGAAGATTGAATTTCTTACCTTCCCAGTCGCGGATGGCACATACGAGATCCACGGGATTGAAATGAGTGGAAGCCTTGAGCATCTTCACGGCTTCTTTATTGTCGGGATCTATCTGGGTGGATTCCAGAATCTGCGGGCTCACGGTGCCGTCGGGATTGTATGCAAGGAAGGGACCGCCGCCGGGTTCTCCGGAGTTCTTCACCATGCCGCATACTCTGAACGGGCGGTTGAGTTTGGAGTAGATATAGTCCGCCTTTTGTTCATCAGTCATTTCATCGGCACTGTCGCGGGTGATCCATAGCACTTTGCGCAGGAAGTCGAGCATCTTTTCGAGGTCCTCGGCCGAAGGTTTGCCGCCCTTGAGCATACGGCAATATTCATCGGCTTTTTGCTTTACGGATACGAGCAGACCGCCGATCACCTTTTTGTATTCTATAGTGGAGGCGCGCAGAGAGTCGGGCACCACATTGTCAATGTTTTTAATAAAGATGATATCGGCATCGAGGTCATTCAGATTTTCAATAAGGGCGCCGTGACCTCCGGGGCGGAAAAAAAGTTCTCCGTTTTCACGATATGGCTGACCGTCGAGCGTTACCGCCACTGTGTCGGTGGAGGGCTTCTGAATACTGAAAGTCACCTCATATTCCTTACCGTAGAGATTGCGGAGCACTCCTGACACTTCCTCCACCTTAGCTTTTACCAGCGGCAGATGGTCCTCGCTCACTGTGAAATGCACACGGGCCTTTCCGTCTTTGCCGGAGGCATACTGCGAGGCTTCCGCCAAATGTTCTTCTATGGGCACACGGCTTGTGCCGGCTATTTTGTGAAACTCCAACAAGGCTTTCGGCAGCGATCCGTAATTCATGCCTTTATCGCTCAGCAACGCGCTTACCACGTCCTTATAGCGTTTCTCTCCAATAAGTGTATCAACGCTTTGGCCGTAAAGATCCATGCACCTGGCGTTCAGACGCGGGAAGAATGCGAACTTCTCTATACCTCCGAAAAATTCCTTCATAAAGTCGTCGGAAGGTTTGTCTTTTTTGCCGTTGAGAAACGCGAAAAGGTTTTTAAACATTCTGGAGGCGGCACCGCTGGCGGGGGTCATTTTCATCACCACTCCCCCTTTGGCGAGATATTCCTCCCATAGTGCAGTGCATTGTGCACGCATCTCATCATCAGCCACAAAAATTCCGTGGCCCGGAGTGGCCGGGCATTCGATTTTAAGATACGGGAAGCCGGATGCGAGCATCTCGAGCTGCCTTTCGAGTTGGTCGGGAGTGATACCACGGTTCTGCAAGGTGGTCAAATCGTTGGGTTGGAGGTTTGTCATAGTTAATTTCGGGTTAAGTATGATTAATAATTTCTATTCTTAATCTATTGTGAAAAATTTTATAGTCGCTGGGCACTCTTCACTCCCTTCACGGTCTGGATCTTACGGAGAATATCCGAAAGCTGACGGGAGTCTTTGATTCCCACGGTGATATATCCCTGGAATATCCCATCGTTGGTGTCGATTGAAATATTGCGCAGACTTACGTTCATTTCTTTGGAAATGATGGAAGTGATATTGGCGAGAATACCCATGTCGTCGCGTCCCACGATTCTTATGGATGCGCTGAGCAGGTCGCCGGTCTTACCGCTCCAATCCACGTTGATGACGCGGTAAGGATAACGGGTGCGGATATTGGCGGCATTCGGACAATTCCGTTTATGGATCTTCACCACGCCGTCGCTGCTGATGAAGCCAAACACCGGGTCACCGTAGATGGGATTGCAACACTTGGCGAATTTATAACTAAGTCCGTTGATGGAGCGGTCTCCGATTATGAGCACGTCTTTTGAGGAGCTCTCGGGCTGCGCCTCTCTATTGAGCTGAAATTCTTCGGTTGATACTACCGTGGTTTCCGTCTGCGAATCTTTTTCCAGCTGCTCCTGGTAGAGGCTCAGAAACTTTCCCGGATCGATTTTTTCATCGGCTATAGCCGCGAAAAATTCGTTGGCAAACTTATATCCCTGCTTCTTTATGAGACGCATAAGGAGCGGTTCGTCGA
This sequence comes from Muribaculum sp., assembly GCA_023664085.1. Classification (GTDB taxonomy): domain Bacteria; phylum Bacteroidota; class Bacteroidia; order Bacteroidales; family Muribaculaceae; genus Lepagella. The sequence goes on along the minus strand of JAMPGE010000005.1, from coordinate 5,579 downwards.
TTTCAATCTTGCGGTTGCGGGCACGGCGTTCGAGCATTTCGCGTCCTAAATCGGCTCGTTTCTGCTGCTCTTCGTTGAGTGTCTGACGAATCTTGTTGCGGGCCTTTGTGCTGCACACCATCTGCAGCCAGTCCTGACGGGGTGCCTGGGTGGAGGAGGTGAGTATCTCCACGGTGTCGCCGCTCTGTATATGATAGTTGATTTTGCGGTGGGCTCCGTTTACAATGGCTCCGGTGCAATGACATCCCACGTTGGAATGTATGCGGAAGGCAAAGTCAAGCACGCTTGCTCCGGCGGGCAGCCTGAAGAGGTCTCCTTTGGGAGTGAAGGCATACACTTCCTTGTCGGAATCCGGCTTCATGTCTTTCATGAGCTGCATGGGTCCCTCGTCGGCGGTCTCGAGAATGTCGCGGATATTGTTCATCCACTGGTCGGCGGTGTCAGGCTTGCCCCCCTTGTAGCGCCAGTGGGCCGCAAGACCCTTTTCCGCCACCAGGTCCATGCGGCGGGTACGTATCTGCACCTCCACCCATTTCTGACCCGGGCCCATCACAGTGGCATGCAGACTCTCGTAGCCGTTACTTTTGGGGATGGTGATCCAATCGCGCATGCGAGAAGGATTGGCCGTATACATGTCGGTGACTATCGAGTAGGCCAGCCAGCAGTCGCCCTTCTCTTTCCGCAACGGCGTGTCTATAATCACCCGGATGGCAAAAAGATCGTAGATGCCGTCGAGGTCCACCTTCTGTTTTTTTATTTTCCCCCATATGGAGGATATGGACTTGGTGCGTCCCTTTATCTCGAATTTCAGTCCGGCATCCTCAAGACGTTGCTTCACCGGCCCGATGAATTCCTTGATATAGGCATCGCGTTGCTGCTTCTTCGCATTGAGTTTCCTGGCAATGGATGTATATACCTGTCGGTTGGAGTATTTGAGCGAGAGGTCTTCGAGTTCCCCCTTTATCTGATACAGGCCGAGCCTGTGGGCGAGCTGGGCATACAGATAGTTGGCCTCGAAGGCTACATTGCGCACCCATGCCTCGTCCGGATGGTGATTTATGGCTCTCATCAGTACCAGATTCTGCACTATCATGATGATGATCACTCGGATATCATCGGCAAGCGAGAGCATCAGGCCGCGAAAATTATCGGGATCTATATTTGAATTAAGGGCCGTGAATCGGGCCACACTTGCCATGCCCGTAAGCAACCCCGCGATATCTTCTCCCCATTCCTTGCGGATTGAGATAATATCGGTCACCCCGTCGGCCAGCAGATACTGCAGGCCGATGGCAAGCAGAATATTGCGGTCTGGTTCTATCTGGGTGGCAAACAATTCCGCGCTCCGCAAGGCCATAAGCATCTTCGGAAGGTCTTTGGCATCGCGCACGGATTCATTGCCGCATAGACCCTTCCGCGCGAGATCGGTAAATCTTCGCCGTTCTTCTTCGGTGAATATACCTGCGAGCGCGGTGCGAAGTCTGCCGCCGATCTCTACGATTTCGCGTTTCTCTGAAATGGTGAGACGGGATTTGCCCTGTAAGTCTGCCATACTTTATTTCTTTTTTTCAAGCGGTATTGTTACTTGAAATACTTAAGTCACAAATTTAGCAAATTTATTTGAAAATTTGTACCTTTGTGTAAAGTTTTTCTGTTAAGTAGAAGATAAAAATTAACCGATATAAATAGAAAAAAATCTTGAACTATAAAACTTTTTCTTTTTGGCCATTTTGACTCTGTCTCTCAGCCTAATATAATATATTAGGCTTCGCTCCAAAGCCAAACTGTCTCAAAAATAAATAAGTTTTATATGTTCATTAATTTTTATCAACTACTTATTCGTTTACATTGTATATAACGCATAACGTACAAATCAGTTTTTACCTCCTCTCACAAAATGAAGAAACATAACCTGCCCAAAACGAATGCAGCCCGCATATTGGATCGCAATAAGGTGGACTATACGCTCGTGGAATATGAAGTGGACCCCGACAATCTGGCCGCTTCCCATATCGCCGATACTCTGGGCGAACCCATAGAGCGGGTCTACAAGACTCTCACTCTGCGCGGCGACAAGACCGGAGTGTTCGTTTGTGTAATAGCCGGCAACCGTGAAGTAGATCTGAAGAAAGCAGCCAAGGCTTCCGGCAACAAAAAGGCTGAAATGCTTCCCCTCAAGGAATTGCTTCCCACCACCGGATATATCCGCGGCGGTTGCACCGCCATAGGCATGAAGAAGGATTATCCCGTATTCGTGAGCGAGGAGATGACCTCCTTCGATTTTATATACGTAAGCGCCGGTCAACGCGGGCTGCAATTGAAGTTGAACCCCAACGATCTGATCCGTGTGGCCCGTGCCACCGCGGCCGATCTCACTTCCCCTCTGCCCGAATCATGAACACAATGGGTGAAACTTTGCGGCTCACTTCTTTCGGAGAGAGCCACGGCCCGGCCATGGGCGGCGTGATCGACGGATTTCCTCCCGGATTTCTTCCCGATATGGAGGCTTTGCGCGCATTCCTGAGGCGGCGCCGTCCAGGTAACGGCGTTGGCGTGTCGCCACGCAAAGAGGAGGACGAGGTGGAATTTCTCTCCGGTTTTCATCCCGACGGACGCTCTCTCGGCACTCCCATAGCCTTCATCGTACGCAACACCGATGCCCGTCCGCAGGATTACACTGCGGGCGATCATTCTCAAAGAGGATTATACCGCCCCAATCATGCCGACTTTACGTATCTGGCACGCTACGGGCTCCACGACCGCAGAGGCGGCGGTCGCTCTTCGGCCCGCGACACGGTGAGCCGTGTGGTGGCCGGTGCTTTGGCTTCGCAATGGCTCTCGGCCCACGGCATTGAAGTAAAGGCCTGGCTTGAAGATGAGCAGAATGTAAAGATTATGGCTGCCGAAGCCCGCATTCAGAAAGATTCCGTGGGGGGTGTGGTGGCATGCAGCATCACGGGGATGCCCCCCGGCGCCGGCAATCCTGTATTTCATAAATTGAGTGCTCTTTTGGCCGGGGCGATGCTCTCTGTCAACGCCGCCATGGGATTTGAATATGGCGAAGGATTTAATGCCGCCCGGATGAAAGGCTCCGAGATGGCCGATGAGTTGGCACCCGGAGCTTCCCGCACTCCCGAAGGCCACATTATACCCACATATCTGTCAAACCATTGCGGAGGCCTAAACGGAGGGATCACCAACGGCATGCCCGTCACGTTTAGAGTGGCCTTCAAACCAACGCCTTCCATCGGGCGCCCTCTGCGCAATATCAACGAAACAAACCAATCCGTGGAATGGGCCACTCCGGGCCGTCACGATGCCTGCGTGGCTATCAGGGCCGTACCCGTTGTGGAGGCCGTGGCCGCACTGGTATGTGCCGACATACTGCTTTCTCCCGGTTCTCCTTTACTTTCCTTTAACCCTGACTTTTCCCCCGCTGCCGATGTATAAGGATTTCAAGACGTATATGGCTTCTTTGTTCCCGGGAATTAAAGTGCAAAAGATTTCCGTGAGCAGCGGTGTGACCTGTCCCAACCGCGACGGCACGTTTGGCACCGGCGGTTGCTCCTATTGCGACAACAGGAGTTTCTCCCCGGAGTATTGCCTTGCCCCCGCCTCCATTGCTTCCCAGATAGAAAGCGGAAAAAACTTCTTTGCCCGCAAATATCCTCAGATGAAATATCTGGCCTATTTTCAGTCGTATACCAACACTCACGGTCACCCCGCATCGTATTTCCAACGCTTATGGGAGGAAGCCGCCGACCAGAAAGACGTGGTTGGCCTGATCATCGCTACACGCCCGGACTGCGTAGGGCCGAAGATTCTTGACCGCCTTAAGGAAATGAACCGCAGGCTGCCTGTAATACTTGAGCTGGGTGCGGAGACAAGCCATGACCGCACTCTGCAGCGCGTAAACCGCCATCATTCCTGGGCCGACGTGACAGATGCCGTCACCAGAAGCTCTGCCGCCGGACTGCACGTTGGGCTGCATATGATTGCCGGACTTCCCGGCGAAAGTAAATCAGACGTGTTGCAAAGTATCGACAGAGCCTGCAGCCTTCCCATAGAATCCATCAAGCTTCATCATCTTCAGGTGATCAAGGGTACCCTACTGCACGCTGAATGGCTCCAGGGCGACTTCAGCCTGCTCTTTGAGAGTGCTGATCAATATCTTGATTTTTGCGTGGAGGTAGTGAATAGAATACCTGCCCACATAGCGATCGAAAGATTTTTGGCTTCCTCGCCTCCCGCCTTGGTAGCCGCTCCGAAGTGGGGACTGAAGAACTATGAATTCACCAACGCTCTCCACAATCGGTTAAGAGACGGCCCCTCAGGCAAATAAGTGTATCGCTTATTTGTCATTATGTCAGATTGTCATTATGTCAGATTGTCATTATGTCAGATTGTCATTATGTCAATTTGTCAGATTGTCAATTTGTCATTTCTTTTGCACCGAAAATCCGAATTTGCCGAGAATCGGACCCAATTCATAATAGTGGCCATGGGAGTAGGCTATCAGCGAGGCTTCCTCAAATTTGAATTTGCCGCTCTCGGGGTCAAGCCATCTTTCGTCAGCACGCACATTGACCACCTCCGCCATGATCATATCATGGCTCCCCAGATGCATCACTTCCTTTACCCGGCATTCTATACTCAGCGGAGACTCCGCAATGGTAGGCGAGCTCACGGCCACACCCTTTTCCGGCGTCAGCCCCGTAGCTTCCCATTTATTGCAGTCGCGTGCGGATCTTACTCCGGCGAAGTCCACAGCCCTGACCATTTCCTTGGTAGTAAGATTCACCGTAAACTCCATGGTTCGCATTATCTCCGGATAAGAGGCTCTCTCAGGTCTTACCGAGATCGACAGCATCGGTGGATTTGTGCAGATAGTTCCCGCCCAGGCTATGGTGAGCATATTCCATGTGGATGGTGAGTCGCCCACGGTCACGAGTACGGCCGGCACAGGATTGAGCATCGTGCCCGGCTTCCAGTTTATTTTTCCCATAAGTTGTTGGAAATCAAAATCCAGCGTTGCTGAATTTTGACGATTTATTCGTTTGGTCGTTTATAAGTTTATTGGTGTGGAGACCGTATGATAATGACTCGGTCCTGATGATGTGAAAAAACGCCCTTCGCTTCGATGCGAAAGGCGTTTTGGATCGTAGATTCCTTCTTATTTCTTGATACGGTTGCCGTAGCGGGTGCGGAATTTGTCCACACGGCCGGCGGTGTCCACCAATTTCTGCTTGCCTGTGAAGAAGGGGTGGGAAGAACTGGTGATTTCAAGTTTTACCAGAGGATAAGTTTTGCCGTCAACCTCGATGGTCTCTTTGCTGGCTACGGTGGAGCGGGTGATAAAGATTTCGTCGTTAGACATATCTTTGAACACCACTTCACGGTAATTTGAAGGATGGATGTCTTTTTTCATTTTAATTTTTCTGCAGTTAAAATTAATCTTTAAGTGCCTGCCGGTGGCGCCGGCTTGGTATGCGACAGGTCGCGATCCCATCGCTTTGGCGTGCAAAATTACTATTTTTTTCCGATTCCACCAAACTTTTCCACTTATGAAGTAATTTTAA
>JAMPGE010000059.1 GCA_023664085.1 Muribaculum sp. | reverse complement strand
GGTTCGACCCCGGCTCAGGGTACAGGCCTCGGAGAGATCCGAGGTTTTTTTATTTATAGTCCTCGCGGGTTTGTAACCATAAGTGTTGTTGTTGCGGGCCGAGAGGCTCGCATTCCTTGAGCATCGAGTCAGGAAGGCCATTTCCCTTGAGCTACGGTATTGCAGTCCGGAGGGGCGCTTTTTTTCGCAAATTGCACCTGTGCCCTGATCTTTCGTTGGTGTGGGATATGAAAGAGGCGAACATCGGTAGTGATGTTCGCCTTTTTCATATTTGGGAGATTTCTCCATTACGGAGAAATGGTTTTTTTTGCTTTACGTGCCGGTTCGACACCGGCTCAGGGTACAGGCCTCGGAGAGATCCGGGGTTTTTCTTTAATTATAGTCCTCGCGGGTTTGTAACCATAAGTGTTGTTGTTGCGAGCCGAGAGGCTCGCATTCCTTGAGTATCGAGGCAGGAAGGCCGTTTTTCTTGAGCTACGGTATTGCTGTCCGGAGGGGCGCTTTTTTTCGCAAATTGCACCGGTGCCCTGATCTTTCGTTGGTGCGGGATATGAAAGAGGCGAACATCGGTGGTGATGTTCGCCTTTTTCATATTTGGGAAATTTCTCCATTACGGAGAAATGGGATTTTTGCTTTATTTGAAGCGACGGTTGCCTTCGAGTTTGGTTTCGCTGGAGTCAGCCACTGCTTTCTTCGTGGAGCGCTTGATGATGTTGTATGCAATCGGAGCAGCGCAGAAGAGCGAGCAGAAGGTACCGATTACTACACCAAAGATCATTGCGAAGGTGAACGAACGGATAGTGTCGCCACCGAGGAAGAAGATGCAGAGAAGGACGAGCAATGTGGAGAGAGAAGTCATTATGGTACGTCCCAAAGTAGTGTTGAGCGACTTGTTGAAGGTGAGGAATCGATCTTCTTTTGGATAAACCTTCATCATCTCGCGCACACGGTCGAAAACTACCACGGTGTCGTTGATCTGATAACCGATAATCGTAAGCACAGCTGCGATAAACGATTGGTCGATCTCCATTGAGAATGGGAGGAATCCCCAGCAAATGGAGTAGAATCCGATAATCAGGAAAGCGGTGAGGGCAACCGCGCATACAGCACCTACAGAGAAAGCGATGTTGCGGAAGCGCAGAAGGATGTAGAGGAACATGCAGACTACTGCAATACCCACAGCCCAGTAAGCATCGCGACGCATGTCGTCGGCCACGCTCGGACCAACCTTTTGTATGGAGATGATGCCGTGAGCTTCGTCGGCCACAGTGAAGTTTTCTTTGGGCATCAGGTTGCCGTTGACGGTAAGTTCGGGTTTGAGCACCTCATAGAGGATGTCGGTGATTTCGTTTTCCACACCTTCGCCTTCATCATTGATCTTGTAGCTTGTGGAGATACGGGCCTTGGTGAGGTCGTCGATTGAAATCACTCCTACGCTGACGGTCTTGTCGTTGGCCTTTGTCTGGAATGCTTCAGCCAGACGGCCCTGAAGTTCCTGCGGATTGACGTTCTTTTCAAATTTCACCACATAGTTGCGACCGCCGGAGAAGTCGATGCCTTGGTTCATACCTCTGATGGCCAGAGAGGCGATCGACACGACGATCAGAGCGAGCCAAATGCATGAAGCGGCTTTCCATTTGCCAAGGAAATTGATCTTGTTACCGGTCATCCATTTTTTGGAGATGGATGTGGAGAAAGTCATATTTGCGCATCGGCCGTTTTTGGTGATGAGATCGAAAGCGATACGTGTGAGGAACACGGCAGTGAAGAAGGAGCAAACCAGACCGATGATCAGTGTGGTGGCGAAGCCTTTGATGGGGCCGGAGCCGAAGATCAGAAGGATAACGCCTGTGATCACGGAAGTAAGGTTGGAGTCGAAGATTGCTGAGAAAGCGTTGCTGTAGCCTTCGGAGATGGCCTGACGCAGTTTCTTGCCGTTGCGCAGTTCTTCTTTGGTTCGTTCGAAGATAAGCACGTTGGCATCGACGGCCATACCAAGGGCGAGAACGATACCGGCAATACCGGAAAGAGTAAGCACAGCCTGGAGGGAGGCCAGGATTCCGAGGGTGAAGTAAAGGTTGAGGATCAATCCAACGTTAGCCACGAGGCCGGGGATCCAACCGTAGACAATGATCATGAAGATCATGAGGAGTATGATTGCCACGATAAATGAGAGGAAACCCTGATGTATGGCTTCGGCACCGAGAGAGGGGCCGATCACGTTGGTAGAGATAACGTCCACCTTAGCGCTCATCTTACCTGACTTAAGCACGTTGGCAAGGTCGTTTGCTTCGGTCTCGGTGAAGTTGCCGGTGATTTCGGAAGAACCGCCGGTGATTTCGTTGTTGACGTTGGGGTAGGAATATACGGCGTTGTCAAGGACGATGGCTATGGGTCGGCCAATGTTGTTGCGAGTGAGTGTGGCCCATTCGCGTGCGCCGCGGTCAGACATCTTCATGTTGACAGTGTTGCCTTTGAAGTTGTCGCGGTCGGAGGATGCGCCGGTGACCACGTCGCCTTCGAGAGCGGCTTCACCCTTAAGTGCAACGAGCTGCCAGTAGGGGGTGGTCTTCGGGGTGTCTTTGTCGCGCATCACGGGCTGACCTTTGTCGTCCATCACGGGATATTCAGTGGCCTTCACTTCCCAAACGGCGCTGAAGTCGCTGGGCAGCATTCGTTTTGCCATATCGGAAGCGAGGATGGAGTCGATGAGGGCACGGTTTTGGGGAGCGATAACGCCGATCACGGGGCTTTCAGCACCGAGGGCACCGCCGAGAAGAGCCATCAGGTTGGTATGGTTGATGCTGTCTTCGGCAGCGTAAGCGACGGAGAAGGCCTGGAGGTCGTTGGCGATCTCCTTATATTTGTATACTTCGAAGAATTCGAGGTTGGCGGAAGACTTCAGCAGGTCGGTGACACGTTCGGGCTCCTTGACGCCGGGGAGTTCAAGAAGGATCTGTCCGTTCTTGTCCTGCAGCTTCTGGATGTTGGGAGAAACCACGCCGAATTGGTCGATACGGGTGCGGAAGATATTGAAGGCGGCGTCGACCTGGCTATTGACCTGCTGCTCAAGAGCAGCGGTGACTTCCTGATTGCTTGCGCCGCTCTTGATCTTGCTGAGGTGTTCACCTTCTTTAAGGTTGAAAAGACCGGCCATTGTGCCCGGCTGGAGGTGAGAGGCCACACGGCTGATAAAGTTCTTGTCGGAACCTTTTACGCCTTCGGCTTCAGCCTGACTGATAGCCTTGTTGATTGTGGCCAGCTGCTGATCGCCGGCGGCGTACTGACGGAGAATGTCCGGGACGGAAATCTCCAAAACTACGTTCATACCTCCTTTGAGGTCAAGGCCGAGGCCCATTTCCATTTTGCGGGCCTGATTGAAGGTGTAGAGACCGAACCACACCTTTTCCTTGTCAATCGAGTCGTTAAATTGCTTCAGACTTTGCTTGTACAGATCGTTGGTGACGTCTGTGGTCTTGGAGACTCTGGCAGCGTATGCTTCCGCCTCTTTCTCATAATGAGAAGTGATGAACGAGAAGGAAATATAAAAGCCGCAGATCAGAATCAACAGGATGGCAATAGTACTGATAAACCCTTTGTTCTGCATTGTTTAGGTTGTTTATAATTGTTTTAATTTTTTTGATTTGCAAGCAGTCGCATATCCGCGACTTTTAGACCACGCGCCGCATTTGTGGGCGCAGGGTCTTTTTTCAGCTTGCAAATATAACGGAATTTTTTCAACTATCGAAATATTATTACCTTATTTTGAAATTTAAGCGAATAATTCACGTTTTTTTGTTAATTTCGGACCCCAATCCATATTTTTATGTTGAAAAAAAACCTTCTGCGAGTCATATTATGGTGTCCGGTGGCCGTCGTAGCGGCTGCCTGTGCATCCATAGGCAATCCGTCGGGCGGTCCCCGCGATGAACAGCCACCGAGATTTGTCCGCTCCACCCCCGGGCCCGATGCCGTCAATTTCAACGGAAATGAGGTGAATATATATTTCGATGAGCTGGTGAATCTTAAGGATGCCTTCTCGAAGGTGATAGTGTCGCCGCCGATGGCTACGATGCCCCGGGTGTCGGCCTTGGGACGGCGGGTGAACGTAAGATTTCCGGATTCATTATTATCCAATACTACCTATACGATCGACTTTGGAAATTCCATTGAGGATAACAATGAGTCCAATAAGCTCGAGAACTTCTCGTTGACTTTCTCCACGGGTCCTACGGTGGATTCTTTAGGAATGAGCGGGATAGTGTTGTCGGCATATAATCTGGAGCCTATGCAGGGCAAGTTGGTAGGGTTGCATTCCAACCTGTCGGACAGTGCATTTCGCAAGCTGCCGTTTGATTATGTAGGGCGTACGGACAGCCGGGGCCGCTTCTCTCTCTCGGGATTACGTCCCGGTAAGTACCGTGTATATGCAATAGATGATCCCGACAACAATCTGATGTATTCCAGCCTTGAGGAGGAGATAGCTTTTTATGATATGGTGGTGGAGCCACACAATATAAGTGCCGTAGCTCACGACACTATCCGCGACTTGCGCACCGGGGAGATCGATTCCATAGTAGACAGAATCAGATCGATCAAGCTGCCCAACGATATATTGCTGCGCTCCTTTACCTCACCTTTCCGCCAGCAGTATATATCGGGATATGAACGGCCGGATTCTTCGCGACTCAATTTTCGTTTCGGATCCCGCGCGATCAATCCGCCTTCGTTCAGGATTCTTGGCGCCGAACATCTGGAGAACTGGGCAGTGGCGGAGCGCAATTCCACCAACGACACGATCACGCTCTGGCTCAAGCCGCGCAGTCTGGTGGCAGCCGATACGTTGCGAATCATTGCGAGCTTTGAGGTTACCGATTCTTTGCGGCGTCCGGTGCTACGCACCGATACCCTGCGTATGATCTTTGACCGCAAAACGTATGACCGCAATGTGGCCAACGAACTCAAAGAGTCGGCAAAGAAGCTTAAGAAGACGTATGGCGAATCCGCCGACAGTGCGGCTCTGGCAGCCCGCAATGAGCGGCTTGGCCTTCTCAATGTAGATATGCTTTCATCGTCGGTGATTGAAATGGAAAAGCCCATACTTTTTGAGACGTCGACACCGTTGCAACGCATGGATACACTCAGCTTTCATCTTGAAGCGAAAGCGAAGAAAGATTCAGTGTGGACGCGGCTTCCGATGCCGCCGATAGAACTGCCTGACTCACTGCAGCCGCGGCGTTTCTCGATATCGTATCCATGGAAGTATGACACACAGTATCGGCTGCGGGTGGATAGCCTTGGCATGCAGGGAATTTACGGACAGACGAATGCCACTCTCAGTCAGGAATTCTCCACAAGGGCGGAGGGCGATTACAGTTCGCTGACGCTGCGTCTGAGGGGAGTGGATAGTACCGTACCGATGTTTGTGGAACTGCTGTCGGGCGACAATCCCATAGCGGCAGTGCCGGTGACCAACGGAGTGGCTATGTTTAAATATCTTCTTCCCGGTAAATATTATGTGCGAATGTATGAGGATTATAACGGTAACGGACAGTGGGATGCGGGAGATTTCGACGCAGGGCTACAGCCGGAAGTGTCTTTTTATTATCCCAAGCAGGTGAATCTAAAGAAGAATTGGAGTAAGGATGAGACGTGGGACGTATTTGCAACGATGGTAGATCGTCAGAAGCCGGAAGCAATCCTAAAGAATCGACCCGAGCAGCGCAAACAGACCCCGCGTTCGAAGAAGAATGAACAGGAGGAAGAGGAGGAGGATAGTTGATGGTTGATAGTTGATGGTTGATAGTTGATGGTTGATGGTTGATGGTTGATGGTTGATGGTTGAT
>JAMPGE010000058.1 GCA_023664085.1 Muribaculum sp. | reverse complement strand
TTGTGAAAGTTGAGGCTTTTGTCCATTTTTCTAGGGTAGTTCTGCAACACCCTCTTCTATACGGGATCTTCAAGCCGCTTTGGTTTCCGCAGAAACCAAAGCACTTGAAATTAAGATTGCCATTACTTCACCACGACTTTGGCAGTGGAGTCTTCCACGCGAACGATGAATATACCGGCATCGCAGGCCACGGCCATGTTGTCGGAGCTTACGTTCAGGCGGCTCATGAGTTTGCCGTCGGTGGAGTAGATGCTCACGAGTTTGCCGTTAAGGCCGGAAAGGATGATCTGGCGTTTGCCGCCGAATACGGAAGCACCGTCGGCGAGCACGCCGGATACTCCGGATGTGCCGAGAGTGACGAGGTTGCCGTAAGGAGACTGATAGTATTCGTCGCTGTCGTTGTGCACGTTGGTTACGATGGCATATGAACCGGCAGGATTCTTCAGGCTATAGGAAGTCTGATTGAGGTTGAGCTGCACGGGAGTCTGCTTGCCGTCGTTGACGCTTACGAGGTCGAAGCTGTCGAGAGTCCAGGAGTCGTTGCCGGCGGGAGTATAGGTGATGTCGTCGATCACGGCGCCGAAGCCGCCGATCGAACGGTAAACGATGGCGAAATACTTGGCGTTGGCGGGCAGAGTGAATTCAAGGAATTCCCAGTCTTCGGATCCGCTCTTTGTGAAGTGGCGGATGCTCTTGAAGTCGCCGCAGGTATATGCGCCGTTCACCTGACGGAGTTCATCCACGCCGTTGCCGGTGGGGATAGTGTTGGATCCGTCGGAGTAGAACACGGTGATGGTCTCGGGATATATAGTGGAGAGGGTACTCATCCAGAAGGAAACCTTTGTGCCGCCCTTCACTTCGGGAGAAATCAGCCAGTCGGCTACGGGGATAGGATCTTCGTAGGCAGATTCGTTGTAGGCTGCTGAACGGGCGATTGCCACGTTTTGTCCGGAGTGAGGATAGATGCGGTCTCCGCGGACCATGCCCCATTCAGCGGGGGTGATCACCTGCCATGCACCGGGCTGATCGTAGTCTTCCCACTGGAGAGGATTGCCGGCGCCGCCGTTGTCGGCAGCGGCGAATGGAACCTGACCGTCGAGGTCAACGTTAGACCAGCCGCCGATCTTGTCGTGCAGGCCGTAGCGGGGAGCTGCCTCGAAGCCGAAGCGGCCGTCGATGCCGAGAGCGGGTTCGCTCCAGGTGAGCACAGCGGGAGCGTCGCCTTCGGGATCCCAGTCGGCCTTAAGGTCGCTGACGATGGGGAGTTCGTGTTTGTTGAGTTCGATTTCGAAATCCTTCACGTTGTTGTTGGCCACCTGGTCGTCGGCGGAAGTCACCGTGCCGCGCACGATGAGTTTGTCGCAGTTCAGATAATCCACGGCCATGGGGAAGGAGGCACGCAGAGAGTAGGAAGTGGTGGGCTGCAGACGGCCTGTGTTCACTTCTTTCGAAGCGAGAACCTTACCGTCGCCAACGAGTTCGGCGAGGACGGTGCAACGGCCGGCTTCCACACCGGAGTTGGTTGCGGTGATTGTGAATTCCGGAGTGTCGCCCACGGTATTGATGGTGGGTCCGGAGATGTCGTAGAGCTTGAAGTCGTTGTCCACGTTCTGGGTGATCTCGATATCGTCAACGATAAAGTACTGGTCGGCGCTGGTGAAATTCACGCGCAGGTAGGGCTGTACCCAGGCGCAGTCAAGAAGTTCGTCGGTAAACTGGAAGTCGAAGTTCTTGAACTGAGTGATGCCGCGTGTAGGCTTCTTGGAGGCCACCTTCTTGGGAGTCTGGTCTTTGCTTGTGCGGATCCAGAGTTCCATATCGGGGGCGAGGGGGAAGTCGAGATACATGATGCTGAGCAGCGCGCGGGGCACGCCGGCAGTGGAGATCTTGGGGAAACGGAGCTCACCCTTGGCGGAAGCATAACCTTCTTTGGCCGTGCAGTAGAGAGAACCGCCGTTGAGCACAACGTCGACCAGACCGGAGTAGCTTGTGGCGTGATCCCACTGGGAGTCAGCGAAAGGATCATCGTTGTTGGCGGTCCAGGGGCTGAAGCGGAATGCGCTGTTGTAGGCAGAGAAGTCTTCGGATATGGGGAGCTGGTAGGGAGCGCCGAGCACGTCCATGGTGAAGAGGTTGTAGGTGGATTCGCCCATTTCATTCTCGGCGGAGGCTCCTACATAGTAGTTGGCCTGCTTGGAGGATGCCACTCTGAACGAGAATTTGGGGTCTGTCACGGAGCCGTACTTGTAGCTGAGCTGACCGTTTTTCTGATAAACGTTAAACTTGAAGTCTTTCGGGTTGACGTATCCGCCGTTGGCACCAACAGCGGGCACACCCCAGGTGAGGTCCATCTGCATGTTGTCGTCGGTGCAGAGGTGGGATATATCGGTGATGCTGCCCGGAGTGTCAAGACCGGTGTAGACGTTGAAAGTCTGATACAGACCCATGGCCTCGCCGATGGAGGGCTGGAGCACTACTTCGGAGAAACCGTTCTTTTCGGTGGATACTTCCACGGTGCCGGTCTGGCCGGGAAGCACTTCGGTGGAACCTACGTTGGAACCGCAGGTAGCTGTAACTTTGATCTTGGAGTCGGCGGGGATAGCGTTGCCGCTGAGATCGAGAGAAGGAGCCTTGAAGGAGAATACGGCGGTCTGCAGGCCGTTGGGAGCGCAACCGGGCACTACGTCGAGAAGCTCGGAGGGAGCTTTGGCGGCGTCGCCGGGGATCTGCTCCAGACGTAAGTTGGCATACTGTGCACCTACGTATTTTTCTTTGATCACACCGTTGTCGGGCAGAGGTTTGCCGTCGTTGTCTTCAAAGAATGCGATGTAGTAGTCGCCCGGTTCGTCCACCTTGAAGAGAGCGGTGACGGTGCGGGGCTGTGTGCAGTCTTCATCCATGATGGTGTAGATCACCTTGTCGTCGGAAGAGCCGTTGAAGGTGCGGCGCAGGATGATGTTCATGCGGTTGAAGGTGTTCTTCAGGCTGCCGCTGGATTTGTAGAGGAACGACAGGGAGTAGATCGAATTGGCGTTCTCGATGTGGAACTTCGGCATGATCAGATAGTCCTTCACCTTGATGTGGTTGGCAATAGTCTTGAGATACATGTAGTTCTGACCGCCCACGTTCTTGAAGATGAATTTGCCGAGTTCTTCGCCGTTGTAGTCACCGTTGACGTCGATCTGGTCGAAGAGGTCGGCCTGAGCGGCGGTGGGCTCGATCTCAAGGGGGAGTTGGAGAGCGGGGCCTACAGCGCGGGAGATCACGGGGCTGTGTTCGGATTCAAGACCGTCGTGAATGGCTGTCACGGTAATATTGTGGCGTGAGAACTTTTCGGGCATCGGCAGAGTAAAGGTGTAGGCCTGGATGGGCTCGGAGTTCACCTTCTTGCCGTTGTTGTATACGTTGTAGGAAAGATTCTGGGTGTTGACATAGCCACCGTGGGTGCCGATGCTTGTGCAGGGATACCAGTAGAGGGTCATTTCGTCGAGAGTGACCTGCTGGGGCACCGTGGGGTAGTCGTTGCCCACCCAGAAGCGGCGGTTGATGTTGGAGGCGCCGTCCACGTCGCCGTCGGTGCAGACGATGGTGAGATTGTAGAGACCCTGCTTGAGAGTCTGGTTGACGGTTACGGGCACTCCGGCGGCATATTCGCCTTCGAAGAGCACTTCGGTCTCATTGTTCAGACCTTTCACTTTGAGACGTTTGCCGGCAGGATATGCTACGCCGTCGAAATTGGTGGAAGGCATAGTGAAGGAGATGGTGCCGGAAAGGCTGTTGTCGGTAAACTGCACCTTGAGATTCGATACCTGATCCGGAGCGTTGCCGACGACATAATTGTCGAAGCAGAAGAGGGCGTTGGGATACCACCAGGGAGTGATGTTGGCCACGTTGAAAGTCTCGTAGGTCTTGGCATCGATGCCAAACAGAGTTACGCCGTTCTCACCATGGTAAGTGCCGAAGAATGCCTTGTCGCGGGGGCTATAGACCAGCGTGGGAGCATTTGTAAACCAAGAGGGGAAGCAGTAGGGATCGATGTCGCGGTCAAACTGCCATACGGAGATCAGGTTAACCTTGGTGCCGTCGGTGGTAAGAGTGCCGTCCGGGTTGAAGGTGTCGAGCATACCGTTGGTATGCAGGAAGTAAATAAGCTGATCGGCGGGGTTGTAGGTCAGAGTGGCTGCGAAATTGTCGCCGCTTGCGCCTGCATCGCCGATGTAGGTATATTTCCAGTCGCCCGGGTTGGAGCTGCCGTTGCAGTCGATGCGGATAAGGCGGCCGGCGCTCTGCTGGTCTACTGAAAGACCGAGGGCCCAGATCACGTCGCGGGCGGAGTCGTAGGTCATCTGATAGAAGAACTTGTCGTAGTCGCTGCCGAGCTCATATTGCTGCACGAGTTCGCCGGTGGTGAGGTCGACTACCTTCCAGGCATAGGCAGTGAGGTTGGTGACCATGTCCTGATGATAGTTGGAGATATACATGTAGTCACCGCGCACGGTGCCGCCTTGATATTCCCAGTCCATATCGTTGGTACCCATGAATTGGGAGCCGGTGTATGTGGTAAAGAAGCGACCTTTGGAAAGATCCAATGCACCGAAGGCACCGCTGTAGGAGGGGGCCATCATGTAGTGGTTGGAGAGCATGTAGAGCTGACCTTGCGGGGTCTGCGCGCTACGGGTAAGCGTAGATTCCGGTTTTTGCTTTACCGGACGGTTTGCAAGGGTGGTGAAATCCTCCATATCTGCGATACGGACAGTCTCCAACGGACTGTTGGGTTGCACACCCTTCTTTTTTTGGCCGAATACAACCTCCCTGGAGTTTTGGGATTGCCCGTTGTGCCAGCGGCCGAGCTGATCGGCCTGTGCCGGAACGGTCAAGGCACCCGCTACAGTAAGGATGGCTGCAGACAGACAAATTGACATTCGTTTCATAAAGGGTAGTTATTGATGTTAAATTGAAAGTAAAATTTCGTGATTGGCTACATATTGTTAAACCTGCTGATATCCATATGGATATGATCAAAGGATTTAACGTTTAAAAATCGCCCTAAATTACTTAAAGGATATTAAAAAAACAAATTTTTTTGTTAAAAATGGGGAATTTAAAACCGTGGAAGACGCTAAGTAAGAGAGATGAACCGGAATTTTGAGGGGGATAATGATAAAATTATTAATTTTGTAAAACCGATATCCGGGAATTTTCACAAACCATGAACTTCAAAAAATTATGCTTGAATCTTCACGCGCCTCTTCAGAATATCCGGCTCTTTTCCGGCTTGGACTGCCGGTGCTGGTGACCCAGCTCGGTATCATCGTGGTGAGTTTTGCCGACACGATGATGGTGGGCCGCTACGGTACGCCGGAGTTGGCCTCCGCCGCATTCGTCAACAGTATGTTTGTAGTAGCCTTTGTGATGCTTATCGGATTCGCGGGCGGCCTTACGCCGCTGGTGGGCGCATTGTTTGGTCAGAAACGAATGGTAAGGGCGGGAATGGTGTTTAAGGCCGGCTTGATATCCAACGTGATGCTGTCGCTGCTGTTTATGATGGTGATGGGCGGACTGTATTTCGTATTGCCCCGTTTCGGTCAGGACGAGGCATTGTTGCCCATCATACGTCCATACTATCTTATAGTGCTTGTATCGCTTCTGCCGTCGGCCGTGTTCAACGCCTGCCAGCAGACCGCCAACGGCTCCACGGATACTGCCATGCCAATGTGGATCATGCTCAGTGGCAACGTTCTTAACATACTGGGCAACTGGGTCTTGATCTGGGGAAAATTCGGCATGCCGGAGATGGGACTGCTGGGAGCCGGCATCTCCACGCTGGTCAGCAGGACTTATATGGCGGCGGTGATCATAATCGCCATGGCTGTCCGCAAGCGTTACCGCCCGCATATGGAGGGGCTGCGGAAGGATATCCGCGGCGAAGGCATTGTAAAGCGGGTGGTGTATACGTCGGTGCCCATAATGGTTCAGAGCGGAGTGGAATGCCTGATGTGGACGGTAGGCGCCATAGTATGCGGCGAATTCGGACGCAATCAGATAGCGGCCTATCAGATAGTGAATATCATAGGGCAGTTGGGCTTCATGATATACATAAGCTTCAGCACCGCCACCTCCATCCGCGTGTCGAACTACACGGGGCAGGAGGATGCCATAGGGGTGAAAAGTACCGTCAAGGCCGGGTTGAATCTCGGACTTGTGTTGGGCACGCTCTCATCGCTGATATTTATTTTTCTGTCGAAGCCGTTGATCTGGATGTTTACGGAGGATCAGGCCGTGACGGCGGTGGCGCTCACCCTGATCCCGCCGCTGGTGATATATCAATATTGCGATGCGGTGCAACTCAACTATGTAAACGCTCTGCGCGGGATGGCTGAAGTAAAGCCCCTGCTGGTGATATCCGTAGTGAGCTATATCATCATAGGGATGCCGGCGTTGTGGCTGCTGTCGAAGGTGATGCACATGGAGAGTCTTGGCGTATATTACTCATTTTCGGCGGCATTGCTAAGCGCGGCGTTACTGCTGTATGCCGCCTATCGCCGGCATTATCGCCGAAGATTTTTCGGCTGAGATTCCGGAAGTTGGATATTGTTGTAGGAGACGGACTAAAAGCAAAAAAGGCATCGCTGAAAGCGATGCCAATTGACTCAGTCGGGGTGACAAGATTCGAACTTGCGACCACACGCCCCCCAGACGCGTACTCTACCGGGCTGAGCTACACCCCGAGTCGGCTTCATCAGGACCAACCATAATCAATCACAATCGGACCATGGCGGTCATTGCAGAGGATTACTTTCATCGAATAGTTGACTTCGATGGGGGTCCTTGATTAAAGCGTCACAAAATTACTGCTTCCTGATGAAGTGTGCAAATAATTCGGTAAAAAAGTGAATGAAT
>JAMPGE010000057.1 GCA_023664085.1 Muribaculum sp. | reverse complement strand
ATCTGGGTTGAAACCCATCGGAGCATCGTTTAATTTTTCAGTAAACCCTAATTAGGTTAAAACCAATGTCGCTAAAATAGGGGTCCTCACAACATCGCCTCTTCGAGGCTCAATTTGCTTATCTTGCTGGTCCCCAGGCTGAAGCCTGGGGTTAACCACGATTATCGCCTCTTCGAGGCGAACTCCGACAATCCTTATTTTAGTGACATTTAGGTTATAACCTATTTATGACCGGAGGTTTGTGTATGTTCTGAAGATTTATTAATTTTGCAGTTCAAGTATAAAAGGCATAGATGACACAGGAAGAAAAAATAAGACCATCCAACCCCTTCAGACGCATCACTTCGTGGTACGCATCGCGAAAGGCGATGCCGTATTGGACAGTGCTCATATTCGATTCGCTGATGGCCATGATATCCGGCTACGTAGGCTACACGCTCGTGAAGGGTGGATACAACGTATTGGTAAATTTCTGGCCCCTTACGGGCACTCTTGCTTTTTATCTGATTTTCTATATCCTGTCGTTCAGAATTTTCCATACATATTCAGGCATATTGCGCTTCTCTTCGTTTATTGACCTGCAGAGGGTGTCGTTTGCCGTGGGGCTGGGTATGCTTTTCTGTCTGTCGTGGATGGCTATACCCGGTCTGAACGCCCTTTTGTTTGCCATATCCCCACTTGCCATTGTGCTTCAGGGTCTGTTTACTGTTATTTTGATGAGTACGGCCCGTGTGTGGGGAAAAATGATGTATGAGTCCTACCAGCATAGCCGACGCCACGCCCGTGCTTTCATCTACAGTAATAAATCGGATGGCGTGGCCATGGCCAAGAGTCTCAACACGGATGCCAATTCCCCCTACATTCTCGCCGGATTTGTGAGCGATGATCCCTACATGTGGGATAAGATCGTGGTGGGGCAGCGTGTATATCAGGCCAATGAGCTGCTCATTGAGCATATGAAGCAAAACGGCGCGAATTATCTGCTTGTATCTTCGGACAAGATGGACAACCTTCGCGTAAACACTATTTTTGTGGACAAGCTCATAGACGCAGGCATCCATATCATGGTCACTCCGAAAGCCCGGGAATGGGACGGCAAGAGCAGCGTCAACTTGTCGCAGCTTCGGGAAGTGAACGCAGAGGATCTCCTGCCCCGCGACAGCATTGAGGTGGAGCTGGAAGGCATAGCCGCCCAGTTGGCCGGCAAGCGGATTCTGATCACCGGAGCGGCCGGGTCCATCGGCTCGGAGATAGTGCGCCAGGTGGCCCGCTTCAAGCCCTCCCGGCTCATACTTATAGATCAGGCGGAAACCCCTCTTCATGACATACGCCTGATGATGAAGGGAGAGTATCCCGACGTGGAATCGGAGACGATCGTGGCCGACATCGCCAATCAGGAGAGAATGGCGGATATATTCCGGAAGTACAGCCCGGAATACGTGTTTCACGCCGCGGCATACAAACACGTACCCATGATGGAGGACAATCCCAACGAGAGCATCATCAACAACGTGAAGGGCACGATGATCGTGGCCGACCTTTCCGTGCAGCTCGGTGTGGAGAAGTTTGTGATGGTATCCACCGACAAGGCCGTGAATCCCACCAATGTGATGGGCTGCTCGAAGCGTATATGCGAGATCTACGTGCAGGCTCTGGACAAGGCCGAGAAGTCCGGCCGGGTCAACGGCCACACACAGTTTGTCACCACACGCTTCGGCAACGTGCTCGGCTCCAACGGGTCGGTGATCCCGCTGTTTAAGAAGCAGATCGAAAGGGGAGGACCGGTCACGGTGACCCATCCCGACATAATACGCTTCTTCATGCTTATCCCGGAGGCCTGCAAGCTTGTGCTCGAAGCGGGCACGATGGGTCACGGCGGCGAGATATTCGTATTCGACATGGGCAAGCCGGTGAAGATAGTAGATCTGGCGCGCCGCATGATCCGGCTGAGCGGCGTGAAGGATGTGGAGATAAAATTCACGGGTCTGCGCGACGGTGAGAAGCTCTATGAAGAGGTGCTCAGCGATATGGAGCAGACCAAACCTACGTTTCACCCCAAAATCATGATAGCCACGGTGCGTGAATATGATTTCGACAGCGTCTGCAAGGCTCTTGAGGAATTGATATCCAAAGCGTCCGCCTCCTCCCCGATGGATACGGTGCGCCGTATGAAGGCAATCGTACCCGAATTCAAGAGTCAGCATTCGGTCTACGAAGAGCTCGACAAGTAAGCCCCCGTCTCATCCGCCGGAGTCCGATACGCAGGACACGGATTTTTCATGAAACGGACTCCAAACCAAGATAAAACAAAAAACTACATACGTTTTTACAAACGATACAGAAATGGCAATTCAGGAATTAAGCGAACAGGAAATCGTTCGCCGCAACAGTCTGGAGGCTCTGCGCCTGCGCGGCATAGAGCCTTATCCCGCGGCAGAATATATAGTCAACGGTCATTCCGCTGAAATCAAGGAGACTTTCGACGACAATCTCCAGCCTCCGCGTGAAGTGAGGGTGGCCGGCAGGATCATGTCGCGCCGCATCATGGGCAAAGCCTCGTTTATGGAGCTTCAGGATGGCGAGGGCCGCATTCAGGTCTACGTGAGCCGCGATGACCTCTGTCCGGGCGAAGACAAGGATTTCTACAACGTAGTATTCAAAAAGCTTCTTGATATAGGTGATTTTATCGGTGTGGAAGGATACGTGTTCCGCACACAGATGGGAGAAATCACCATCCACGCCCGCAAGATCACACTCCTGTCGAAGAGTCTGCGTCCGCTGCCCATCGTTAAGATGAAAGACGGCAAGGCTTACGATGCCTTTACTGATCCCGAACTGCGCTACCGTCAGCGGTATGTGGATCTCGTGGTAAACAAGGGTGTGAAGGAAATATTCCTGAAACGCACCCGTATGTTCAACTCCATGCGTGAATTCTTCAACGGCCACGGCTACGTGGAGGTGGAGACTCCCATCCTGCAGTCGATCCCCGGCGGTGCGTCCGCGCGCCCGTTTATCACCCATCACAACACTCTCGACATCCCCCTCTATCTGCGTATCGCCGACGAGCTTTATCTGAAGCGTCTGATCGTGGGAGGCTTCGACGGCGTGTATGAGTTTTCCAAAAATTTCCGCAATGAGGGTATGGACCGTACCCATAATCCGGAATTCACCTGCATGGAGATCTACGTGCCCTACAAGGACTATAACTGGATGATGAACTTCACCGAAAGGATGCTTGAGAAAATCAGCACCGACGTGAACGGCACCACTAAAGTAAAGGTAGGCGAGAATGAAATCGACTTCAAGGCCCCCTATCCCCGCATCACGATGACGCAGGCCATCCTCGACAAGACCGGCTTCGACATCAGCGGCAAGAGCGAGCAGGAACTGCGCGATTTCTGCGGGCAGGAAGGTATCGAAGTGGATCCTTCGTGGGGCAAAGGCAAACTCATCGACGAAATTTTCGGCGAGAAATGTGAGGGCACCTACATTCAGCCCACTTTCATCATCGACTACCCCATAGAGATGTCGCCGCTCACAAAGCGTCATCGCGACAATCCGGAACTCACCGAGCGTTTCGAACTGATGGTCAACGGCAAGGAGCTCGCCAACGCCTATTCCGAACTCAACGATCCCATCGACCAGTACGAGCGCTTTGTGGAGCAGATGCGACTTGCCGACAAGGGCGACGACGAAGCCATGATTATAGATCAGGACTTTATACGCGCTCTGGAATACGGCATGCCTCCCACCTCCGGAATGGGTATCGGCATGGACCGTCTGGCAATGTTGCTCACCGGCCAGACCACCATTCAGGAAGTGCTGTTGTTCCCGCAGATGCGTCCTGAAGTGCGTCGCGGGGACGCCGAAGACAAAGAGGAGAATACGGCCGGCAAGGAGGAGGCTGAGTCATGAGTTCACTCGGGCGCATAGCTGTGGTGGGCGGCGGCAGCTGGGCCACTGCCCAGGCCAAGCTGCTGCTCAACAACTGCGACCGCATCGTATGGTACATGCACCGTCAGGACCGTATAGATGATTTCATTCGCTACCGCCACAATCCCGTATATCTCTCCGACGTGACTTTCGATACGGCCCGCATCGACTTCACGGCCGACATCAACGAGGCCTGCGCCATGGCCGACACTCTGGTGATCGCCGTGCCTTCTCCTTATTTCAAGGCTCTGGCCGACGGAATCACTTGCGACATCACCGGCAAAAACATCGTTTCGGCCGTGAAGGGTATCGTGCCCGACGACAATATGATCGTCACCGAATATTTCAAGCATTTCTTCGGCTGCCGGGATGATTCGATGCTCGTGATCGGCGGTCCGTGCCATGCCGAGGAGGTGGCCCTCGACCGATTGAGTTACCTCACCATCGGATGTCATGATACCGCCAAGGCCCGCGAATTCGCTTCCCTCGTGGGAGGAAAGAAGCTGAAAACGATTCTTTCCGACGATGTGGACGGTATAGAATACGGCGCCGTGTTGAAAAACGTTTATGCCATAGCCGCCGGTATTATCAACGGTATGAAAGCCGGCGACAATTTCCTGGCAATGATGGTATGCAATGCCGTCAGGGAGATGAACCGGTTTGTGGACAAGGCCGTGCCGATGCGGCGCGATATCTGCAGATCCGCCTATCTGGGCGACCTGCTGGTGACCGCCTACAGCCGATTTTCGCGCAATCACAACTTCGGATCTATGATAGGAAAAGGCTATAGCGTGACCGCCGCCAAAATGGAAATGGCTCAGGTGGCTGAAGGATATTACGGCACCGCCTGCATGCATCAGATCAATTCCCAACGCGTACACGCCGACATGCCTATCCTCGATTGCGTCTACAGCATATTATACGAAGGTGTGAGCCCAAAGCGTGCCATCGACCGAATCACCGACACCTTCTCCTGACAGAACAGATAAAAACCGCGCAGTATCGTCTCCGACGGCACTGCGCGGTTGAACTATCCCGCTGACAGAACGTTTTATGAATAAGTAGTTGATAAAAATTAACCGATATAAATAGTAAAAAATCTTGAACTATAAAACTTTTTCTTTTTGGCCATTTTGACTCTGTCTCTCAGCCTAATATAATATATTAGGCTTCGCTCCAAAGCCAAACTGTCTCAAAAATAAATAAGTCTTATATGTTCATTAATTTTTATCAACTACTTAGCGGCGCGGACCTGCGAAAGTCCCGTCTCGGTTTATTAGGCAATAACATCAAGCCGCAATATCTTAAGGTAAACCCAAAATATATAGACATAAGCTTATGAAAACTATCGAGCTTAACATTCAGGACGCTGTGTTTTTTGCAGAGTCCGGTTTTAAAGGTAATGAAGCCAAGGCTGTAGAGGCTATGGCTACTCTTGACAACGGCACTGGCGCCGGTGCCGATTTCACCGGTTGGCTGCATCTTGCATCCAATACTCCCGCTTCTTTAGTAGATTCAATCAAAAAGACCGCTGCCCGCTTTCAGGAAAACTGCGAGTATGTGGTATGCATAGGTATAGGCGGCTCCTATCTTGGAGCAAAGGCAGTGATCTGCGCGCTCGAAAACAATTTCGCCGCATTCTACGGACCTCAACCCAAACGCCCCGCCGTGCTCTTTGCCGGACAGAACATTGGCGAGACTTATCTTGCCGAACTTCAGGATTTGCTTAAGGGCAAAAAATTCGGCATCATCGTGATTTCCAAATCGGGCACCACCACCGAGCCGGCCATTGCTTTCCGTCTGCTGAAAGACCAGCTCGTGGCCCAGGCCGGCAAAGAAGCCGCAAAGAATCTCATTGTGGCCATCACCGATGCAAAAAAAGGAGCTCTACGCACTCTGGCCGACAAGGAGGGGTATGAGACCTACGTGATCCCCGACAATGTGGGCGGTAGATTCTCCGTGCTCACTCCCGTGGGACTGCTCCCGA
Organism: Muribaculum sp.; assembly: GCA_023664085.1. GTDB lineage: Bacteria > Bacteroidota > Bacteroidia > Bacteroidales > Muribaculaceae > Lepagella. The sequence goes on along the minus strand of JAMPGE010000057.1, from coordinate 1,087 downwards.
TCGCCGTAGCCGGATATGACATCTCCCGGATGCTTGAGGGCGCCGCCGACATGGAAAAGACCACGGCCCATCCGGGTCCCGACAATCCGGCCGAGACTTATGCCCGTATGCGCAACGCCCTTTACAATGACGGCAAGAAGATAGAACTTCTCGTGAACTACGATCCCAAACTTCACTATATTTCCGAATGGTGGAAGCAACTCTACGGTGAGTCGGAAGGTAAGGACGGTAAGGGAATCTTCCCCGCATCGGTGGATTTCACCACCGACCTCCACAGCATGGGCCAATGGATTCAGGATGGCGAGCGCACTATTTTCGAGACTGTGATCAGTGTGAAGAAAGTGCCCGTGGAGCACCGCGTGCCCTCCGATGCCGAGAATCTTGACGGTATCAATTATCTCGCCGACAAACGCATCGACGAAGTAAATAAAATGGCTGAACTGGGCACCCGTCTTGCCCACGTGGAAGGTGGCGTACCCGTGATCCGTCTGGAGATAGATGCCATCAACGAATACACCCTCGGCCAACTCATATATTTCTTCGAGCGTGCCTGCGGCATTTCGGGATACATGCTGGGCGTGAATCCTTTCAACCAGCCCGGCGTGGAAGCCTACAAGCGCAACATGTTCGCCTTGCTCGAAAAGCCCGGCTACGAGAAAGAGACCGAAGCCATAAAGAATAAAGTAAAAGGCAACTCCTAAAATCAATGTCACTAAATTAAGAATTGTCGGATTTCGCCTCGGAGAGGCGATGTCGTGGTTAACCCCAGGCTTTAGCCTGGGGACCGGCAAGATAAACAAAATGAGCCTCGAAGAGGCGATGTCGTGAAAACTCTTTTTTAGTGACATTACTCCTAAAATCAACAGAAATTGGAGGCTGGCTCAGTGCCCCATAAAGACTTCGGAGATCTCAGAGCCCTAAGAGCCCTCAAAGCCCTGAGGGTTTTCAGAGATCTAAGAGATCTCAGAGATCTCAGAGCAAACTCATAAAAAACATCAGGTTTCGGGAAAAACCGAAACCTGATGTTTTTTAATAAGTAGTTGATAAAAATTAACCGATATAAATAGTAAAAAATCTTGAACTATAA
>JAMPGE010000056.1 GCA_023664085.1 Muribaculum sp. | reverse complement strand
TCTCAAAAATAAATAAGTTTTATATGTTCATTAATTTTTATCAACTACTTATTCGGGATAATTGGCTATATTTGCAGTATGCTTTGCCGAAATTTACTATTCTTCTCTTTTATCGCATCTTCGGCGGCCGTGGCTGCTGCTGATGTGGAATTCAGTTATGCTCCTGCATCCGCCCAAGCATCTCCGTGGGGCACCGGACGTCTCACCACTTACGATGTGGCGGTGAAAATCGATGATCCTTTCTTTGCGGGGAGCTCTGTGAAAGGAATAAGAGTGGCTTTTCCCCAAACCGGAGGCACTCTTTCGCCCGACTGCGCCGTTTGGGCTTCATCGGCCTTGAACCTTAGCGAAGATGGAAGCAATGCTCCGGATATTATAAACGCTGCGGGCAGCATTGCCGACGGCGTGCTTGCCATAGACTTTCCCGCTCCGGTAAAGGTGCCGGATGAGGGTCTGTACGTGGGATATACCGTCACGGTGACGTCTCTTGAAAAATGGACCCAGAAATTTCCGAATCCGGTGGTGTCGTCCACACGCCCGGGCGGAATGTTTGTGCATACTCCCGATAAGTATACTTCCTGGACTCCCATGAATTCTTCTGTAAACGCCATGAGGATAGTGATGGATATCCCTGTGCTGCGGCAGGCCGTATCCCCCTATTTTACAGCGGACTCTTATACGCGCAAATCCGAAAGCGTGATTGCCGAGGTTAACTTCACTTCCCATTCCGCCACGGCAGTGCATTCTCTGGGATATACCGTGACGGCGGCCGACAAACGCATTTCCGACACGATCGTTTTGGATTCCCCGATATATGATCTCGGCGACATTCGGTGTCTGGAAATTCCTCTCCCCGCACCCGACGCCAAGGGTGATTATCCCTGCACGATCGAGGTGACGTCGGTTAACGGCCGGCCCAATGAGGATCCGCGGATGAGCCATCAGTGCGCGCTGCATGTGCTCGACTTCCTCCCGGTACATCGTCCGCTGATGGAGGAATACACCGGTTTCTGGTGCACGGGCTGCCCGTCGGCTTACGTCACTCTGTTGGAAATGCACGATGCATATCCCGATCTGGTGGCCATATCCATTCATAATAAAGATAAGATCACGGCTGTGGATTCGTCGAAATATCCTTTCTATATTTCAGGATATCCCACCGTAACGATCAACCGCAACCGTGCCGGCAGTGAGGGAGTCGAGACATACTATGCCCGCGAGGCTCGCAAGCCGGCCGGGGCGGAAGTGAGGGTGAATATAGAATGGAAGGATGAGCAGGCCGGCGTGCTCACCGCAAACGTGGATTCGCGGTTTATAGAATCCGTGAGCGGCAGGGATATGAGAGTGGGATTGTGTCTCGTAGGCAACGGCATGTCGGATCCTTCATGGGTGCAACGCAATTCCTACTACGGACGCACGGATCTTACCGGCCAATACTGGAAGCCTTTCGTGGAGGGCAACGGCGGAGTCACCGGACTGATCTACGACGATGTGGCTCTCATTTATCCTTCCATGACGGGAATCGCCGGCAGTCTTCCATCCGATCTGGAGAGGGGAAAGACCTATTCATATTCCTACGACTTCAATCTTGAGGATGCCGTCTGCTGCCATTCCCTGATTCCGGAGTACGGTAAAAATCTTGTGCAGGATAAGGACAGACTGAGAGTGGTGGCCTTCATTTATGATTACGAAAATCAGGCCATCGTGAATTCTGCTGTCTCTGACTTTGCAGGGGGCTCGTCCGGAGTTAGCGCGGCCATGGAGGATGACGATAAAATCCTGACGCGAGAATATTATAATTTTAGCGGGATGAGACTTCAGGAAGCACCCGCCCACGGCATTTTTGTAGAAGTCATAAGGATGGAAGACGGCACCACCCGATCCAACAAAATTATCAGATAAATATGAGACTCTCAGATCCATCGGAGATTTCGGAGTGCTCATTACAGGTAAATAATAATGTCATTAAATTAAGAACTGTCGGGGTACGCATCGGAGAGGCGATAATCGTGGTTAACCCCAGTTTTTACCCTGGGGGCCAGCAGGATAAGCAAAATGAGCCTCGGAGAGGCGATGTCGTGAGAACTCTTATTTTAGCGACATTAAAGTAAATAAGTATTTTTCACTGCAAATAGTTTGCAGTAAAGTGTTATGATTTAATAATTTTTAAGTATATAGAATTAGGTTTCGCCCGAATGATGTGCTAATTTTGCATTGTCAAAAAAGCAGAGAGATTTCTCAGAGTTCTCAGACCCCTCTGATTTCTCGGATTTCTCAGAGCCTTCAGAGATCTCAAAGATCTCGGATTAATAAGAATTGAAAACAATGTCACTAAATTAAGAATTGTCGGGGTTCGCCTCGGAGAGGCGATAATCGTGGTTAACCCCAGGCTTCAGCCTGGGGATCGGCAGGAAAAGCAAAATGAGCCTCGGAGAGGCGATGTTGTGAGAACTCTTATTTTTAGCGACATTAGAATTAAAAAATAAATCAGATATGGCAGCAAAGAAAAAGACAGTCGCCGGCAAGGCAGGTGGAAGAATCAACGACCGTGAGGAAAAACTCAAGGCTCTGGGAGTGACCATGGAGCATTTGGAAAAAGACTTTGGCAGCGGTGCCATCATGTGTCTTGGAGACGACTCCGTGCAGGATGTGGAGACTATTTCCACCGGATCCATAGGTCTTGATTTCGCACTCGGAGTGGGCGGTCTGCCGCGTGGCAGGGTCACGGAAATTTACGGGCCGGAATCCTCGGGTAAGACCACTTTGGCCATCCACGTTATCGCGGAGGCTCAGAAGCAGGGTGGTATCTGCGCCATCATTGACGCCGAACATGCTTTCGACCGTTTCTATGCCGAGAAACTCGGTGTGGACGTCAACAACCTGTGGATTGCCCAGCCCGACAACGGCGAACAGGCTCTCGACATTGCCGAGCAACTCATCAACTCCGGTGCCATCGACGTGCTTGTGATAGACTCCGTGGCCGCCCTGACCCCCAAGGCGGAGATCGAAGGAGAAATGGGCGATAAGAACGTGGGTCTGCACGCCCGCCTCATGAGTCAGGCCATGCGTAAGCTCACGGGCACAATATCGCGCACCCGCACATGCTGCATTTTCATCAACCAGATTCGTGAGAAGATCGGTCTTATGTTTGGAAACCCCGAAACCACCACCGGCGGCAACGCCCTCAAGTTTTATGCATCCGTTAGACTTGAGATCCGTCCCGGCACACTTATAAAGGACGGCGAGACAGCCCTCGGACGCGTAGCCAAGGTGAAGGTGGTGAAAAACAAAGTGGCTCCTCCCTTCATGAAGGCCGAATTCGATCTGATGTTTGGCGAGGGTATCTCAAAGACCGGAGAAATCGTGGATTTGGGCACCGAGCTCGGCATCATTAAGAAGAGCGGCGCATGGTTCTCCTACAATAATTCAAAACTCGGACAGGGCAGGGATGCCGTGAAGCGCATGCTTGCCGACAATCCCGATCTTGCCGATGAATTGACCGATTTGATTATGGACAAGCTGATGACCCAGAGAGGCGGCAGTTCCCGTCCGGCCACAGTCGGCACTAAGCAAGAGGAAGAGCCCGCGTCGGCCGACACTACTTCCGACGCCACGGCCGAAGATCTTTTCGGCGATGACTTTGAAGTAGACCTCGGAGAAAACCAATGATATTTCGCCCTCGAGGGTTTATAGCATACTCTCTTAGCTCTCAGAGATCCCAGTCCTCGCGGGTTTGCAACCCGCGATCAGTCAGTTACTGAGTCCTCGTGGGTTTGCACCCCGCGAGCTTTACCGTTGATCACCATACAATTGGGGCCGGCTTGATCAAGTCGGCCCCAATTATGCTTTATGTGTCGGCGATTATGACTTATCGCGCATAAAGATGGCGATGGGGGTGCCGTGGAAATCCCATTTGGCGCGTATCTTGTTTTCCAGGAAGCGTCGGTAGGGCTCCTTTACCCATTGAGGCAGATTGCAGAAAAATACAAACGTGGGGATGATGGCATCCTTAAGCATGGTCACGTATTTTATCTTTACAAACTTGCCCTTGTTGGACGGGGGAGGAGTGATGGCGATCTGCTCAAGCATATATGTATTGAGCTGGGAGGTAGGGACGATTCTCTTACGGTTTTCGTAGACTTTGATAGCCGTCTCCAGCACCTTATAGATTCTCTGTTTGGTAAGAGCGGAGGTGAAGATGATAGGAAAATCGGTGAAGGGGGCGAATCGGCCGCGTATGGCCTGCTCGAAATGCTGCTGGGCTTCAAGGCTTTTGTCTTCCACGAGGTCCCATTTGTTTACGCACACCACGAGACCCTTCTTGTTGCGCTGGATAAGGCCGAAGATATTGGCATCCTGAGCCTCTATGCCGCGGGTGGCGTCGATCATAAGTATACATACGTCGCTGGCCTCGATGGCGCGTATGGAGCGGATCACCGAATAGTATTCAATATCCTCGTTCACTTTCTGCTTCTTGCGGATGCCGGCCGTGTCTACCAGATAGAAGTCGAAGCCATATTTATTATAGCGGTGGTAGATGGAATCGCGTGTGGTGCCGGCGATATCGGTCACGATATGTCGCTCTTCTCCGATAAAGGCATTGATAAGAGAGGATTTACCTGCATTGGGGCGTCCTACGATGGCAAATTTGGCGATGTTTTCTTCCGGGGCATCGTCATCATCGCGCTCAGGCATATCCTTTACTATCTCGTCGAGGAGATCGCCCGTGCCGGAGCCGTTGGCCGACGACACTTCGATCGGATCTCCCAGCCCCAGACTGTAGAATTCGGGCACGTTGAAATGAGCGTCGCCTTTGTCTTCCTTATTGGCAACAACTATGACCGGTTTCTTGGAGCGGCGCAGTATGGCGGCCACCTTGTCATCCAGATCGGTGACGCCCGTGGTGGAGTCTACTACAAAGAGGATCACGTCGGCCTCTTCTATGGCGATGTGTACCTGCTTGTTGATTTCTTCCTCGAAGATATCATCGGAATTCACCACCCATCCGCCGGTGTCGACAATGGAAAATTCCTGTCCGTTCCAGTCAACTTTGCCGTACTGACGGTCGCGTGTGGTGCCGGCCGTATCGTCAACGATAGCCGACCTTGTCTGCGTCAAGCGGTTGAAGAGGGTAGATTTACCCACATTCGGCCGCCCTACTATTGCTATGAGTTTGCTCATGTCTTTTTATATGGTATATAACGCAGGTGCGGCATAAATCGAAAATTTGATAAAATCGGGAAATCTTACCGTTGAATATCAACGTATTGTGAATATGATATTCTCTAAAATAGATTTATGATGCACCCTCATGTTTTATTCTATGTAGCCGAAGGCGCGGAGCTTGTTTTCGCGGTTGCGCCAGTCTTTCTCCACTTTCACGAAAAGTTCGAGAAACACCTTCTTATCGAAAAAAGTCTCGATATCGCGGCGGGATTCGATTCCCACCTTTTTGATCTTTTCGCCCCCTTTGCCGATAAGAATGCCTTTCTGGGAGTCGCGCTCCACGTAAATCACGGCCATAATGTGGATGGAATTCTCTTTTTCATCGAATTTCTCCACAAGCACTTCAGTGCTGTAAGGTATCTCCTTGTCATAGTTCAGAAGGAGTTTCTCACGAATGATCTCGGTCACGAAGAAGCGTGCGGGCTTGTCGGTGAGGGCGTCTTTGCCGAAGAAGGGTGCCGAATGCGGCAGAAGCTCGATAATGCGGTCCTGAAGCGCCTTGATATTGAAATGCTCTTTGGCGCTGATGGGGAATATCTCGGCGTTGGGCAGGCGTTTTTGCCACTCATCCACTATTTTTTCAAGATCGGAGTTGCCCTTCAGAAGGTCGATTTTATTGATTACAAGGAGCACCGGGATCTTTTCGGCTGCCACCCGGTCGAGGAAATCCTTGTTTTTCTCAGGATCTTCCACGGTGTCGGTCACATACAAAAGAATATCTGCATCCGTGAGGGCACCTTCCGAAAATTCGAGCATCGATTCCTGAAGTTTGTATTTTGGTTTGAGCACACCCGGAGTATCGGAGAATACAATCTGATACTCAGGGGTATTCACAATACCCATGATTCTATGGCGCGTAGTCTGGGCCTTGGAGGTGATGATGGAGATTCTTTCGCCTACAAGGTCGTTCATCAGCGTGGATTTGCCTACGTTGGGATTTCCTACGATGTTTACAAACCCTGCTTTGTGGGCCGGATTAAGATTCTCTATGTCATATTCCGGGGCATTCGTGATATTGTCTTTTTCTTTGTTCATAATAGTCTGAATTTGGGTAAGCCGGCATTCATGATCCGGCCGTATAAATAAAACGCCCGGGAGGAGTGGAGAGTTTACATCAATTAAAAAGGGCATCGGAACCCGGTTCTGACGCCCTGTAGGATATTGGTTTGCATTACCTGATATCTATGCGGAGAAAATCATTTGGGATCCAAAGCCCAAATAAGGTACATTGCACCCCAGGTAAATCCTGCGCCGAAAGCCGTCATCACGATCTTGTCTCCCTTATGAAGGCGGTTTTTGTATTCGTCAAGACACAGGGGGATGGAGGCTGCTGAGGAATTGCCGTAATGCTGGATGTTGATAAGCACCTTTTCCGAAGGGATTTTGATGCGGCTTGCGATTGCTTCTATGATGCGGAGGTTGGCCTGATGGGGCACGAGCCAGTCGATTGAGTCCACTGTCAGACCGTTGCGTTTCATCACGGACTGAGTGGATGAAAGCATGTCGCGCACGGCGTTTTTATAAACCACGCGTCCTTCTTGATAGATATAGTGTTCGCGGGCATCCACGGTTTCGCGGCTTGCAGGCTTCACGGATCCGCCGGCCTTCATCAGAAGATGGGGGAGGCCTTCGCCGTCCACGTGAAATTCTCCGTCGAAGATGCCTACGTTTTCTTCGGTAGGCTCTATAAGCACGGCGGCGGCCGCATCTCCGAAGAGCGGGCATGTGGCGCGGTCCTGATAATCGGTCATGCTCGACATCTTTTCGGCGCAGACCACGATTATTTTCTTGTAGAGGCCGGCCTGAATATAGGCGCGGGCCGCCTGCAGCGTGACGATAAATCCGGCGCAGGCTGCCTGGATGTCGTAGGCATAGGCCTTGTCAAGATGGCAGTCGTGGGCTATTATCGAGGCTGTGGAGGGGAAGCGGTAGTCCGGATTCGACGTAGCGCATATCAATAGTTCTATCTCCTCAGGTTTCACACCGGTGTCGGCCAATAGCCGGTCTACGGCCTTGGCTCCAAGATAGGATGACCCCAATCCTTCTCCGTGAAGGATCCGTCGCTCTTTGATACCCACGCGGGTGGTGATCCACTCATCGTTGGTATCGACCATTTTGGAGAGCATCTCATTGTCGAGGATGTCGTCCGGCACGTATGAGGCGATGCCGCTGATTTTTGCGTTAAGCATAGTGTTTTTAGATAGGCTCTAAAATAGTTTATCCGGCGGCCCGTTCGTGAGCCGCCGTATAATCTCACGGAGCCGGACGCTCTGCGCTGTCCGGCTTGCTCCTCTTGGTTACCTTAGATGGCTGCTTTGTCAATCAGCACTCGGCCGCGGTAGTAGCCGCATTCGCCGCATACTGTGTGATATACATGCCATGCACCGCAGTTGGGGCAGATGGCTAAGGTAGGAACGAGTGCCTTGTCGTGTGTACGACGTTTCGCTGTTCTGGTGTGCGATTGTCTGCGTTTAGGATGTGCCATTGTTTTATTGACTTTTTATTTGTTTTTCTTTTTTATGTTTCAGACCTGTCGGTCGTCTTCTGTTGTTTCGTCGCTTAAATCCTCGATATCCTCGCTGCCGTCTTCATACTCCGCGTTGTGCCGGTTGAGCACCGAGGCCATTGCCCGGTTGCATTTTCCCGGGGCGTGCACACACCGCAGCGGCAGCGTGAGCATTATCGTGTCATGGAGCATGTAGGCCACGTTCAGATACGTATCGCTATAGGGAATCACAAGTACGTCGTCCGACTCATCGTTATAGCTGTCGCCGTACTTTACCGTGATGTGATACTGTGTGTCGACCTCATGATCCAGTGGATCAAGACATCGGTGGCACGGCACCTGCATCACTCCGCGCAGCGTGAAAGTGCAGTCGTAGGCCCCGTGCTTCTTCTCCACGTCCAGATGCACCTTTATATCGGCGCCTAGCACTTCCGCATCCTCCATGTTTTTGAAGAATTCGGTGTCGCATTCAAAGTCCTGTTCGTGGTGTCCGTCGGTCATGCTGGCCAATTGCACCTTGTATTGTGTGAATTTTCCCAAGATTTTTTGTTTTTCTTCTATTTATGACACTGCCGACCTCAGTCAGATCTTCTCTCTGACCGATGCCGTTCGGTGTATTTTGGTACCTCCGAGGAGAATCGAACTCCTATCTAAAGTTTAGGAAACTCCTATTGCAACTTTGATTAACAACCAGTTACGAG
>JAMPGE010000055.1 GCA_023664085.1 Muribaculum sp. | reverse complement strand
CATACGGGGGATCTGTGTATGAGCATCGGGGTAAGCTGCGGTCCCGCCACCGAGCAGGGATGGCATCAACTGCATATGATGTTGCCCGGCGATGAACTCACACTGCGACGCTCCGAAGATAAAGGAGTGGAATGTGTGGATGTTATTTCTGACAATATAATAATCGGAAGAATGATGCTTACGGCCGCTTCCAAAGCATTGGAGATCATTGAGCGATATGACGTGAAGGGAGTGTATGTGGCCGAACAGAATTCCTATGGCGACAGTGATATCATGTCGATGAGGGTAATAATATTTTACGCCAAATGCATCAATAATGAAGAAGCCTGTGAAGAGGCTCATGACCTGGACGGCAATCGTAGAAATACGTATAGCAATGTGTCGGGATTGCTTAGGAAAGTAGCTATGCCGGCGGAAGTGGCGTTCAGATTGAATCTTCCGGGATCGTCGGAGACGTTCACACTGATCCAGAATTAGATCGTGTCTTATAAAAAATCGTGTCTCACAAAAAAGGAAGCGGACGCCTAAAATCACATAGACGGCCGCCTCAAACACACATTTTCCACTATCCAACTTTCTATTACTCAACAATTTCCTTATAATATAATAACATGAGATATTATTTGGATTTTCAATTTTGTCGTTCTCAAGATTTGTGATGCAAAGTTAGTAAATGTTTTTAACCTATGCAAATTTTATGTTAAAATTTTATTAAATATCTTTCATTTCGGCACGAATTTTGGACTATTATGCCCTTTTGTTAATAAAATTTAACAATTGAAGCCGACTTCTTTTGGCTTCATCCTTACCGCTCCGGAAGGGAGGGAAGAGACTGAAGCCTGCGGCCTCTATCGGCTCAGCTTAAATTTATCAATCCGAAGTTTGTCGGATATTATCAGACCTCCGATGATAAGGGCGCAACCGATATATCCGGTGAGCGTGATTTGCTCGTGGATGGTAAAGAATGCCACTACCATGGTCACGATAGGTTGGGCATAGAGATAATTGTTGGAGGTGACCGGACCGAGTATTCTCATCACTTCATTCCATATCACGAAAGCAGCCAGAGAGCACATAAGTACCAGAAACAGGAAGTTGGCGAGATACTGTGGAGTGGTCGCGTCGAAAAGTTCCATGAAGTGGTAGCCGCCTTCGGGGGGATTGGCAAAGAATACGGGAAGCACAGACACTACTCCGTAAAAGAAGAGCTTGCGGGTGATAAAGCCGGTGGTGTATTTTGGGATGAGATTTTTTGCAATGATGGAGTAGAGCGCCCATGAGAGTGCGCATGAGAGTGCGAGGATGTCGCCAATAGGATTGAAGGCAATGCCTTCGCCATGACTGAAGACTACAAATGCCACACCTATCAGTGCGATAAGGGAGCCTATGATCACTCCCGGTGCAATCCGCGTCTTGAAGAAAATGCCGACAAGAATGGTCGTGAATATGGGAGAAAGAGCCGAAAGGAGCGACACGTTGCCTGTGCTGGTGAAAAGCAATGCGAAGTTTTCGGTCATAAAATAAAGAGATCCGGCGCACACACCGGAGAGTGCCAGCATAAGTTCGTCTCTCCAGGAATTGGCAAAAAGTTTTTTGAATGTGAAGAGCAATAGGATAAGGTATCCTACGCTGAATCGATACACGTACATTTCCATAGGAGTGAACCCTCCGTCTTCCATCAGTACTTTGGTACTGATGAATGAAGTGCCCCATGCGGAGACGGTGACAATAGCTCCTAAATGACCCAAGAGGGTCATATATTTTGAAGAAGACAATCGTTTTGAAGTGCCCATGACTTCTTGGGTTAGAATTTAAGGTTAGCAGGCCGGCTTTTTCTCCGCGGTAAGGTCTTAGCCTGAAAAGATCGGAGAAGGCCGGGTATTGGTTTTGCAAAATTAGCAAAAAAACGCGTAAAGAAAGAATCCGAAATAGAAAAAAATAGGATTTGCGGGGCTTATAGCGTTTTTATTGTACGTAGTTTGGAAAATGTTTGTGGAGGTGAAAGAAAATTACTAACTTTGTGCGGTTTTTGTGGAAAAGGGAGCCATGGCCCGGCAAGAGATTGACGGATAAGGCTTTACTTCTGCAAGAAACGTGTGATGAAAAATTCAAATTTTTAGTAACACTAATCAAGACAAACAATGAAAGTTTTCGAACTTAAGGCCGAACCCCGCAAGGATCTCGGTAAGAAGGCAGTAAAGGCCCTTCGCAATCAGGGACTTATTCCCGCAGTGCTCAATGGTGGTAAAATTGTGGAACTTCCCTATAAGGAGGCCCTCAAGGAAGGCGAGAAGCTGGTGGAAATCGGCAACGGCCGCGGCATCATCACTACCGACATCGTAGTTAAGGCCGACGATGTACGCAAGCTCGTGTACACCCCGGATATTTTCGAAATCGATCTCTCTCTTAATGGAGAAGTGCGCAAGGCCGTGATGAAAGACCTGCAGTTTCAGCCTGTAAAGGACACACTGCTTCATCTTGACTTCCTGGAAGTATATCCCGGCAAGCCCATCGTGATGGAAGTGCCCGTGCAGATCGAAGGTCACGCCGAAGGTGTGAAAGCCGGCGGTAAACTTCAGCTCAACATGCGCAAGCTGAAAGTGAAAGCTACTTACGATAAGATCCCCGAGCGTCTGGTGGTAAATGTAGACAATCTGGGTCTGGGCAAGGCATATTCCGTAGGCGATCTCCACTTTGAAGGACTCGAACTCATGAATGCCAAGAATGCAGTAGTCTGCACCGTGCAGCTCACACGTGCCGCACGCGGTGCCGCATCCAAGGCTGAGGCATAACAATCGGTTTATAATGGGCTTTATTGACCTGTTAAAACGACTCACAAAGAGACACGGCCATGAAAGCCGTGTCTCTTCTTATACGCAATCAGCGGAGGCCGGCAAATCTTCACAAAGGCAACAGAAACAAAATATGAAAAGATATTTGATAGTAGGACTTGGCAATATCGGACCGGACTATGTAGGCACACGTCATAACGTGGGATTTATGGTAGTCGACACGCTGGCGGAAGAAGCCGGTGCAGAGTGGAAATCCTGCAGATATGGAGATATGGCCTTGGTAAAGGTCAAAAACTGCGAATTGATGCTGCTGAAGCCGTCTACCTTCATGAATCTCAGCGGAGTGGCCGTGCGTTTCTGGATGAATAAAGAGAAGTTGCCATTGTCCAATCTGCTGGTGGTGGTTGATGACCTTGCGTTACCCTTCGGCACGATCCGACTGCGGGGCAGTGGCAGCGACGCGGGCCATAATGGATTGAAAAATATTGCCGAGCAACTCGGCAATCAAAATTACCCGCGGCTGCGGTTTGGAGTCGGCAATGACTTTGCCCGTGGCCAGCAGATTGACTTCGTGCTCGGACAGTTTCCCGAAGAAGAAAGGAAGGAATTGCCGGAAAGGTTGAAGAAAGCATCAGAAGCCGTGAAGGCTTACTGCCTGTCGGGCCTTGAATTTGCGATGACCCATTTTAACGGCAAGTAGATCAGTGATAGCATGCAGCTATGTCAGAATCCATACCAAGTGATGGATCCTTAAGGGCAGCGCCACTTCGAGGCGGCTCCGCCAATTATTAATTTACTGACATTATTCCTAATTTCTTTCAGTCCAGATCGTCATCGTCGTCATCGTCTTCCCAATCGAGAAAAAAGGAGTCGGCGTAAGTTTCTTCCTTGAATCTGCTTAACTCGCGGCTATCGCGTTTGGTGGGGCGCCCCAGTCCTTTTCTGCGGTCAACAAAACCGGAGATTTTTGTCATTTCCAGAATGTCGTACTGGCTTTGTGGGGTAAGATTTTCAAGATAATCAGGCACAAGTTTGGCTCCCAGACGGTTTTCGGTGAGTTGAATCACCCGGAATGTGTATGTCACCGGCGGTTTGCGTACGTTTATCACGTCGCCTACATGTATTACGCGGGAGGGTTTCACCACGGTATCACCCAGCGTCACCCGCCCCTTTTTGCACGCGTCGGTAGCCATGGTGCGTGTCTTGAACACTCTCATAGCCCAGAGCCATTTATCTATTCTTTCTTCCTGTTTTGCCATTGAAGTAATTTGAACTTTTTACGAAAACCCAAGAAGTGTCTAAAAATGGTAAAGATTTGGATTTGGTACGCTGGCCGTTATTTATCGGAAGTGCGTACCAGCGTAAGAACCACCTGGTTGCTGTCATCAAGGAAAAGAACCTTTCCGGCTTCGATAGGCTTGGCGCGCGAGGCATCTTCCAAAGCCACAAGCAGGCGGGTTTCGAAGCCCGGATCATTCGGACAAGCCATGCGCGTCACCATAATTTCCTGAAAAGATATCGAATTGGGGGAATCCATATCGGTCTCAAGAGAGCCGTTGATTATGTTGCAGCCGGTGAATCCATGTAGTTTTCCCTCGTCTACATCGATCACAAGTTTCATGTCGGGCACACTGATTGGTTCGTCGTCAATAGATACTACCCGCCACGTGCCGTTGAGGAACGCAAAATTCTGATGCATGAGAGTAAGCAGGGGCTGATGGTCTTTTGAATAGAGATAGAGATAATAGCAATTGTCGCCCAATTGCCAACGATAAAATGCGGTTTGATTCAGAGCCGTATTGATCTCATAGTCGGTGATTCCTTCCATAGTGCATGCCATCATGGTGGTCACTACGTTGGAGAAAGTCAGCACGCTGTCCTTGGGATTGTATTTATAATCGGCATTGAGAGTGTTGCAACCATTGTTGCCATACACTTTTTGTGAGTTTGGCTCAAACTTCAGGAACGGAGCCGTCTCTCCCACCGCTTTCTTGCCGTTGACCTCTTCGATGGCCCAATCTCCTTTCACGGTGCCTTTGGCGAGCTCTTCGGGGGTATAGGTTTTCAAAGAAGCCTGCTTTTGGATTTGTTCGCGATCCTGCGGAAGCACCGCTTGGCTTTTCACTTTGTTGCCACCGGGTTTCAGCAGAGAGCATGAAGAGATCATCATTGCCCCCAGTCCGATGCCGAAAATTGATAATATTTTGAGTAAAGACATGTAGTTTCTATTTAGAGTTCATTTTGAAGTTGTCCAAAATTATTTTGTTTTTGACAAGAAAGATTTTACACTTGATTTAAACTTTCGTAAATAAGCTTCGACAACTTCTTTATACCCGGGGTTGCCCCTTGGATGCAAAGGTAAAAATAATTTTAAAGATTTACAACTCCGAAACTGATCAGTCGCCCCAGTGGCGTCGCAGAGGATATTTTGTAGGCCGGAGAAGCAGCCGGAGCGATGTGCTGTAGGTGCAGTAATTCCACATCCAGTTGAGTAGAACGTTGATCTTATTTCGCATGCCCAGAATCGACATCAGGTGCACGCACATCCATGCCATCCATGCCCACCAGCCACCGAAACTCCACTTGGGCAGATCAGTGACGGCCCTGTTTTTACCCACTGTGGCCATAGATCCTTTGTCTTTATACACAAATTCCCGGGTCCATTCATTGCTGTTAAGATTCCGGGCCAGAAGACATGCCTGCTGTATGGCAGGTTGAGCCACCTGAGGATGTCCGTGAGGATATTCCGGGGTCTGCATCAAAGCGATATCGCCTATGGCAAACACATTGTCAATCCCCGCCACCCGGTTGAATCGGTCTACCAATATGCGGTTACCATGACCTATCACATCAGCGGGAAGACCAGGCATGGGTTCTCCCTTCACACCGGCCGTCCAGATCAGCGTCTCCCAGTATTCCTTGTGGCCGTCTTTGAAGCTTACTATCTTGTTGTCATAGTCGGTCATGGTGGTATTTAGGCGTACCTCCACCATCAGATCTTTCAGATATTTCAGCGCTTTTATGCGTGAAGGTTCCTTCATTGGGCCAAGAAGGGTGTCGCTTCCCTCCACAAGAGTTATCTTTACATCGTCGGGACTTAATTCCGGATACTCCCGAGGCAACACATCGCGTTTCATTTCTCCCAGCGCACCGGCGATTTCCACTCCGGAAGGGCCACCGCCAACCACAAGAAAACTGAGTAATTGGCGCCTGCGTTCGGGATCCTGACAAAGTGCTCCTCGCTCAAGCCGATCGAGAATCTCATCGCGGGTATGCATGGCTTCAGCCACTGTCTTGATGCCAAAAACTTTTTGGTCCAGACCCTCCATGCCGAAATAGTTGTTGGTAGAGCCTGCTGCTATCACAAGCTTGTCATAACCGATCGACTCATAAGAAGTGGTGACTGTCTTCGCAGTCAGATCAATGTTTTTCACATGCCCCATATGGTATGTGAAATTATTTAGCTTTTTAAACTCTCTTCGGAATGGAAACGAAATGTTGCTTGCATCCAGTCCTGACGAAGCCACTTGATAAAACAGTGGTGGAAAGCAATGGAAATTATTGCGGTCCACAAGTTTGATCCGGAATTTCTTCGGGTCGAGTTTTTTTACAAGGTTAAGGCCGGCAAAGCCGCCGCCTATAATAACGATAGTATCCATAAGGCGTTAAGATGGAGTCCTATTATCTTAACACTACCGCGGCGTGATGGTTCAGATTCCGACTTAACCCATATTATCCATATCAAATCAGTAGGGAAAGGAGTGGAGAGAACACCATAGCAAGTAATATGGGAATCAAAAGAATATTCGCAGTCATCGGGCATATAATGAATAGCAAAGACCGATACTTAATTCAGGGGGACTGAAGCGTATCTATGCTTTTCTGTTTATCCATAATGTCTAATTTATGTTCTGATGAAAACATTTTACACGCCGAATAGTTCACTTTTTCGATAACATAGCCGAAATTAGTTCGTAGCTGCCACTGATGAGTTTCTTGATGGTCTAATCGGGTATGTCTGATTCAGAGGTCGTGGAGACTTACTTCGAAGTTGAGCGATGTCTACAGTTTGTGACAGAATACCGAAAAATTATTCATATATGGAATAATTTTTCGGTATTCTGATTATCAGTAATATTGATTAAATATGCAGTTCAAAAAACAAGTTGAAATGGCATACGAAAAGAAGATACCTGTTGACCTTGATTGCCTGCTGGGGCAACGAACATATACAGCTCTTTGAGAGGAGATATGGAAATCATCTCTTGGATTATGCCAAATCCAAAGGTGTAAGGTACATAATTATTGACACACCTTCCGTCGCTAAAAGATCTCATAAATTCTATGAGCGTGCCGGATTCGGACAAATTGAGAAGACCTCGTTGGTGGTCAGTTATTCTTATCCGGACCGTCACAGTCTGCTATACCAACTTGATTTATAAGATTATTTCCTAAACCACTATCTATTATGCACCAATGTATTCCTTAATCCGGTGCATTTATCTTCGGTTGCATTTTCATTCAACCTTCGAGAACTGGTCTTTGCCGACACCGCAGACCGGGCAAACCCAATCTTCGGGTAGGTCTTCAAACTTGGTTCCGGGAGCGATGCCACCATCCGGATCGCCTATCGCGGGGTCATAAACCCAGTCGCATACGTCGCAAACGTATTTATCCATGTCTGTTGTGTTTTTTACGGTTTTACTTTTATCAAAGCCACTTTTGAATCGGCTTTGGCTATGACACTATGAGGGACTTCTGCTCCCATGAGCATGAACTCGCCCGCTTTGATTGAATGGGGCGCGTCTATCATGGTAAATTCGATTTCACCTTCGAGCACGCACACCATGACTTCTGCCGGGGCAAGATGTTCATCAAGTTTTTGCCCTGCCTTGAATGCAAGCAGCGACACGCCGCCGTTTGTATTATCAAATATTCTCTTGAATTCCACCCGTTCATTCCCGGGTTCGATCTGAGAGGCGAGATTATGCACCTCTCCAAACTTATATTCAGTCTGCAACATAGTATTTTTAGATTAAGCGTTGATTTTTGTAACAGTAATTTTCACAGGCGTTATACCGCGAAGCGAATGTTCGGTATCGGGGGCCATCTTGATGAAGTCTCCGGCTTTCATGTGGTAATCCTTGTCGGATTCGCCATAGATTGTGAATACCATCTCTCCCTCAAGCACCTGCACAAGTACATCGCAATGCACATGATGACGAGGCACCTCCACATCCTTACCGAATGATACGAGAAGGACCTCGCCGTTTTCGTTGCCAATCACTCTCTTGAAGTGAGGCTTACCTTCTATGAATTCGGTCTTGTCGGCAAGACGTATGACCTCTTTCAGTTCTGTTATTGATTCCATAATTTTGTCGAAAGTTAATCTTGTGTTTATAAATACAACAATCAAATTCGACAAAGAGTTGGACTACTCTGAGCAATCCGCAGAGAGAACCAACCTAAGCCACCCATACTTCCTTTTCTTTGACACTGCAAAGTTAGAACCCCCGAATGCAGCCTATTTGCGTACCTCAAAAATTTTTCAAAAAAATCCACTCAATTCCCCAAAATTGGATTATTGAGCGGATTTTCAGGAGTATTCAATTATTAGTTGCTGAAAGATTTCTCTTCGTTTATCCAGTTAATGGCACCTTCAAGATCTATATAACGGAGATAACGAAGAGTAAACTTGTCAAGGATAATATCGTTTGACTTTTTACGGAGAGCATCTTGTAAAAGTTCTTCTGATTTGAGAATTACCTTTGACATAAGACAAGGATTCTGTCGTAGCTGATTGGCATATCCTGCGCCTCCGGGATTAGTGTCGAAAACACAGATATGGCCGTTGGGCGTAAGGGCAAAGTCTATGGCAGAGCGTTCTTTACCTAATATTTCTGCCAACGACTGAGTAAAGACCACTCCAAGTGTAATTAGGGTTTACTGAAAAATTAAACGATGCTCCGATGGGTTTCAACCCAGAT
>JAMPGE010000054.1 GCA_023664085.1 Muribaculum sp. | reverse complement strand
TTGTGAAAGTTGAGGCTTTTGTCCATTTTTCTAGGGTAGTTCTGCAACACCCTCGTTAACCACGAATCCCGCCTCTCCGAGGCGAACCCCGACAGTTCTTAATTTAGTGACATAACAGTTAAATGTCTCTGGTAAAATAGCTAAAATAGCTAAGATAGCTATGGAAGCTAAAAAAACAAAGAAAGTCAACCGGCCGATCCAGTAGCTTCCGCTGCAAAGTTAATCAAATTTTTCCCAAAAATAGATTCAACTCAATCCCAAATTGTCCTCTTCAAGAATTTTTAGCTAAGTTTGTTCTCGGATAAGTATCTATACATAAGAGATTTGGGTAGATGTGCTACTTGATGGTATTTGGTTGAAGATGGGGGGCGGAGACAATTTCTTCATCGGGAAGTTCGTTGATATGTCATGATGTTTTGTTTTCGACATATTGCTATGTTTGCGGTCGCTGTGCCGATTGCAGCTATTGCCGGGTATTCACCCTTGGCTATGGAGCCGGATGCAGAACCGGATTCCATCGCCACTGTGCTTGAGGATCTGGTGGTAAGCAGCAGTGGCCCTTCCAAACGTCTGCAGGGGGCCATGAACGGAGAGTTGTATACCAAGGCCGAACTCTTCAAGGCGGCCTGTTGCAATCTCGGGGAGAGTTTCACCACTTCCCCTTCGGTGGATGTAAGCTATTCGGATGCCACAACCGGCGCCCTTCAGATCAAATTGTTGGGATTGCCGGGCACTTACGTGCAGCTGCTGACTGAAAATATGCCTTCTTTTCGGGGAGCTGCCTCGCCTTATGCGCTCCGGTATGTGCCCGGTCCTTGGATGAAGAGTATTCAGGTGTCGAAGGGAGTGGCTTCGGTCAAAAACGGTTATGAGGCTATGACGGGCCAGATCGATATTGAATATCTTAAGCCTCAGGATCCGGAAGGGGTGGCTCTCAACGCCTATTTCGATTCCAACCTTAAGCTTGAACTTAATGCTGACGGTAACTGGCATGTTACCGACAAACTGAATACGGAATTGCTTGCTCATTTTGAAAACAGCTGGGGGCATCATGACGTAAACCATGATGGAATCAGCGATATGCCTCATTTGCGTCAGTATAACGTGCAGAATCGCTGGAATCTTTTCACAGACAAATATATATTCCACGGCGGTCTTGCCTGGCTTAAGGAAGAGGCGCGTGGCGGTCAGTTGCACGCCAACCATCACTCCGCTCCGCGGTTTCGCATCGATATGAATGCCGATAGGTATGAAGCATATATGAAGCATGCTTTCGTGCTGAACCGCGAGCACAACACCAATATAGCGTTCATGGCCAATGCGTCCATGCATCAGCTCGACGCAATTTACGGATTCAATTCATACGACATCAACGAGAAGGCCGTATACGGGCAGATCCTTTTTGAACATGACTTCAATGAGCAGCACAATCTGGCATCGGGAGCTTCGGTGAACTACGACTACCTCAGCCAGAATTACCGCGACAGTCATCAAGAGAATCCAACTTATTCTCCCAAAGTGCTCAAAGAAAGAGAGACCACGCCCGGAGTATATGTGCAGTATACATTCAGGAAAGAAGACAAGCTTACGGCTATGGCCGGGTTGAGATATGATCACTCAAGCATCTACGGCTCTTTCATCACGCCTCGGTTTCACGTTAAATATACTCCGGCACGCATCATCAGCCTTCGGCTTTCAGCCGGTAAGGGATACCGCACTCCCCATCCGTTGGCGGAGTTCAACTATTTGCTGGCATCGGGACGCAACTTTGTAATAGGTAACCTCGATCAGGAAAAAGCATGGAATTTCGGCGTGAGCACCGCCTTGAATATCCCGGTGGGTGCCAGGGATATCAAGGTCAACGCGGAGTATTATTATACGCGGTTCGGATCGCAGATAGTGGCCGACTATGACTCCTCGCCCTATGAGATCGCCGTATATTCCACCACTGGAATGAGTTATAGCCATACGGTGCAGATAGATGCATCCTATACGTTCTTTCGAGGATTCGACGTGATGGCTGCATATCGATTCAACGATGTGAAGACAGCGTATGCCGACGGGGTGCGTAGGGAGAAACCGCTTACTTCAAGGTATAAGGCACTGCTTACGCTCTCATATTCCACTCCGTTGAAGCTATGGCAATTTGACGTTACCTGCCAAATGAACGGCCCGGGACGCATGCCGACACCGTATGCGCTGGATGACGGGGAATTGTCGTGGCCACGCCGGTTTCCGGCCTATTTTCAGCTGAATGCACAGATCACCCGATGGTTTCGCCATTTCTCCGTATATATCGGTGGAGAAAACCTTACAAACTTCCGTCAGAAACAACCCATCATAAATGCATCGGACCCATGGAGCGGAGGTTTTGAGCCCACCATGGTCTGGGGCCCGATTCACGGAGCCATGGCCTACGCCGGGATTCGTTTCAATTTCGGTAAACTTTAGCCTTCGAAGTTGTCAAAACTTATTTACGAAAGTTAAAAAAAATTGTAAACTCAAGTTTCGCAAGTTGCTATGCAATTTGAAAACTTGAAGTTTATGAGTTTAGATGTTTATAAGTTTAATTCCAGAATATGCAAATTCTAAATAAAAATATCAAAACATCTATTGGAAATAATTCCATAAACTCATAAACCATAAACCTTTAAACCTCAACTTTCGCTTCCGAAAGTTGAATAACAAAATAAGTTTAGACAACTTCGTCTACAAAATGAACTAAAATGTTATCCTTATGAGAATCAAATTACTGATAGCTACACTCGTCGTAGGAGCGGCATCTCTTTGCGCAAAAGACATTAGAACAGTGGTCTTCACACCGGATCCACCCATGAGTTGCCATAACTGCGAAAACAAGATCAAGGGCAACCTACGCTTTGAGAAGGGCGTGAAGGATATCGCTACAAACCTTGAGGCACAGGAAATCACGGTAACATACGATGCCGACAAGACATCTGCGGAGAAGTTGGCGGGTGCTCTTGACAAGATCGGTTATAAAGCCACCGTGGCAGGTGATGATCAGGGAGACTGCAGGAAATGTGACGCCCCCGGGGGGAAATGCTGCAAGTCGGATAAATCCGGAAAGAAGTGATAGTCGCCCTGCTCCGGCATCTGACTGATCTCGGAACGGTTGACTGTAAGAAAACAAAGTTCAATTCAGATCGGTGAAATACTGAGATGAATCGGGGTGTTCATGTGGCTGGATTTGGTTACCTTATTTGCAAAAAATGAAGTTGTCTAAACTTATTTTGTCGTTAAGATTTGGTAAGATTTCGGAGGGAATTTCCTTCATCGAAGAGGGAGCGATGCCTGCATCGTGACTGATGAGATGATGAAAATTCACCCGAAGGATTGCCAAAGATTAATGACAAGAAAGAATTTACAACTTTTTTAACTTTCGTAAATAAGTTTAGACAACTTCAATGTAAATTTGCAAAATCTAATGACTCATTTGAGGCAATATATAGCGATTGATCTGAAGAGTTTCTATGCTTCGGTGGAATGTGTGGAGAGGGATCTTGATCCTCTTGACACGTGCCTTGTAGTGGCTGATGCCAGCCGGACAGAGAAAACGATTTGCCTTGCTGTTTCGCCTGCTTTGAAAGCTTATGGCACCGGAGGAAGACCGCGCCTGTTTGAGGTGGTGCAGAAGGTGCGCGAAGCCAACCGGAGGCGCGGTGGAAACGGGAAGTCTTATTCCGCCAAAGTGCTTTCGGAACGCCCCGACCTGCAGATTGACTATTTGGTGGCTCCTCCCCGTATGGCTCACTATATCAAATATTCCACACGGATATATGAGATTTATCTGCGCTATATCGCTCCCGAGGACATTCATGTGTATTCCATCGATGAGGTCTTCATCGATGCCACCTCCTATCTTGCCACCTACGGCATGACGGCTCATCAGCTGGCCATGACGATGATACGCGAAGTGCTGAAGGAGACGGGGATCACGGCTACGGCAGGGATCGGCACCAATATGTATCTCTGCAAGATAGCCATGGACATTGTGGCTAAGAAGATGAAGCCTGATGCCGACGGTGTGCGGATTGCCGAACTTGATGAAATAAGTTATCGGAGACAGTTGTGGCCCCATACTCCACTCACCGACTTTTGGAGAGTGGGACGCGGCATTGCCAATCGTCTTGCCCCTTACGGCATCCTCACAATGGGGGATATAGCGCGCAGCTCTATAGAGCATGAAGATTTATTGTATAAATTGTTTGGAGTCAATGCCGAACTGCTTATAGACCATGCCTGGGGGTGGGAACCGGTCACGATGGATTTGGTGAAGGCATATCGTCCGGATACGCATTCTATAAGCAGCGGGCAGGTGCTTACGTGTGCGTATCCTGAGCATAAAGCCAGGGTGGTGGTGCTGGAGATGGTGGATGCTCTCGCGCTTGACCTCATCGACAAAGGTCTGGTTACTGACCAGATTGTGCTAGAAGTGGGCTACGACGTAGAATCACTGTCGAACCCTGCGATCCGAAGTCAATATCATGGCAGAATCACTACCGATCACTACGGGAGGCAGGTGCCTTCCCATGCACATGGCACTGTCAACATGGACTTTGCCACATCTTCTTCCAGGATTCTCTCGGAGAAAGTGGAAACGCTGTTCGACAGAATTGTGAATCCGATACTGTTGGTGCGACGGATCACCTTGTCGGCCAATCATCTCCAGAGAGAAGGCAATGCCAAGGCTCGCCCCAAGCCTCTGCAACTCGACCTCTTTGCAGACTATGACGAGATTGAGCGCAAAGAGAAAGAAGAGTCGGCAAAATTGGCGAGGGAGCGAAAACGGCAGGAAGCAGTGCTGAATATCAAGAAGAGATTTGGCAAGAATGCGATTTTGAAAGGTCTGAACTATGCCGAAGGGGCTACGCAAAAAGACCGTAACCGTCAGATAGGAGGGCATCATGAGTAGATACGACGACATAATAGGACGGAAATACGAAGGATCGACCACAAGGCCACGGATGAGTCTGACAAACCGGGCCGCCCAGTTCGCACCCTTTGCAGCGTTGACCGGACATGACGCCGCTATCAATGAGACAGCGCGCCTCACAGAAGAGAGAATGGAATTGTCGGCTGAGGAGCAGCGGGATCTTTCAGCGAGATTGAACCATGTGCTCAATCGGATTGAAGAGATGCCGGTACTGACATTCACGGTATACCAACCGGATAAGCGGAAATCGGGCGGCCATTACGAAGAAATATCAGGGACGGTAAAAAAATATGATGAGTATGAAAAATCAATCATACTCACCAATAATAATGTAATAGCCATTGAAGACTTAATTTCAATCGGCGGAGCGATCTTCAACGACAGCTTTGAATGAGAAAAGAAGGCCAAGGTCCTCAGGACCTCGCCCGCCCTTTTGTAAGCGATTGCTATTTAATAAGATTCTTCACCTTATCAGCGCCTTTCTGCACTGCTTCGGAGGTTTTCTCCTTGCCCTTTTCCACGGCGTTTTCTCCGGCGTTTTTGGCGGCGTCAACTGCCTGAGATCCTTTCTCTCTGGCTTTGTTCACCGCATTCTCACCGGCGTCCTTTGCGGCACTTACGGCATCCTTTCCGGCATCCTTCACATCTTCGCCTACTTTCTTCGCACCGTCCACAGCGGCGTTGGCCACGCTGTCGGCATCAGCCTTTGCCTTCTCCACTTCCCCTTTAGCCTTGGATTTCAATTCCTCGAAGTAGGATGCCACAGAGGGATCTTTCTTCTGAATAACGGGGGTGATGGCCGAGATGTAAGCCTCAGCTTCTGCACCTTTGCCGTCGGCTTCGAGCTTTTGGGCATAGGTCTGGGCCTGCTCCACATAGATTCTGAGACTGTCGGAATTCGTGCAGTTTTCGATTTTAGCTTTGAGAGCGTCGCCCTCGTCTGTAGCCTCGGTGCTGGCTTTCGAACCGCAAGAAGTAAAAGCTCCGGCTGCAATCAATGCCACAGCCATTGAAAGAAACAATTTTTTCATAATTCTATATTTTAGGATAATTCTTCTTTCTGAACAGAATTGACGGAAATTCCAGACTCCAAATTCCTAATTGTTTCAACGCATGAATGGCCCCGACGGTTCATTCCCTATCAAATCCACTTATTGAAGTAGTCTAATTCCGACGTAATGAGCCGGTCAGCCAAGGTAATTCATAGGGGAGCATTACTGCTGAAATTTTATGAGACGGACTCTTGGCTGACAAGAAAGAATTTACAACTTTTTTAACTTTCGCAGACAACTTCATTATTTTATCTGTCACAAAGGCCGTAGATAGAAAGACCTTTCAGGAAGTCCATTCGCGACAACAGGCTGAGAATAGGCTGAAAAATAGTGGGCCGGAGTTGTGATGGTGTCAGGGGAATTTTGTAAATTTGCATGTTGGCTCTCTGCAGGGCCCGGAGTCGGGTTCTGAGGGCGGGTCAATGACATAAGAATAAAGCGTTTATCTACGCTTCTGTTCTTGGCGATATGAAATCTGGCAGTTTCTAATCACAGTCAAGGGCGGCGGCAACGATAGATGCTCATGGATATGTACACAATGTCCGGCGACAGAAGGCTCCGAGAGGAGTATGGGTTGCCGGAATACGTTGCATATATGCGTGGGCTCTGCGTTGCTCGTCCAACTGTGATGGGCATGCCAGAGCCTCATATCGTGGGACGAGCAATGATACGGTACCCACGCTTTTTTTGTGCAACAATTTCGATTCAGGGTGTCGGTCGAATAAGATAGGTGGCCGGAAAACCCTTTGGTAAAGATTCATGTAGGCAAGTTGATAGAGGCTGAGTATCGACGGCTGCGTTCAGAGAACTCAGGTTGCACGGTGACGTGGCTCGCCGCGCAGATGAACTGCGACCGCCGAAACATCCACGATATTTTCCACCGCTCTACACTCGACACATCTCTGCTGATGCAACTTTCCGAAGTGCTTCATCATAATTTCTTTGAGGATATCTCAATATCGCTAGAAGCAACAATCAAGGCATCAGACAAACTCTCAATTCCTGCGCGGACGCAAAAATGCAATCCCAACAAATCTTCAGACAATCACACTTAAACAACACCTGTCTGAATGTTGAAATACAATAATTTGCCACACTACTTCAACACAATTTTCACAAAACACTCTTAAGTGAGACATATGTTTGGACACTGTTTGGACGGCTGGTTACAAGTTCGTAATTTTGAGTACGGAAAATTGTAATTCTAAAGATTTTAATTAGTCGATAATTATGGCGCAACGATTAGATGATAATAATGGCATCTTCTCATACGAGAGAAGTTTCAAGGATTGGCTGGAAGATATTTTTTCATCCGGAGCATCCAGTGATTATCCTTCAAGATTAAGAAAGTTTTTCTCTTCTTATTATGAGGATGGCAATATTCTTTTTAAAGGAAAACCTATTTATAAGAATCTTGATAAACTGTCGTTGGAGCAGATCCGGATATGGCTGGATAATTGCCTTCTTCAAGCCGGGAATTTAGCTGACTCCAAAGAAGGATTCAATATTCGATCTGCAATAAATAAATTTAGCGTCTTCTTGGAAGACAAAGATTTCGGCTGCGATGACACAAGAGAATGGTCGGTGGATCTTGCCAGCTTTCTAAATAAAAATGGCAAACGTGCTGATAACCGCAAACTTACCTTAGATAATGGCGAATTACGGAAGAAGTTTCTTGCACAATTCAGGAGCGAAGACCGAAGACTTAAGGCAAGCAGTGGGATGATATATCCCATAAAAGCCATAGGACCTTTCATCAATACAGAGACTAAAGATAAGGCAAGAATGACTCGATTCTTTAAAGATCATATAGATAATATAAAGATTCTTTTGGGCAATGATTCCACGGACATTTGTCGTTTTAAAGATATAACAAGCCTGTCGCTGGATGCTCCGGACAATAATAATTTAAGAAAAGTCACAGTCCTCCTAAAAGACGGGAAAGACCGGGAGGTGTATACTAAGGATGGTAAAAATATTGTCGCGATGAGAGTGGCCGCGTCTTCCGAGATTAATAGAGATCACGATAAGGCGATCGCCAATATACTGGAGAATCTCAATCCGGTGGATTATCCGCGGCTTTACACGGTATCGGAAGTATGTAGAGACATACTGTCCAAGAAAACATTGGAGGCTCAAAAAGAAGAATGTGGAGACACCGCGTCCAAGAAAGCTAAGGATGTTAAAATTAAGCCCTCGGAAATTAAAAGTTTATTGGGGAAACGCATACAACAAGGCGGTACAAAAACTAAATCTTTCGCTGAAGAACTCTTCAAAGAGATTGATAAACTTTATAAAGAGAACGAAATAAGCTTCACCCTTATGGAGGGGAGGGCTAATAGAAAAAAATCAGCGAGCGTATAACGATAAATTCTTTAAACAAAAAATTAGTCAATATAAATGAAAAGTTTAAAAGAGGCACTCTTTCAGGCTGCCGATATGATGACAAAAGGGGAGAAAGCCAACATAGTGCTTCGTCTCGATTCTTTATTTGCCCAGAATGCGGCAAGGGAGTTTTTAACTGGTTTCCCTGAGGTGATTCTTGTTGCCGGAGAGGTACAGGAATGGGTAAAAGCAAAGTGTGAAAAAATTTCACCAAAGCTAATTGTGGCCTATCCTTATTCCTACAAAAAAGAGAATTATGCATATGATGAATATCGGGAATTAGCCAGAAAACATGGGGCGGCTCTTATATATTTAGAGTGTCTCTCAGATCTAAAAAATGAAGATTTTCCTGAGTCTGAGGTGATAACTTGTCACACAGAAGAAGCTTTGTCCGCAGGAGAACTCGTAGAGGAGCTCAATGACTCAAAGATCTTTGACAATGTGGTAGTTTATCATAATGAAGGAGGAGTGTATTTTGCATTACCCCGTAAAAACAGCCCCATAAAATCTACGGATCTTTTCACTTCGGTTCAACTTGAAGGAAAAGAATTCCAAGAATCAGTCACGGTTAAAGATTTTGTGGAATTTCTCAAACATTTAGATGAAAAGACGGTAGTCGAGTTGACTGGAGTTGAAATGCCCATAGAAGTCTTTACAAATAGTAATGTCACTATAATTTCCACCGTAAAAGCAACCGGAGAACACGGCCTGTCCGGTAAATATTTAAATCTTTACAGAGAACTTCGTAGAAGTAAGACGCCATCTCATAAAATTTATAAGGCTTAGGGACGGTTCCGGAGAAGGGATTTTTTACAAATCGAAGAGGGAGCTTATCGAGCTAAGTTCCCCATTAGACTTGACGGAGATTACCGACCAAATCATACGCAAAATCAAGAAAATAATTATGGGACCAGATAGTAAATTGCAACCATATATCGATGCACTGATTAAGTGCGGTGAAGATAGTGA
>JAMPGE010000053.1 GCA_023664085.1 Muribaculum sp. | reverse complement strand
TTCTGCGAGGAGTCTGTATGGTTCCATTTGAGTCGTATTATATTACCCCTTTAACACCGGAAACCATCCGTTTCGTATTTTATGTCTTCCACACGCTTTTACGAGTGAAGCGAATATGCCTGACCGATTTGCTGATGGAACGCAGACACGGCCTGCCCGGACAGATGGAAACCCGGGAGGCTCGCGTTCCCTGGATGTCACCTCCTTTTTGGAAATGGAGGTGATTTGGCTCTTGCCGTGGTGTTTTGAAAGGTTTGCTAATTCGTTGCGATCAAAACCAATCGGGGGGCTGAAGTGTTGATAGATTGTGTCAGACTCTAAATTCAGTGCTATGAAAATTATATTGTTGCGCCACGGGCAGAGCGAATGGAACCTGAAGAACCTCTTTACCGGCTGGACCGATGTGGATCTTACCGAGGAGGGTAAGCGTCAGGCCTTTGAAGCGGGTAGTAAAATCAAAGCTGCGGGATTGACCCCCGATTATTATTTCACTTCTTATCTGAAACGAGCCATCCATACCCTTCAGATAGCGGCTGCGGCCATGGAGAGGGAGTGGATACCGGTGGTGAAAGACTGGCATCTCAATGAGCGTCATTATGGAGCTCTTCAAGGACTTAACAAGTCGGAGACAGCCCAAAAATACGGTGACGAACAGGTACACATCTGGCGACGCAGTTATGACGTGGCTCCCCCCGCCCTTACCTCGGATGATCCTCGATGGCCGGGCCATGATGAGAAGTATAAATCCCTGTCGGATGATGAGTTGCCGCTCACGGAGTCGTTGAAAACCACCATAGAAAGAGTGCGCCCGTGTTGGGAAGAATTGATAATACCCGCATTGCGTCTGCATGACACCGTGCTTGTGAGCGCCCATGGCAATTCCTTGAGAGGGCTTACTATGATGCTGCTGCACATGAGCCCCGAGCAGATACTTAAAGAGGAAATACCCACCGGAGCACCACAGGTGTTCGAACTCGATGACCGCCTGCACGTGCTTGAGCGCCATTATCTTTAGCGACATTCACACAGACACAGTATTGATTTATATCGGAGTATATATGCTGATAATCCAGCATACACAAAACCAATCAGGACATTTTTAAATCGGGCACGCACGGTGACACAGAAAAAATGCGTATATTTGCATTATGAAGAATGATCTCGCAAATATTAAGTATCCTGTGGGAATACAGTCTTTCCCGGAAATAAGAGAAGGGGGGTATGTCTATGTTGACAAAACGAGGTTTATCCATGCAATGACCCACTACGGGAAATATTATTTTCTGTCGCGGCCACGTCGATTCGGGAAAAGTCTTCTGTTGTCTACAATCGAGGCGTATTATCAGGGTCGGCGAGACTTGTTTAAGGGACTTGCGCTCGATTCTCTAACCGAAGATTGGGAACCTCACGAGATTCTTCATCTCGATCTGAATTCGGGGGATTTCGCAAGCGAAGAATCCCTTAACCAATTTCTGGATTTCATTCTTACGCTCTGGGAACAGAAATACGGTATTACCAACGTGGCTTTGATGCCGAGCCTGCATTTCGGAGAGGTGATCAAAGCCGCCTATCGTCATAGCGGCAAGAAGGTTGTAGTATTGATAGACGAATACGACAAGCCTATGCTCACAGAGATAGAAGATGAGTCTTTGTCCGGCCGATTCCTCCAAATCATGAAGTCTTTCTACGGCAATCTCAAATCACAGGACAGCTATATCGAGTTTGCCATGCTCACCGGAGTGTCGCGACTAAGCAAGGTGTCGATATTTTCAGATCTTAACAATCTTCGTGACATATCGTTTTAGCCGATGTTTTCTTCAGTATGCGGCATCACCGAAGAGGAACTGGATCAGTATTTCAAAGGAGGAATAGAAAGTCTTGCGGAAAGATACGGCAAGACCTACGCACGGACGCGAGAGGAATTGAAACATCGTTACGACGGGTATCACTTCAGTGAGAATCTCAAGGATATTTACAATCCATTCAGTATTATGAACGTATTTTCCTCGCGAAAATACAGCAACTACTGGATAGCTTCCGGCACTCCTTCGTATGTGGTGAAACTTCTGAGGAAGTATAATAAACCGCTGATTGATATAGAGGGTGTCAGGATAAAAGCCACCAAACTCTCCACGGAGGGTATAATGTCGAAGGAACTGATACCGACGCTGTATCAATCCGGTTATCTTACCATCAAGCATTATATAGAGCGGTTTGACCAATACGTATTGGACTACCCCAATGAAGAGGTGGAACAGGGATTTATCGATTTCCTTCTACCATACTATTTGGGAGAAAACGGAGCGGATTCGGAATTCAATGTGGCAGAATTTGTAAACGATATACAGGAGGGTCGCCCCGAGCGTTTCATGAAGCGCGTAGACAGTATGCTGCGTGGAGTGCCGCACATTGGAGGAGAAGACTCTCATGAACACACCTTCCGTAATGCCATATATCTTATCTTCAAGATGGTTGGATTCTACACGTGTGCTGAGGACCATACTTCGGATGGCCGAATAGATATGGTGATTAAGACATCTGCTTACGTGTATGTGTTTGAGTTTAAAATTAACAGAAATGCATCGGAAGCCATAGCGCAGATTAGGGAGAAGGAATACTGGAAAAAATTCGAATCAACAGACAGGCGCATATTCCTGATTGGAGCCAACTACAGCACTAAGACAAAAGCGCTTGACGACATTGATATCGTCACCGTATAGCCTGCCTCTCTTGATACTTGGAATTTTTTTTGTAATTTTGCAGTGCCTCCACAAAGGACGGCACTGCTGATGTATTACAATATATTGATTCCCAAGCCTTCAAAGGCACGTGCACAAAACTACGCTTTCAAAGAGAATTGGAAGAGTACCGCCGATAATTGTCCGTATCCCCGATTTATTTAACTGTAATCTATCTTTTTCGTAAAACAATAATTTTACGATAACTTTCTCATATTTTAATTTTTATGAACAATCTCAGATTGCTCGCAGGGTGGCTTGCCGCTACTTTGCTGAGCGGTGGGGTATGCGCGTATTCTCAGACTTCTTCCATAATGACGCTGGAGCAGATCTTTGAATATACCGAGCAGCACAGTGCCCGATTAAAGCCGTCTTTTTCCGCTGAGCGGGAAGCGCAAAGGGAAATAAGTGTGGCCCGGTCACAACGTCTGCCCGATATCAACGCCGCTCTTTCCGTAGGTTATAACGGCGACGGATTCACAACCAAAAGAAACTTTTCGGATTATCAGAAAGCGCCGATACCGGATTTGGCCAACGGACTGTCCGTGGGCATTACCCAGCCGGTGTTTTCCGGAGGTGCCATAACCGCCGGGATCGAACTGGCGGAGTTGAAGCTCACGGCATCGCGCTATGCCACGGACCTTAACCGCGACAATATCCGCTTTGCGCTTACCGGTTTTTACCTTGACATTTATAAATATTTCAATCTGCGGCGTGTGGTGGAAAGTAATGCGGCAAGAGCGAGGAAAGTGCTCGAAGAGATGCGCGTGCGCCATGAGCAGGGAGTTGTGCTTCTCAATGACATCACACGCTACGAACTGCTTGTGTCGAATCTCGAACTGCAATTTATAAAAATAGACAATACGCTGGGCATCCTCAACGACAATCTGGTCACTGTAGCCGGACTGCCCGCGGGAACAAAAGTGCTTCCCGACACTACCATCCTGCGCCGTTCGCTGCCTGTGGATAACGAGAGCTCATGGCAGGCGGACGCCCTGGTGAATTCACCGTCATTACAACTGGCGCGCTCCAAGGTAGACATCAGCCGCAAGGCCGAATCCCTGGTCAAGGCCGAAAGATATCCGAAGATCGGGCTGCAGGCAGCCTGGACCATAGACGGCCCGATACTTGTGGAGGTGCCTCCCATCAACCGCAACCTTAGCTACTGGTATGTAGGGCTGGGAGTGACCTACAACGTATCTTCCCTTTTCAAGAGCAACAAGACTCTGGCAAAAAGTAAAGCCGCAACAATAACGGCCACCGACGAACTGACGGCAGCCTGCGAGAGCACCCGACTCGACATCCGTGCATCATACGTAAAATACATGGAGGCATATGAGGAACTGAAGACGCAGGAAAAAAGCGTGGAATTGGCAGACCGCAACTACAACACCGTCTATACCCGCTACACGGCCGATATGGCGCTGATCACCGATATGCTCGACGCAGCCAATTCCCGTCTGGAAGCCGAACAGCAGCTGGTCAACGCCCGAATCAACATTATTTATTATTACTACAAACTTTTGTTCACATCTGGAAAAATATGACACACCGTACGAAGAAAATAATATCCTACATCATCACCATCATCGTGATAGCCGCTGCCGGATGTTGGGTAGCGTCGAAATTTATACATTCGGCCAACGCCGAATTCACCGACAACGCGCAGGTGCAACGCCAGATAGTGCCCGTCAACAGCCGGGTGCAGGGCTACATCAAAGAAATTCGTTTCAAGGAGTTTCAACCGGTAAAAAAGGGGGATACCCTGATAATAATTGATGACGCGGATATGAGACTGCGCGTGGCGCAGGCTCGCGCAGACTATCAGAATGCCCTGGCCGGGCGTTCGGTGGCGAACCAAAGCGTGGGAGTGGCATCAGCCAACGAGGCGGTGAGCGATGCATCGATAGCGGAGGCCAAAGTGCTTATGGACAATGCCGCCACCGAGTTGGAGAGATACAGGATCCTACTTGAGAAAGATGCCGTGACGCGTCAGCAATATGACGGCGTGGCCACCGACTACAAGGCCCGTAAGGCCCGCTATGAGATGCTGGCCCGTCAGAAGGCGGCCTCTTCCTCGGTAGTGAGCGAGACGAAGGGCCGCATCGCCCAAAACGATGCCGGCATCGAATTGGCCAAGGCCAGTCTGGAGACCGCCGAACTCAATCTTTCCTACACCGTGATCACGGCTCCGTGTGACGGATACGCGTCGCGCAAACTCATCCAGACAGGGCAGCTTGTGCAGCCGGGCCAGACCCTCCTTGACATGGTTGACGCCAACGACGTATGGGTGATCGCCAATTATAAAGAGACCCAGCTCAAGCATATCCATCCGGGCAGTGAGGTGCGCGTGAGGGTCGACGCCATCCCGGGGAAAGAGTTCGCCGGAAAGGTGGTTTCCCTATCGTCGGCCACGGGGGCAGCCCTCTCTGTATTGCCTCAGGATAATTCCGCGGGCAACTTTGTGAAGGTGCGTCAACGGATCCCGGTGAGAATCGAGCTTGACGCCACTCCGGATCTCGATATGCTCAAGGCCGGAATGAACGTGGAGTGCGAAGTGATGTATAACAAATAGGTGAGGCCATGTCAGATCCCCATCTACCGCAGGGTCCGTTCGATATCCCTGACGTGCCGGATTATGTCCCGCGTCGGCTCAAACCCTGGCTTTTCATTTTCTTCGTAATCATCATCCAGTTTTCGGGAGGCGTATATCTGGCGGCGGCCACCGATATGGCGGGCACCACCGCATTGATGCAGGAAGACGTGCTAATGGCCGGATACGCATCTCTGGTGGGTATGGCGATCAACTTCTGCGTGATGTTTCGCCTGAAGTTCAGATTTTCCAACCGGGTAGGACTGCTCGTGTGTGGCACGGCGTTGATTGCGGCCAACATCATTTGCGCCCGCACCACTTGTGTGCCACTGCTTGTGGCCACATGCTTCGCCACCGGATGGTTCAGGATGTGGGCCACGTTTATCTGCAACTCCACCATTCAGTTATGGCTCACACCCGTAAGAGACATGGCTATCTTTTTCTGCTACGTATATCTGGTGGTGGACGGTGCGATCCAACTTAGCGGCATAGCGGCCATATATACTGCTTTTTTCTCCCAATGGGAATATATGCACTGGATTATGAGCGGCCTGCTGGCTCTTATGATGCTCACGGTGCTCGTGCTGGTTAAGCCGGTGAAGGGCCCCTTGCGGATACCCCTGCTCGGCATTGACTGGATAGGCTCCATTCTGTGGAGTATCTTCATGCTTTGCTTCACGTTTATATGCGTCTACGGCAATTTCTACGATTGGTGGGATGCCGAGGAGATATGTGGAGCCACCGTGTTGGGAGTCCTGTGCCTGACCATCAATCTGTGGAGAGCCGCCTTCCTGCACCATCCCTATATTTCTTTGCCCGCGCTGACCAACGGCAATGTGGTGAAAGCCACGTTGATATATATAGTGTTTTTTACGTTTTTAGCCACCGAGCACGTCTTCGAGCATAGCTATGCATCGGCCATTTTAGGATTTGACGAGACCAATCTGATCGATCTCAACTGGTATGTACTTGCCGGGGTGGTGGCGGGATGCGCGTTCACATACTATACTTTTGCGTTGCACAAGTGGAGATACAAGACCATGGCGGCCATCGGCTTTGCTCTGGCCGCCGTATATCTGGCTTATTTTTATTTCACGATAGACTACGGAGTGGAGAAAGAGATGCTTTTCGTGCCGTTGTTCACACGCGGAGTGGCCTCCGTGATAATTTCCATCGTGTTTTTGACCTCGATAGTGCAGAGCGGACTGCATTTCTTCGTTTTCCCGCAGGCACTCTCAGTGAACGGTTTCACCGGAGCGGTGATGGGAGCCACTTTAGGTCCGGCCATTATAGGAGAGGCATTGAGACGCACGGTAGCCAAAAACGCAGCCCTGCTGAGCGGTTCGATCACGGATGCTGATCCCCATACGGCTCTGCTTCCCATCAATCAACTCTACGGTATGGTGCGGCGGCAGGCCCTTGTGGTTTCAATGAAGGAGATCTACGGCTGGCTCCTGATTGTGGCCCTCGCCTCCGTATTTATAATAATAGTGAGTTATTCTCCCATCAGGCCCTTTGCCATATTCCCGAAGTGGCGAACGATACGCCGCGGCCTGAAAAGCATCGTGCGGCGAGAATCGGAGAGCCGCAGAGCGGCCGAATAGTCCGGACGCATTTCAAAAAAACTGTCGGAGTTTGAAATAAACCCCGACAGTTTTTCTACGGACTGTTTTTTGAGATGAACTCTTCAGATTCGCACAACGCGCTGTCTACACATCCGTCGGCGATATGCTGGCTACCATTGATAGTGAGTGCCTTTATAGCAACCAATTCAGTTAGAAGAGTTATTCAGAATTTTTTCCACGTCCTCCGAGATTTGTTCCGGAGTGAGTCTGCAGGCTTGGGCGAGCTGCCTAGGGTTGTAGCGGTCGGCGAATTCCTTTTTCAAGCCATAGCATTTCACGTTGACATCACTCACTCCGTAGAAACGGGCCACTTTTTCTCCAAAACCGCCGTCGAGCACACCGTCTTCAAGCGTAATCACCAGCTTATGGTCTTTCTTCAGCTCATCGAGCAGGGAAAAGTCGAGCCCGCTGAGATAACGGGGATTGATCAGAGTGGGCGATAATCCTTTTCGGGAAAGGAGAAGAGAGGTTTGCTCACCGAGCTGATAAAAAGAACCCGCGGCAATTATCGCTACGTCCTTACCGCGGCGAGTCACCTCGAATTTATTGAGATCGGAATAGTCGGAAGGGTATTCACGTCCTGTTTCCACCACTTTTGCCGGCACTCTCAGAGCCACCGGATGGTCCCTCTGGGTCATGGCCCAATCAAGCATAGCGAGATATTCCTCCTTGCATGTAGGGGCGAGGTAAACCCATCCGGGGATGTTGCTGATCAAGGCTATGTCGAACCATCCAAGGTGAGTTACGTCGTTCATGCCATACATGCTGCCGTAGAAAATTCCCAACACCACGGGAGTGTTGTTGATGGCCACATCCTGCGACATCTGATCATATGCTCTCTGAATGAACGAACTGACAACTCCAAAGAAGGGCTTGGCGCCACCCTTGGCAAGGCCGGATGCCAGGCCTACGGCTTCCTGCTCGGCGATGCCTACGTCTATAAACCGGCGGCCCATGCTTCTGCGGCGTTCGGGGGTGAAACCGAATACGCCGGGTGTGCCGGCAGTGATAACGGCCACCTCAGGATCCTTTTTCGCCATCTCGATAAGATGAAGAGAGGTGATGTCGCCGTAATCGGGAGCGTTGCTGATGCTGAGGGGCTGGCCGGTGGTCTTATCGAAGGGGGCTCCGAAATGAAATTCCTCACGGTTGGCTTCGGCGGGTGCGAATCCTTTGCCTTTCTGGGTGGCTATATGCACCACAACAGGATGGTCCGTGTCTTTTACCTGCTGAAATGCCTTCACCAGACTTGCCACGTCGTTGCCGTAGGCCACGTATAGATAATCGAATCCAAGGGATTTGAAATAATTGGTGGGTGACTGCCCGTCGGTCTCGCGCAGACGACGCAGATCTTCGTAAATACCGCCGTGGTTTTCCGCTATCGACATGTCGTTATCGTTGACCACAACGATGAAGTTGGAGCCGAGCTCGGCGGCAAAATCAAGACCCTCGAAGGCCTCGCCTCCGCTTAGCGAGCCATCGCCGATTACGGCGATGACGTTTTCATGGCCGCCTTTCAGATCGCGCGCTTTGGCCAGACCCCCCGCGAGTGCCACGGATGTCGATGTATGTCCAACCTCAAACAGGTCGAAGTCACTTTCATGAGGACAGGTGTAACCGGTGACGTCATCGTAGTGTGCAGGATCAATGAAGGCTTCGATGCGGCCTGTGAGCATCTTGTGGACGTAGCTTTGATGCGATACGTCAAACACGATTTTGTCCTTGGGCGCGTCAAACACGTAGTGGAGGGCTACGGTGGCCTCAACCATACCGAGATTCGGACCGATATGGCCACCGTGTCGGCTTAGTTTTGTGAGAAGAGCGTCTCTGAGTTGATCCG
The DNA here is from genome assembly GCA_023664085.1 of Muribaculum sp. Lineage (GTDB taxonomy): Bacteria > Bacteroidota > Bacteroidia > Bacteroidales > Muribaculaceae > Lepagella. Next base: position 1,881 of record JAMPGE010000053.1, on the reverse strand, counting down.
AAAGGGATTGCAACTGCTCTACGGAGAGGCCTTTGATGTCTTTGGGCGAATGTATATCCTTGATGTTCATGACTTTCCTGAAATGGATTAATCTTAAAGGTGATACAGCTTCAATCTAATGTAATTCAACTTCAATAGTAACAAATTAGATGGGGCTGAGGTTGAGAGAGTGTGTCAGTTTTTCGTTTCAGAGAAAATACCTTTGATGGAGCCGAGAGAAGAGAGCACCGAAGAGGCCTCGTAAGGGATATATACGGTGCGTGCATCCTTACTGTCGGTCATTGTCCTGAGTGTCTCTATATATTTCATGGCAAGCATATAAGCGGCCGGATCGGTCTTTGTGGAGGCCACCGCCTCTGCCACTTTCCGGATAGCCTCGGCTTCAGCCTCGGCATTGAGAATGATAGCGCGGGCCTCACCTTCGGCCTTGAGAATCTCGGCTGCCTTCGTAGCTTCGGCCTGATTTATTTTGGAGGTCTTCTCACCTTCGGAGCGAAGGATATTTGACTGCTTTTCACCTTCGGCGTTAAGAATCTCGGCACGACGGTTGCGCTCGGCCTGCATTTGCTTTTCCATTGCGATGCGTACCGATTCGGGAGGGGTAATGTCCTGAAGTTCCACTCGGTTTACTTTCACACCCCACTTGTTGGTGGCGTCATCAAGGATGGACTGAAGCCGGGCATTGATTGTATCGCGCGAGGAGAGAGTCTCGTCAAGTTCAAGTTCTCCGATCACGTTGCGCAGAGAAGTCTGCGTAAGTTTCTCGATAGCGTTGGGGAGATTGTCGATTTCGTAGACCGCTTTCTTCGGATCGGTGATCTGAAAATAGATCAAGGCATTGATTTCGGTAGTGACGTTATCGCGCGTGATCACCTGCTGAGAGGGGAAATCATAGACCTGTTCGCGCAGATCGATCACAGAAGTGGCTGAGGTTCGCACGAGGGTTCGTCCGCCGATGGAATTCTCGATGCGTCGTGTATAGATCATTTTAGGACGGTCTACAAACGGGATGATGAAATTCAGGCCGGGTGCAAGTACTGCATGAAATCGTCCCAACCGTTCGATGACGCGGGTTTCGGACTGGGGCACTACTTTTACTCCCGCGGAAATAATTGCGATGGCCAACAAAACGGCCACGCCGGCTAATACCAATGCTAAAATATTCATTTTTTTATATTAACGAGTGATTACAGAGACGTAGAAATGGGTTCTACAGTGAGAATGATGCTATCGTAGGCATTTACCACCACTTCGGCACCGCGGGGGATGACACGATCGGAGTGCGGCACCTTTGCCTGCCATCTGTCGCCGTCGATACGAACGCGTCCAAGCTGGCCGGGCCTGATTTCATCCACCACAATGCCGCGTCGGCCCAACAGTGCGTCCATACCGGTACGTGTGTCGGGAGCTCCCTTTTTGGGGTGATGCCATTTCCGAAAAAGAGGTAAAAGAGCGGGGAAGGCAAGCACAGCCCCAAGTGCCATGATGGCAATTTGCCACACCAGTGGAATGCCGACAGAGTCTGAGATTGCAGCACAAATACATCCGACTGCCAGACACAAAGTCCAGATACTCTGTGATAGTATTTCCACTATCGCCAGAAGAGCCGCTATAATAAGCCAGATAATCCAGATTGACATATTCCAAGTCTTACTTAATCAATTTTTCTACCTCTTCTATGCCGATTTTCATAATGGCGGCTATAGTGGAAGGATCGATTCCGTTGGCATACATCCCCTTTACTGCCACCCTGCGTTCTTCCGCACGTCCTTCGGAGATACCTTCGGCCCGGCCTTCAGCGAGTCCTTCGGCACGTCCTTCGGCACGTCCTTCGGCACGTCCTTCGGCACGTCCTTCGGCGAGACCTTGTTCGCGGCCTTC
>JAMPGE010000052.1 GCA_023664085.1 Muribaculum sp. | reverse complement strand
AACCAGCAGATTTACAGTCTGCCCCATTTGGCCACTCTGGTATTCGCCCTTATTTTTTGAGCCTCTTGTCGGATTCGAACCAACGACCCCGAGATTACAAATCACGTGCTCTGGCCAACTGAGCTAAAGAGGCTTTTACTCGTCCGTAAAACCAACTCTGAAGTCTTTCCGGCCGATTTCGAGTGCAAAGGTAATATGATTTTTTATTTTCACAAAATATTTTGTCAAAAAAAATGACATTTTTTTCTTTTTTTACACTTCCACCCGTGGCATTATGCTCGCGCAGTAAATCGTTTTATCTGATTTTCAAGCCCAATCGAGCCTTTCAGAACTATCATAGACTCCTTATCATTTATCATAGACTCCTTTCATAAATTTTCGGAAGTGCCCGACTGCATATTTTATCTCAAAAACAGTCCGCTCTCCACTGCTGAAATATTACGAAATGGGCTCTTGGATTTTCGGACCTGCCCCGCTGGTCAAGACAGGTCCGATATACGGGATTCTTACTCCACAGTTACCGACTTTGCCAGATTGCGGGGCATATCTACGTTCTTTCCTTTATTTATCGCTATATAATATGAGAGCAACTGCAAGGGAACGCTGGTGATGATCGGAGTGAGACATTCGGGCAGATAGGGCACTTCAAGCACATGGTCGGCCAGATTCCTGATCTCTTTGTCGCCTTCGGTGACGATGGCGATAATCGAACCTCCGCGGGCCTTGACCTGCTGCACGTTGTTTACGATCTTCTCGTACAGATGGTCGTTGGGTGCGATAATCACAGACGGCATCTCCGCATCGATCAACGCAATGGGACCGTGTTTCATCTCGGCCGCGGGGTATCCCTCGGCATGTATATATGATATCTCCTTGAGTTTGAGCGCCCCTTCGAGAGCTACTGGATAACTGTAGCCTCTGCCGAGATATAGGAAGTTGCGTGCATAGGTATAGATCAATGAGAGATGCTTGATTTTTTCGTTGGTGTCGTCGAGCACTTTCTGCACCAGATCCGGAATTGAGAGAATATATTTGCCGATCTTTTCAATCTGCTCTTGAGAGAGTGTGTGACGGATATTGGCAATACTGAGGGCCAGCATGGTAAGGACCATCACCTGTCCGGTGAAGGCTTTTGTGGAGGCCACGCCGATTTCAGGTCCCACATGAATATAAGTGCCGCTGTCGGTCTCTCTGGGAATAGAACTTCCCACCACGTTGCTGATGCCGTAGACGAACGCGCCGGCCTGTTTGGCGAGCTGGATGGCGGCCAGAGTGTCGGCGGTTTCACCGCTCTGAGATATTGCAATTACGATATCGTCTTTGGTCACCACCGGATGGGAGTATCTGAATTCGCTCGCGTATTCCACGGATACGGGCAACTTACACATGTCCTGAATAAGATATTTACCTATTTGGGCAGCGTGCCAGGATGTGCCGCAAGCTACGAATATTATTCTTTTGTTGCCCTCGAATTTATCTTTATTGTCGTTGATGCCGTTGAGCATGATACGGCTTCCGCCGTCGACCACCCTGCCGCGGATGCAGTCGCGCAGCGTGTTGGGCTGTTCGAAAATCTCTTTGAGCATAAAATGGGGATAGCCGCCTTTCTCAAGCTGGGATATGGAGAGTTTGAGGGTGGTAACGTCTATCTTGGCCTCTTTATTTTCGAGAGTGAGCACTTTAAGGGGCTCCCCTCTTTTGAGTACCGCCACTTCACCATCCTTAAGATACACTACGTCTTTGGTATATTCCACGATGGGGGTGGCATCGGAGGCGAGGAAGAACTCTTTGTCTCCGATACCGATCACAAGGGGGCTGCTCTTTCTGGCAGCGATGATAGTGTCGGGGTTGTTTTTTTCTATAACGGCTATGGCATAAGCTCCTATCACTTGCTTTAGAGCTTCCCTCACGGCATCGAGCAGCGTGCAATTATTGGATACGCGAATGTATTCTATGAGCTGCACGAGCACTTCCGTGTCGGTGTCGCTGTGAAATTTGCAACCGTGTTCGAGCAGTGCGTCTTTGAGCACTTTGTAGTTTTCGATAGTGCCGTTGTGCACCAGAGCGAGTGAGCCGTCTTCTGAGAAGTGGGGATGTGCATTATTGTCGGAAGGCTCACCGTGCGTAGCCCATCGGGTATGGGCCACTCCGGCGCTCGCCTCAAGATTCTTGTCTTTACAGAATGTCTCCAGGACATCGACTTTACCTTTGGTTTTGTAAACGTTGAGTTGACCTGTAGGGCGAACAAGGGCAATGCCCGCGCTGTCATAGCCACGATATTCGAGTCGGTGTAATCCTTTGATAAGTATGTCATACACATTACCCTGACCCAGATAACCTACTATTCCACACATAATATAATGGTCTTGTATTTGTTAAGTCTTTATCTGATCACATTTGACCCCGTCTTGTTAACAACAGCTGATTTTTCAGGGGATCCAAATTGTTATGTATACGTAAAATGTGACGTATTATTGTTTGCAAGCGTTAATCTGCGTAATTTTTTGATGCGAAGCGATTTAAACGTTTTAATCAAATTACTTCTTTTCCTACGTTTTCCAAATTGTGGCGCAATGAAGTGATTTAAACTTTTTACGAAGACAAAGAAATGTTTAAAAATGTTTTCTTCAAACGCAATATTCATTAATATTTGGGCATCTTTTCATTATTTCATCGGTCACATAGCCCGTTATGAGCCCTCTTAAATAATGAAGATCTGCTCCAAATCTTAATATATCTTGCATTTGAAAAAGTTTAAATCTCTTCAATATGAAAAAGTAGGTTGCAAAGTTAAGAAAAATAAATCAAACAATCAATTTTTCACTTTATTTTATGATAATTAAAGCAATTTCACTAAATATCGCAGGATTTATCAATCGGACGGCGCGGAGACAATCGCTTTCAGGTATCTGGAGTTTTTCGGTTTAGATTTAAGTGTCGGCCGTGCCGACTTCACACAGTAGATTTCAGGTTCTCAAGTTTTGGTTCTATAGGTATTAGTTTCCAAAGGTCAGAGGCAGTTATTACAGCAATATTTCTTTCCTAAAAGCTTTGATCTTCTCCGCGCCTCTCTACCATCACTCCTGAGGTAGCCGATTTATTTATTCAGGCAGCTACATACACTGCTTTTCACGTCGCAAAAGTAGTATTAAAAACGTTTCCTTCCAAATAATCCACCGTAACGGTTAGACCGTATTGAATGGTACAGTTTTGCTTTTTACACAAAACAAAAGACAATTGGTGAAATTTTTCTCCAATTGCCTGCATTATGTTATCAGTTTTGTAGTTTTTTTCACTGTCGAATATGTTGTATAACATATATATGTTTTACAACATATTTATCCTCAGACTTCCGAAATCCTCCGGTGTCGCAATTAAGGGAAAAGAGATTATTTGGCGTTTTCCACCACTTCTTCTTCCACTACACCGCCTGCAATGACTGCCGTATCGCTATCGTTGGAGGGTGTCTCCACTTCCATGCCTACCACTTCCGTATCGGCTGCGGCTACTGTTTCTGATTCAGCATTTTTTTCCTTGTTGCCGGCGCATGAAGCCAACATCAACATACCGAGCCCCATCAGGGCGAAAATAGTCTTTTTCATAACTGTTATATTTTATGGATTACGGCAGACACCGAGATTGGATTATGTGATTGAATCCGCATACAACAGATTTATTGCTGTCAATGCCGCCTAAATCCCTTTGATGTATTTTCATTTTATACCACACCTTAATAATAAGGTGTGGTGTCGTGGCCGGGAGAGTGTCTCTCTTTCCCTCCCGCCATAATACAAATGCCTGAGAGCGGATAAAAGTTCACACACCCCGAATTTTTCAGGGTGTGTGCGATAATTTCCTTCCCTCTGAATTAAAGCCCGAGGGAGGTCTTCTTATGCGAGTCTACGCAGTATCTCTGTGAGGAATTTCCAATATTCCTCTACTGATTTGATATTTGCTTTTTCGCTTGGAGAATGGATATCTTTGAGTGTCGGGCCAAAGGATATCATGTCCAGATCGGGCATTTTCTCAAGGAATAGACCGCACTCAAGGCCTGCATGGAGAGCTTCTACCTTGGGTTTGCGGCCAAACAAATCCTCAAAACTCTTTTCGGCCACCTTCAGTACCTTTGATTCCGGGTTGGGAGCCCATCCTACGTATGTATCGTCGAAGGCCACGGTGGCGCCGATCATTTCGAAGAGTGCCTTCACGCGGTCAGCGATTTCATCCCGGCGGGAGTCTACACTGGAGCGCTGGTGCACAGTCACAACGAGCTTCTGCCCCTCTGCCATTTTGATGGAAGCGAGGTTGCAGGATGTCTCGATCAGTCCCTCTACGGCTCCCGACATACCCTGCACTCCGTTAGGACATGCGAATACTGCGGATATTACTTTGTGGGCGGTGGGATGATCGATCACCTTGGAGGGGGCTTCCACCTCTGCAGCGTCAAAAGTAAAGTCCTTGCCTTCGCTCAGAGCAAACTCAAGGTGAATCATATCGCTGAATTCCTTTACGAATTTATCAAACTCAGCAGCCTTGTCGGCGGCCACGCCTACCACGGCCCAGCATTCACGGGGTATGGCATTGGCGAGGTTTCCGCCGTCGATTTCGGCCAGTTGCAGTCCCCAGCGTGAGCATGCTTCCCAGAGGAAACGAGCCAGCTGCTGATTGGCATTGCCGCGGCCCAGACCGATTTCCATACCGCTGTGGCCGCCCTTGAAATGATTGAGGTGCACTCTGCGCCATGCGAGATTGGCGGGGGCGTCTTCAAGAGTGTAGGGAATTGTGGCGATAGTTACTTTGCCGCCTGCACATCCGATCACGAGCTGGCCATGCTCCTCGGAGTCAAGATTGAGAAGGATGTCGCCGCTTACGAAACCGGGCTGAAGTCCGTTGGCACCGATCAGTCCCTGCTCTTCATCCACAGTAAACAGGGCTTCGATGGGACCGTGCACCAAGGTGTCGTCGAGCAATACCGCCATGGCGGACGCACATCCCATGCCGTTGTCGGCGCCCAGAGTGGTGCCGTCGGCTTTCACCCATTCTCCGTCTACGATCGTAGTGATTGGATCCGTCATAAAGTCGTGGTCTTTGTCGCCACGCTTCTCAGCCACCATGTCCTGATGACCCTGAAGGATGATTGTAGGAGCGTTTTCATGACCTGGAGTGGCAGGCTTTGTCATAGCCACGTTGCCCACTTCATCGGTTTTTACGGGGATATTATGACGTGTGGCCCAGTCTACGAGGAATGCCTTCATCTTCTCAAGATGATGCGTAGGGCGGGGCACTTTTGTAATTTCATCGAAGCATTGCCACACGAGCTTCGGTTCGAGATCTGTGATTTTCATGGTTTTATACCTTCTTTTTTGTAAGATTCCCATGCATTCCCTGCAGGTCATACAGGAGAATTCTTACGGCAATTTAAGGATTTTATTTATTTTTATATTTGGCGTAAGCGGCGGCCATTTTGGTGTGGTAGCCGCGCCGTGCATAGCTTGCGCCGTTGTATTTCCTGGCAAATCCGGCCCAGTTTTTGGCCTTGAGGTCGGCGAGCATTCCGGTGTTGGTGATGAATGCGGCAAAGAGTTCAAGCTGTTCGAGTTCGGAGTACGACATGAGACGCACGAATTCGTCGACCGAGTCGCAACCACACAGTTTGTAGTTGAATCCGCCTATCTGAAACATTCCCCAGAATGATCCCATGTTGGCACCGTCTTTCGATATTGCACGGGCGTTGATGAGTTGGGTCCATTCGGAGCGGGCATAGCCGGTGAGCCCGGCGGGCACTTTCTCCCCCTTCACTCCTCCGCCACGGTTGCGGTAGCGGTTAAACATTGAGCGGTCGAAATTCACCACAGGCACTCCGGGCGCGTAAAATCCCTTCATCTGTTTGCCGGCCTCTATTTCCACCACCGCCTTTATGGCAGCCACCTCCACGCCCAGTTCCTTGGCCACAATTTCAAAATCGGTGTCGGTGAGATGGGTATAGCGGTCTTTTTCATCGGCCTTTGGTACGGAATCGACCACCACATGGTGCAGACCCTCCGGATTCTGTCCGGAGGCTCCACAACTTGTGGCAGCTATAGCCACCGCTGTCGCGGCGACTGCACATGCCAGGAATCTGAGCATCATAGCTCGGCCACTTTTTCAAGCACTTTGCAAAGATGCTTCCAGAATTTATCTACAGTGGGAATGTTGAGTTTTTCGTCGGGGGAATGCACTCCCGTCATCGTGGGTCCGAAGCTCACCATATCCAGATTGGGATATTTCGAGAGAAACAGGCCGCATTCGAGTCCTGCATGGATTGCTTTGATGGCAGGCTTCACGCCGAAGAGTTCTTCGTAGGCATCTGCGGACAGACGCATGATGGTGGACTGCATGTTGGGAGCCCAACCGGGATAACCGTCGCTGTGGCTTACTTCCGCGCCGGCAAGCTGAAAATGGGCTTCCACCTGGCCTGCAATGTCTTGCTTGCGGCTTTCCACGGAGCTGCGCTGAGAAGTGGTGACTTTGATTTTGTCGCCTTCGATCATCTTGACAGCCGCCAGGTTGGTGGATGTCTCCACGAGACCTTCCAAGTCGCGCGACATGGAATACACTCCGTGGGGGGCGCTGTAGAGTGCTCTTGCAAGAGCCACACTCGTGTTGGAATCAATGCAGAATTCGGGGCGGGCGGCTTCCTCGATCTTGAGTTCCATCGAAGGCTCCACGCCGGCGTATTCATTGCAGATCTCCTTGGCATACTTGTCAAGACGGCGTTTTACGGACTCTTTGTGGTCGGAATGCACTCCAAACACGGCCCAAGCCTCACGCGGAATAGCATTGCGCAGGTTGCCACCGTCAAACTCGCTGATTTCCACATCCCATTCCTGAGAGCATTCCCAGATGAAACGGGCTATCACCTTATTGGCGTTGGCGCGTCCGAGATTGATGTCGGAGCCGCTGTGGCCGCCGAGCAGACCGTTGACGCTTACGCGGAAATAAGTGAAGTTTTCGGGCGACATTGACTTCTTGTAGTTGAAGATGGCAGTGGTGTCGATGCCTCCGGCGCAGCCCACGAAGATTTCTCCGTCGTCTTCGGAGTCGAGATTGATGAGCATTGTACCCGTAAGCATGTCCTTGCCAAGGTTCTGAGCTCCTTCCAGGCCAATCTCTTCATTGATTGTAAAGAGAGCCTCCACGGGGCCGTGTACCAAAGTGTCGTCGATCATCACGGCCATGGCAGCTGCCATTCCGATGCCGTTGTCAGCGCCAAGAGTGGTGCCTTTGGCCTTTACCCAATCTCCGTCCACATAGGTCTGGATGGGGTCCTTCATGAAGTCGTGTTCGGTGTCGGCATTCTTTTCGGCAACCATATCCATATGAGCCTGAAGCACTACTGTCGGCGCATCTTCATGGCCCTTAGTGGCCGGCTTGCTCATGGCTACGTTGCCTACCTTGTCGGTACGCACCTGAATATTGTGTTTTTTTGCGAACTCCAGAAGATATTCGCGAATCTGCTCCTCGTGGCACGACGGACGGGGAACCTTTGTAATCTCATCGAAACAGCGCCAGACAAGTTCCGGCTTGAGGTCTTTTACTTCCATTTCAGATTTTCCGAGTATGATTTATGGTTAGATATTTTTATTTTTTTGCCCCTTCGCATAAAAATTTTATGAACCGGGGTCTTAACGGTGCCTCTCTTTTATCCGCTTGTGGATCTCGCGGTACGTTTCCATACTTTGGGGGGCACCTATCCACAAATATTTCCCAAAGATAGGAATTTTTTACGACTTCCACCAAAAATAATCCAAAAATCGCGAATTTCATTCTCATTTTAATAGCATTCTCAATTTTTTCACTAATTTTGCGCGTTGATACGGGAGCTGGCTGCCGCCCCCCGTTCGCGTAACGATTTTTATTTATGAAGAAAAACATCATCTCTTTTTGCACGCTCTCTCTGATGGCGTCTGCCCTTTTGTTTAATGCTTGCGCCGACAAGCAAAGCGACAAACCCGCCGACAGCAAGGCCAAGACCTCTGCCAATGCCGGCCCTCTCCCCAACTATCGGTATATTGACTCCGACTCCATCATGGCCAACTATAATTTGAGCAAGGATTTTCAGGAGCAGATGGTGCGTCTGCAGTCCGATCTCGAATCGGAAGCTTCCCGTCAGGAATCCCAGATCCGCAGCCTGCAGTCGGCCATGCAGACAAAAATGCAGAACAATACCTACACCGAAGACACCTACAAAGCTGACCAGAACCGTCTTGCTCAGGCAAATCAAGCTGCCGAGCAGGCCCTTGGTAAGAAACAGAGCGCCATGGAGCAGACTCTGATGAACAATCAGAAAATCCTTACCGACTCCATTCAAAACTTTATAGAGGAATACAATAAGACACGCCATTACGACGCCATCTTTTATAAAGGAGCGGCCGTTTACATCGATCCCCGTCTGGATATCACCGATGAAGTGATCGAGGGTCTTAACGCCCGCTACAATAAGGTAAAAAAATAAACTCTGAGCCGTCAGAGCCCTCAGAACTCCCAGAGCTCTCCAATCCTCAGAGTCCTCAGAGCTGTCAGAGACCTCAGAGTTTTCAGGGAGGGGCGAACTCTCTTCTCTGCTTGCGCGTTATATTTCTGAATTTTCATCTACATGCAAGCCCGGCCTCCGCGGCCGCGACTTGATTTCTTCTGTGTGGCAATATGATTGAAGATAATATTATAAACCGGGAAGCCAACGAACGCACAGTGCTCGTGGGCCTTGCAACCCGTCTGCAAAGCGAAGCCAAATGCAATGAGTATCTTGATGAACTCGATTTTCTGGCCCGCACCGCAGGCGCCATCCCGGAAAAACGATTCACCCAGAAACTTGACTACCCCAATCCGCGTACGTTTGTAGGCACCGGAAAGCTCGAGGAAATTCTGAAATACGTGGAAGAGAACGAAATAGGCATGGCCATCTTCGACGATGACCTTTCTCCAAAGCAGATGGCCAACATAGAGAAAGTGCTCAAAATCAAAATTCTTGACCGCACAAGCCTGATCCTCGACATCTTCGCGCGCCGGGCCCAGACCTCTACGGCACGCACTCAGGTTGAGCTCGCCCAGTATCAGTATCTGCTGCCCAGGCTCACCCGCATGTGGACCCACCTTGAGCGCCAGCGGGGCGGTATCGGCATGCGCGGACCCGGTGAGACTCAGATAGAGACCGACCGACGCATCATCCTCGACAAAATCTCCCGCCTAAAACAGGAACTCAAGCATATCGACCGCCAAAAGGGAATTCAGCGTAAAAACCGAGGCAATCTTACCCGCGTGGCTCTCGTGGGTTACACCAACGTGGGCAAATCCACTCTGATGAACCTCCTCGCCAAGAGCGACGTCTTTGCCGAAAACAAACTTTTCGCCACTCTCGACACCACCGTCAGAAAGGTGACCATCGAGAATCTCCCATTCCTGCTTACCGACACCGTAGGATTCATCCGCAAACTTCCCACACACCTCGTGGAGTCGTTTAAATCCACCCTCGACGAAGTGCGTGAAGCCGATCTGCTGGTGCATGTGGTCGACGTGAGCCATCCCCAGTTTGAAGAGCAGATCGAAGTGGTAAACCGAACCCTAAAAGAGGTATGTGGAGCAGCCGACAAACCGATGATATTGGTTTTCAATAAGATCGATGCTTTCTCTTATACTCCCAAGGACCCCGATGATCTCACGCCCGCCACCCGGGAGAATCTTTCCCTCGACGATTTCAGGAAGACCTGGATGGCCCGCATGGACAACAACTGCGTCTTCATTTCAGCCAAAGAGAAAATCAACATCGATGAACTGAAGAGTCTGCTCTACGACAAGGCGCTCGAAATCCATACCGCCAGATTCCCTTACAACGATTTCCTTTATCAAAAATACAATGCCGACGACGATGCCTCAGCCCAGCCCCTCCCCTCAGACAGCGATCCCAACGTCTGATTCCCGCCACCCTCAGTCGCGCCCGCTCGAATGGTGGGAAGTGCAGCAACTTGAGCGTCAGAGATGCTCCGCCACCGACTGGAGTCTCGTGAAGGTTGGTTCCGACGTGGATCTATCCCTTATACGCGACGTGGAATTCATCGGCGCCAACGTCGTGGAGGGGCTCGATTCCGCTCAATGGCCCGGATGCGGTCTGAAATCAATTACAGCCGACAATTGCCGGTTCGAACCCGGAGTCCGCGTACGCTACGTGCCCGGCGGCCTGCACAATGTGCTCGTGGAGACCTCCGCGGTGATCGAAAACACCGACAGAATCGAATTCGAGCCGGAGGCACTTTGCGGGCAGGGAGTCATCGTCAACGTGCTCGATGAGTCAGGATCCCGTCCGGTAAAAATCCACGCCGGGCTGTCGGCACAGAGCGCGGCCCTCATGGCCCGCATTCCCCGTCGCTCCGAAGAACTCTTCTTCCCTCAGATCGATGAAATCATCGAGGCCAATCCCATGCCCCTCTCCATTGGCGCCGGCGCCCGCGTGATTGACTGCGGACGCATCATCAACGTCAGCGTGGGCAGGGAAGTGACGGTGACCGGAGTGCGCCAACTCATAAACGGCGCCATCATCAACAATGCAGCGCCCGGACGCCCCCTCGCCTTTATAGGATCCGGGGTGGATGCCGAAAACTTCATCGTGGAAGACGGCCGCCTCGACTCCGGAGTGATCGTACGGAATTGCTACATCGGTCAAGGCGCGTCTCTCGAAAAAGGGTTCACCGCCCACGATTCACTCTTCTTCGCCAACTCTTCGCTCGAAAACGGCGAGGCCTGCGCCCTCTTCGCCGGGCCCTACACCGTAAGCATGCACAAAGCCTCTCTGCTGATCGGATGCCAGACAAGCTTTCTCAACGCCGGAAGCGCCACCAATCAAAGCAACCATATGTATAAACTCGGACCGGTGCATTGGGGCGAACTCGAACGCGGCGTGAAAACATCCTCCAACTCCTACCTGATGCTCGGAGCCCGCATCGGTGCTTTCTCCCTGCTCATGGGTGCCCACAAGACTCATCCCGACTCCTCCGAATTCCCCTTCTCCTACCTCTTCGGTGATGCTCAGGGAGCCACAGTGGTTGTGCCGGCCATGATGCTGAAAAGCTGCGGATTGCTCCGAGATGAAAAGAAATGGCCCAACCGCGACCGCCGACTCAAGCGCCGCCTGCCCCTTTATGACCGCATCATCTTCGAAGTGCTCAACCCCGCCACCGTGCAGCGCATCCTGACAGCCCTCGACACTATCCGCGAGCTCCTTACTCGCCCTGCCGACGACGATCGGTTTATTCGCTACAAAGGCATGAAAATCAGCCGGGCATCTCTCGAACGAGCCAAAAAGCTATACACCCTCGCCATCTTCAAATATCTTCACCACAAACTCCAACAGAAGACCCTCCCCTCCCTCACGGTGGAGGAAGCCGAACGCCGCCATGAAATCTGGGTGGACCTTGCCGGCCAACTCATGCCCCGCCCCATGCTTGAGCGAGCTATTGACGCCGAAAGCGTGGAAGCCCGCGAAGCCGTGTTCAATCAAGCCTACGAGGCCTACGAGCGTCTCGAACTCGAATGGATAGTCTCCAACATTCCGGCCGAATTGCTCGCAGACCCGGACAAAATCAAGGCAGGCTCTGAAGAATTTGACGCCATAGTGGAGGAAGACCGCCTCTCTTACCGCGAGCAACTCGACGCCGAGCAGCGCATGCTCTCCCTATAACCACATCCATAAACTATCGACTATCAACCATCAACCATCAACTATCAACCATCAACTATCAACCATCAACCATCAACTATAAACCATCAACTATCAACCATCAACTATCAACCATCAACCATCAACCATCAACCATCAACCATCAAC
>JAMPGE010000051.1 GCA_023664085.1 Muribaculum sp. | reverse complement strand
GCCCAAATATTCAATTCTCAGAGCATCTGTAAGGGGTAGTTCTGCAACACCCTCTGATTTTTTTGATGCTTTTGCCCTTTTATCCTTTTGTCATTTTGTCATTATGTCAAATTGTCATAATGACAAAAGGTCAAAATGAGCGGTGCCTAAGCTTCGAGACCGCTTCCCAACTCCCTCTTCTTGGTAAAATCGGCCAAAAATATAGTGCTAATTTTCCCTTTCTTTACATTAATGCCTTTATTGCCCACTCTTATGAACAAATTTTAACCTAATTTTGTATGAATTTTGACACCACACCCGAAATTCCTATGAAAACTATACGTAAACCTTTTGCCGTCATAGCCGCCCTGGCTGCGTTTGCTCTCTATTTTTCTCCGCAGACCCACGCAGTGGTAAGCCTCGACTCCTGCCGCAACATGGCCCTCGGCAACAATAAGACTCTGCGCATGGCCAGTGAGGCCGTGGCCGGCGCTTCCTATGAACGCAAAGCCGCCAAAGCCGCTTATCTGCCGGGCATCGACTTCACAGGCGGTTATTTCTACAACCAGCAGCAAATCGAATTGCTCGGCGCTGATGCCAAGTTGCCCACAATGTCGTTTGACGCTGCCTCCGGAAAGTACAATTACAATATCCTGACCGGGCCCGACGGCCGTCCTGTGGTGGATCCCTCATCCGGCTCCCCCATACCCACCGAAGTAGCGGTAATCCCAAAAGAGGCCATGGCTTATGACGTCCACAACGTTTTCGCCGGTGCCTTTACTCTTACCCAGCCGATATATATGGGCGGCAAAATAAAGGCCCTCAACGATATCGCCAAATATGGCGAGAAGCTGGCCCGCTCATCGCATGCCGCCCTTAAGGACGAAGTGGTCTACAACGTGGACCAGGCTTACTGGCTCGTAGTGTCGCTGCGCAAAAAGGTGGATCTCGCCGACCAGCTCGTCACCCTCATGGACTCTCTGCGCTACAGCGTGCAGAAGCTTCGCGACAACGGCATGGCCACCCGCTCCGACCTCCTCACCGTGGAGGTAAAACTCAACGAGGCGGAAATAGCGCGCACCAGGGCAACCGACGGCCTCTCTCTGGCCCGCATGGCTCTCGCCCAGCTTTGCGGTCTTCCCATAGACACGCATATGGAGCTGGCAGATGAAGTGGAAATCTCCTCGGCATCCAATCCTTCGCTCCACAATACCAACATGGCCGACGTGATGGCCCGCAGAAGTGATCTCGACGTGATCCGCCAAAGCATCAGCATGCTTCAGGGGCGCGAAAAACTCGCCCTCGGCGCAATGCTTCCAAACGTAGCGGCCATCGGCATGTATTCATTCTCCAACCCGAACGTTAACCACGGATTTGAAAAGAAATTCGGCGGTGGATTCAGCGTGGGGGCCACTCTTACGATTCCGCTGTGGCACTGGGGCGGTAATTACAATCACTACAAGGCGGCCAAATCCGCCACCAACGCCCAGCGCCTGCTTCTCGAAGATGCCGAAGAGAAAGTGGAGCTGCAGGTGAATCAGGCCCGATTCAAGTTTAACGAAGCTTTCAAGACTCTCGACATGACCGAGAAAAACCTCACCAAGGCCGAAGAAAATCTCCGGCAGGCACAACTCGGATTCAAGGAGGGAGTGCTTACTTCCGACGACGTCATAGCAGCCCAGACCGCCTGGGTGCAGGCAAACTCCGAGAACATTGATGCCCGCATAGGCATCCGTCTCTGCGAAGTATACCTCTCCAAAGTATTGGGAGAAATGTCCTACTGACACATCACATCCCTCATCCCAAAATCCCCATCCCTCCCATAATTCCCATCTCTCCCGTCATTCTCATCTCTCCCGTCATTCACATCTCTCCCGTCATTCTCATCTCTCCCGTCATTCACATCTCTCCCATCATTCACATCTCTCCCATCCCTCCCAAAAGTTAACCGAATAAAGCTCCACATTTATGGATAAGATAGACAAAAACGAGAACCGGCTGCAGCCCAATGCGGGCACCTACGCCCCGGAAGCCGTCAGCAAAAAAGACAAGTCGCTGATCTTTACGATTGTGATTGTATTGATAATTCTGGCCGCCCTGGCCGTCATTGGTTTTCTTTGCATAAAGCAAGGCCCCGACACAATTCAGGGTCAGGGAGATGCCACGGAAATCCGGATTTCCGGCAAATTACCCGGACGTGTGGCTGAGATTTACGTTGAGGAGGGCCAGAGAGTGAAAGCCGGCGACACCCTCGTGAGAATACACTCTTCTCTTGTTGACGCCCGCCTTGAGCAGGCCCAGTCGATGGAAGACATGGCAGCCGCCACCAACCGCAAGGTTGACAGCGGCACACGCTCCCAGATCATAGCCTCGGCCAAGGATGTGTGGCAACAGGCCCAGGCCGCCACGGGTATCGCCAAAAAGACCTACGACCGTATGCAGAATCTTTTTGCCGAAGGAGTGGTCACTGAGCAAAAGCGCGACGAGGCCAAAGCAGCCTACGACGCGGCCAAAGCCGGCGAAGCGGCCGCAAAGAGCCAGTATGAACTGGCCGTGGCCGGTCCGCAGAACGAAGACCGTCAGGCCGCATCGGCCGCTGTAAACGTGGCTCGCGGCAGCGTGAAGGAAGTGGATGCCTTGCTCGAAGACCAGTATCTGGTGGCTCCCTGCGACGGCGAGATCGTGGTGATCTATCCCAACGTAAGCGAACTCGTGGCCACCGGCGCCCCGATCATGTCGCTTCAGAAGGATGACCATTGGGCCGTGTTCAACGTGCGCGAGACTTCCCTCAGGAATCTATCCGTAGGCTCCAAAATAAAAGTGCGTATCCCGGCTCTCGACACAGTGGCCGAAATGAAAGTGTTCTACATCCGCGACCTCGGCACCTACGCCAACTGGCAGGCCACAAAGTCCACCGGCGATTTCGATGCCCGCACTTTCCAGATTAAGGCGCGTCCCGACAAGCAGATTAAAAACTTCCGTCCCGGCATGTCGGTAATTCTTGAACAGTAAATTCTCTCCCGTAATTCATAAACCATCAACCAAAATGTCCGGTATAAGAGCCATAATGCTACGGTCGGTGAAGGAAATCGCCTCAAAACCGATTTATTGGATAGGGATCTTTCTTATCCCTCTCTTCATCATGCTCTTTATGACGAATCTGATGGAGCAGGGACTGCCTACCCGCATCCCCGCGGGGCTCGTAGACAAAGACGGTTCGCCAGTGTCGCGCGAAATTTCCCAGACCCTGGCCGGCATGCAGATGGTAGACATCGTCGAGACTCCCGAATCCTTCACTTCAGCCCGCCATTTGATGCAGGAAGGTTCCATCTACGGATATTTCCTCATCCCCGAGAACTTTGAAGCCGACCTTTTGGCCGGACGCCGTCCGGTGATCACGTTCTATACCAATATGACGTATTTTGTGCCGGCTTCGTTGCTCTTCAAAACCTTCAAGGCCACCGCTCTCTATTCGAAGGCCGGAATTGCCGTATCGGTGTTGCAATCCGCAGGGGCCGCATCCCTCACTTCCGATCCCTCCGCTTTGCTGCAACCCATCAACATCATATCCCGACCCATCGGCAATCCCTGGCTCGACTATGGCATATACCTTTGCAATTCCTTCATACCGTGTGCGCTCCAACTGATGATTATGCTCATGGCGGTCTATTCTTTGGGAGAAGAGATCAAGCAGGCCCGCTCGCGCACCCTGCTCGCCGAGGCCCGCGGTTCGGTGATAAGGGCCGTGGCCGGAAAAATCCTGCCGCAGACCCTGATATGGTTTGTGATCGCTCTCTTCATGGAGGCCTGGCTTTTCAAATACTGCCATTATCCCATGCACGGGTCATGGGGATGGCTCACACTGAGCACTCTCATGTTCGTGCTCGCATGCCAGGGCTTCGCCATCTTCATTTTCGGCGTGATTCCCAATCTTCGTCTGGCTCTGTCGGTATGCTCCCTTCTCGGCATCCTCTCCTTCTCAATCGCTGCGTTCTCCTTCCCGGAGCAGAGCATGTATGGCGGTGTGAGCATCTTCAGCTGGATTATTCCTACCCGTTATAACTTCCTGATCTATATAGATCAGGCGCTCAACGGCAGAGACATATTCTACTCAAGGATATGGTTTGTGGCCTACATCGTGTTTATGCTCCTGCCTTTCACAATGCTCTGGCATATCAAGAAGGCTTACAGCCGAATGGTCTATGCTCCATAGGCCCCGTCTACCGTATACCATCAACCATCAACAGCAAATCAGCCATGCGCAGTCTATTGCTACAACTTTACGAAGTATATTGCCGTGAATTCCGAATCGTGTTTCGCGATCCGGGCATCCTCCTGTTCTTTCTCTTTTTGCCATTGGCTTACCCCGTGATCTATTCCTTGATTTATAATCCGGAAGTGGTGAGGGATGTGAAGATGGTGGTGGTGGACCACGACCGTACGCCTCTGAGCCGCAGGCTGACCCGCGACATCGATGCCTGTCAGGAAGCACGCGTGGTAGGATATGCCTCCGACCTCAACGAAGCCCGCGGCGCGATGGACAACCGTGACTGCTTCGCCATTCTGGAGATTCCGGAAGGATTTCAACGCAGCGCGGGGCGTCTGGAGGAGGCAAATGCCGTGATGTATTGCGACATGTCGCTGCTGCTGCGCTACCGCGGATTCCTTGTGGCCGCTACCAACGTAAGCCAGAATCTCGGCGCCGAAATCACCGCCAAACGCATTGATACCCTTGCACCCATAGCCGACACCATCGTAACCGGCGACCCTCTGGAGGTAGAGAATATATCTATGGGCAATATCGAAAACGGCTTCGACTCTTTCATCATGCCGGGCGTGATTGTGCTTATTCTTCATCAGTGCATAATCCTTGCCTGCGGTATGCGCGGCGGCGCCAAACATGAAGAGCGCTACAAGATAGGCTACAATCCCGTCAACGTGGAGCCCTCGGTAGCCATAACGATGCTCGGCCAGATGCTGGCTTTCATCACTATTCTGATCCTTCCGATAATTTATTTGATTCATTACGTGCCGCTCATGTTCTCTTTTCCCATGGCCGGCAATGCGTTTGAAATCTTTATGTTTCTGCTCCCCATGGTGCTCTCGGCGATGGCTCTCGGCTTCATTGTGCAGGCCTTCGTGCGCGAAAGAGAAAACATCTTCGTATTGTGGGTGGCCACTTCCATCGTATTCCTGTTCCTCTCCGGCCTGACATGGCCGCGGCAGTCCATGTCTGCCTTCTGGAAGGGTGTAAGCGATCTGATTCCGGCCACGTGGGGTGTGGAAGGCTTCATCAGAATGAATACCAACGGGGCTTCTCTGGCACAGGTATCACCATGCTATATCAATCTTTGGATCCTTACGGCAGTATATATGGCAGTGGCCTATTGCGTGCAGCGCTGGGATATCCGGCGCCTCTACTTCCGCCGATCAAAGATGAGTGAGGCGTAGGGCGCCGTCCGCTCCGAACCGGGCATTGAAATCAGCCCGGGTGCGCTTCCAGCGCCGATGGCTCCACAGCCACAATTCCGGACGCCTGCGGATCGTGGATTCAAGCAGGCGGAAATATTCCCGTGTAAGTCCAAATTCCTCTTCTTTGGCAGCCCCGCGGCTCAGCCGCACCATCCTGCAAAGGTATTCGCCGCGTCGCGGCCGCTCCACGTCGCAATAAAACACCGCCGCGTCCAGCCTGCGGGCCATACGCTCCGGGCCGGTATACACCGGTGTGTCGTGATGCAGAAAATCCACCCATAGATGCGTACTGTCGAGTCCCGGCGCCTGATCCGCGATAAATCCCGTCACGGACGGTGATCCCGCCTGTTTCCAGCCGTAGAGCACCCTGAACGTATCCTGCATCGGGATGCTTCTGGCTCCGAATCGTCCGCGCAGCTTTAAAAACGCTCGGTCGACCCCGACGTTTTCAAGAGGATGGTATATCTGGCCCGACTTTATGTGAGGAGGAAAATGAAGCGGCAGCGATGATATCCATTCCCAGTTGCCGTAATGTCCGAGATAAAGCACTACCGAGCGGCCCTCGGCCAATGACCCGTTTACGGCTTCCAATCCCTCGAAACGCATCCGTCGCATTATCTCCTTACGGCTCATCCCGGAGAGTTTCACCGTCTCTACAAAATAATCCGCAAGGTAGCGGTAAAACCTTTTGCTTATTCCGGATATCTCCTCGTCGGCTTTTTCAGGAAATGATTTTCGCAGATTTTCCTTCACCACTTTGCGTCGGTACCCTATCACGTCGCCGGCCAGCCATGAGAGAAAATCAGACAGACAATAGAGCATCTTCAACGGAAACACTGCCATCACACGAAAAAGGCCGTATACGGCCACGTATCCGAGTGCGGATCCCACTGAGGGGCGATTGGTCTTCCTTTTCAGAGTTCGGCTCATAACTGTCGTTCCTTTCGTTTTTGCAAAATTACAAAATTTCACTAATTTTGTAAGTCTAATCCAAAGGATTCTTCCCCCTCTCCCCCTTTTTGAATCATGAACAATCTGAGAATTTTTCTAAGCCGGTTTACCCGACCTTATCTGGGCACCATCTCCGTCAGCGTGGTGTTCAATCTTTTGTCGGCTTTTCTCACAATCTTCTCTTTCGCGTTCATCATTCCGATTCTTCAGCTCCTTTTCGGCATCAACAAAGGGCATTACTCCTTCATGGAATGGTCCGACGGCAATCTCACAGAAGTACTGACCAACAATTTCTATTACTATACCGACCAAATCATCGCCTCTCACGGCGCCACAGTTGCCCTCGCCTTCCTCTCTCTGGTGTTTGTGGCCATGACGCTGCTCAGAGTGATCTGCTTCTATTTCTCTCAGTTTTTCACCATTCCGATGAAGCTCGGTGTGATCCGCGATATCCGAGACAGCATCTACTCCAAGATTCTGAGTCTGCCCATCGGCTTTTTCTCCCACGAACGCAAGGGCGACATCATGTCGCGCATTTCTTCCGACGTGATCGAAGTGGAAGTGTCGGTAACCGCCTCTCTATATTCGCTGATAAAATTCCCGATCACAATCATAGTCTGCCTTGTCGTAATGATCGTGGTGAGTTGGAAACTTACCCTGTTCGTTCTCATCCTCCTGCCCGTGGCCGGAGGTATCATGTCGTGGATAGGAAGAAAACTGAAAGCCAAATCCCTCAAGGCCCAGCAGATTCTCGGCAGGATTATGTCTACCACCGAAGAGTCCATCGGAGGACTGCGCATCATCAAAGCCTTCAACGCCGAGCGCACCATGGACCGCCTGTTTCAGTCGCAGACAGATGATTTCTTCCGCGTGAGCCGTGCCGTGGACCGACGCATCGCCCTGGCCCACCCCATGAGCGAATTTCTCGGCACCATTGCCATCACGGCCGTGCTTTGGTTTGGCGGCTCCCTGATTCTCGGCGGAAACTCCGACATCGACGCCGCCGACTTCATTTTCTACCTCGTCACATTCTACAATATCATCAATCCGGCCAAGGAACTGGCCAAGACCGGATATACGCTGCGCAAGGGCATGGCGGCCCTGGGACGCATCGACGCCATCCTTCAGGCCGACAATCCCATTAAGGATCCTACCCATCCAAAACCGCTGCCCGCCTCGGCGGCCTCCGGAAAGTGCCCGATCTCTTACCGCGACGTCTCATTCAGATACGAAGGTGGCGAACGCAACGTGCTCTCCGACATAAACCTCGACGTGAAAGGAGGATCCGTGGTGGCAATCGTAGGTCAATCCGGTTCCGGAAAATCCACTCTCGTAGACCTGCTTCCCCGCTTTTACGATATTGACCACGGCGAGATTCTTATCGACGGCGTCAACATAAAGGACTTCCGCGTAGCGGATCTCCGTTCGCTGATGGGCAACGTGAATCAGGAAGCCATCCTCTTCAACGACTCTTTCTTCAACAATATAGCCTTCGGCGTGCCCAACGCCACTCCCGAGCAGGTGGAGGCCGCCGCCCGCATCGCCAATGCCCACGACTTCATCATGGATACTCCCGAGGGATACTCCACTCTTGTGGGCGACCGCGGTTGCCGCCTTTCCGGCGGTCAGCGCCAGAGAGTGAGCATTGCCCGCGCCATTCTCAAAAATCCTCCCATTCTCATTCTCGACGAAGCCACCTCCGCTCTCGACACCGAAAGCGAACGCCTTGTGCAGGAGGCTCTCGAACGTCTGATGAAAAACCGCACCACGCTGGTCATCGCCCACCGCCTTTCCACTATTGTCAACGCCGATCTGATCTGCGTGATGCACGAAGGACGTATCGTGGAACGCGGCACTCACAGCCAGCTCCTCGAACTCAACGGCCACTACCGCCATCTGGTGGAAATGCAATCCCTTTAGCACGGCCGTTATTCTTCAATAATCAGAAACTCTCTAATTTCAACCACATACAGCAAATGGCAAACATCGCAATTCTGGCCTCGGCCGAGGGCCTTCAAGCCCTGCATATCACTGAATTCTTTAGCGAAGGAAACCGCCTTAACGTGGCATGTCTGCTCACCGACAACAACGACGCCACAATAGCCGCCGCCCTTACTCCTCACGGCGTGGAAACGCTTTTCTTCCCCGCTGAAGTATGGACCGCGGCCCCCGATACAATCGTGCGGTTTCTGCGAAACCGCAACATAGATCTCATTGTGATCGACGATTTTGCCCGCACTGTTCCCTCCGAAATCATCAACGCATTCCCCGACAAGGTGCTCCGCATTGAGAACTACAGCGACTCCCCGGCCGTAGTGGCTCTATCTCCGGGCAGCCAGCGCATCGTGATGGAGGCAAACCCTGAAGATGCCGAAAACCTGTGGCCTCGGGCCATCGTGGCTGCCATCAACGGCGATTCGTCTCAGCCCACACCTACTCCCGCGGACAACAGCCGGTTCCCTCCCACTCCCGAAAGCGAATGGGCCGAGTCGCTCCACGTGCCTTACACTCCCGCACCCACGCCTCCTCCCGTATTATCCCCTGAAGACAACGGCGCCCCCTCCATTTCTCCATCTGCCGCGCCCTACCCGATCCCCACGTATCCGGCGGCTTCGCCCGTAAATCCATGCCCGCCTCAACCGCCCGTGCCACCCATGCCCCCCACCAACGTGCTTTGGGCCATTCTGAGTCTGGTGCTTTGCTGCACTCCTCTGGGGATCGTAGCACTCGTCTTTGCGGCAAGAGTGAGTTCGCTTTATTACGCCGGCAAATACGATGAAGCCGCAAAGTCTTCGCGCAACGCCGAATACTGGATCATCGCTTCAATCGTGCTCGGCCTCATCTCCATGACCTTCTCCCTCCCCCTCTCTCTGATGGGATTTTAAGAGTCCGCATCCACAACCAATGAACCGCACCGCGCGTCTATGGGCAGCAGGTTGCATCATTGCTCTGCTCGCCGTTTGCTATTTCCTCTTCGATCCAATGCAGGCCGCATGGATGCCCAAATGCCCGGTAAAAACATTTACCGGACTTGACTGCCCCGGATGCGGCAGCCAACGCATGATTCATGCCCTGCTCCACGGCGATCTCGCCGGAGCCTTTCGCGCCAACGCATTTCTGCTCCTGATGATCCCCTATCTTATTCTGCTTGCCGCGGCCGACTTCATGCCTCACCGCTTGCCTTCTCTCCACAAAAAATTAAATTCCACAACAGCAGTAGCATTGGTTTGCTCTGCCATTGTGGTTTGGACTATAGTGCGCAACTGCGCATTCTGAGATCAGTATCTAATTCTGAGATCAGTATCTATAGGTAAAGCAGAAAATATTCAGCGGCTTATTCAGGAAGCGTAAACACCACCTTTACCGTAGCCGGCGCATCTACGGCCACACCGTTGGAATCGGCGGGTGTCCAGGCCGGCATATTCTTAACCAGCCTTATGGCCTCCTGCTCCAGATCCGGATCTACCATACGCACTATCTTGATAGCGCCTATGGTTCCGTCACTTTTCACAGTAAAATTCACTTCAACAGTGCCTTCGATACCGTTGTCGATGGCCGTGGGGGGATACTTGAGATTTTCCGAGATATAAGCATTCAAAGCAGCGTCCCCACCGGGAAACGCGGGTGTGGCGCCCGCCATGCATGCCAGGCTGCAGATGCCGAATATCATTGAGAGTAGTGTCTTCTTCATTTTTTCTATTTTTTCTTTTCGACAACAAAGATAGACAAAAGTTTACTGATATTTTGAAAACTTTTAGTTAATTTTGCACATTATTATATAAAGTCCGTCTCATAAAATTTCACTTTAGGGGCGGCTTATTTTTGAGATAATTTCAGACTGAAACACCCCGCCAATATCTTATGTCGCCCGACAATCAAGAAAAAAACAAAGAAGAAAACGCCGCCCTTCTCAATGAAGCCGTGAGCAGCGAATATAAATACGGTTTCACTTCCGATATCGACACAGAGATCGTGCCTCCGGGTCTTTCCGAAGACGTGATCCGATTTATCTCTCACAAAAAACAGGAGCCCGACTGGCTGCTGGAGTTCAGACTCAAAGCCTATCGCTACTGGAAGACCCTCACTCCTCCCCGCTGGGCTCATCTCGATATCCCGCCCATCGATTTCCAAGCTATTTCCTACTACGCGGCCCCTCGCCGGAAGGATCTTAAGAAGAGCATGGACGAAGTGGACCCCGAGCTCGTAGACACCTTCAACAAACTCGGCATATCCCTCGAGGAGCAGAAGCACCTCGCCGGCGTGGCCGTAGACGCCGTGATGGACTCGGTCAGCGTAAAGACCACTCACCGCGAAAAGCTCGCCGAACTCGGAGTGATCTTCTGCAGCTTCTCCGAGGCGGTGAAGGATTATCCCGATCTTGTGAAGAAATACCTGGGCAGCGTGGTAAGCTACCGCGACAACTTCTACGCAGCTCTTAATTCCGCCGTATTCTCCGACGGATCATTCGTATTTATTCCCAAGGGGGTAAGATGTCCGATGGAACTCAGCACCTACTTCCGTATCAACGCCAGCGGCACCGGCCAGTTCGAACGCACCCTGATCGTGGCCGACGACGATGCCTACGTAAGTTATCTCGAAGGCTGCACCGCTCCCATGCGCGATGAAAACCAGCTTCACGCCGCCATCGTGGAAATCATCTGCGAAGAGCGGGCCGAGGTCAAATACAGCACCGTGCAAAACTGGTACAGCGGCGACAAAGACGGTCGCGGCGGTATCTACAACTTCGTCACCAAACGCGGTCTTTGCCGCGGACACCGCTCCAAGATATCCTGGACTCAGGTTGAGACCGGATCAGCCATCACCTGGAAATATCCCTCCTGCATCCTCCGAGGCGATGAAAGCGTAGGCGAATTCTACAGCGTGGCCGTCACCAACAATTACCAGCAGGCCGACACCGGCACCAAAATGATCCATATCGGCAAAAACAGCCGTTCCACAATCGTGAGCAAAGGCATCTCCGCCGGACATAGCCAGAACTCCTACCGCGGGCTCGTGCGCGTGGCCGCCGACGCCGAAGGCGTGCGCAACTTCACACAGTGCGATTCCCTCCTGATGGGTGCCGACTGCGGCGCGCATACTTTCCCTTACATCGACGTGCGCAACGATTCCGCCACCGTGGAGCACGAAGCCACCACCTCCAAAATCAATGAAGAGCAACTCTTCTACTGCCGTCAGCGCGGCATCCCCGCCGAAGAAGCCGTAGGACTCATCGTAAACGGATATGCCAAAGAAGTCATGAACAAACTCCCCATGGAATTCGCCGTGGAGGCCCAGAAACTCCTCCAGATCTCTCTGGAAGGCAGCGTAGGCTAACAATCTCTTACCTCTCACCCCTTACCTCTTACCTCTTACCTCTTACCTCTCACCCCTCACCCCTTACCCCTAATGTCACTAAATTAAGAACTGTCGGGGTTCGCCTCGGAGAGGCGAGATTCGT
>JAMPGE010000050.1 GCA_023664085.1 Muribaculum sp. | reverse complement strand
ACTGTCTCAAAAATAAATAAGTTTTATATGTTCATTAATTTTTATCAACTACTTACCTGTAATAAACGCGAAGCCCCGGCTCTGATAGCCGGGGCTTTGTGTTTGATTTTGTGAATCTATGATTATTTTACGATAACCTTTACGCCGTTTACGATGTTGATGCCTTCCTGCAGACTATCGATCTTCACACCGTCGATTGTGTAGATATTGCCGTCTTTCAGACCTTCGAATACAGCGTTGATACCGGTGTTGCCACCGTTATCCTCCACTTCTTTGTAGGAATAGGAAGCAAGAGTTTCGTCGCCAGTCACTATCATGTAGGCTGTATAGGCCGGGATGGTCACATCGTCGGTGGTCACTTTGGTGAACTCTACGTTATTACCATCTGCGGGAAGAGTGTAAACTCCGGCGGGAACCAGAGTCTCTTCAAGCACACCTGTGAGCAGACCGTTCTGCATAGCGGGAATTTCTTCGGGAATGTCGTTCTTTGTATAGGTAGCGGATACAGTGACAGGAGCCCAGCCGTCGTTCTTAAGTAGAACGGGAGTAAAGGCCGGAATTACATTGTCGGCTCTTTTTACGATAGTCACGGCATCAGCGTCAATGCCGGTTACATTATATACTACGAGATCCTCCGGTGCGGTTACCTCGATAGGAGCGCAGAAAGTGGCGTACCTATTGGCGTCGCTGACGGTAACCTCCACAAGTTCCTGCTCTACAAGCAGGCTTTCATCGATGAAGTGGGCAAGAAGATTGAATGTGGAGGGAGCGGCTTCGTCCTTAGACATACATTCAAGTGTTACACTATTACCGTCCACATTATAGATTTTACCGTCTTGATCAGTGAAGTTGGCAAGTACGTAACCCTCGGCGGCATCAACCTTAAGTTTTATGTTCCAGGCACCGTATCCTTTGGGTGGAATCTGAGTATCAGTGATGCTTCCGGAGATTTCGGTAGCAGTAATTTCATTGCCGTTTTCATCCTTATCGATGAAATAAACGGTGCCAAGACCTTTGCTGTCTTCAGCTACAGCTACGGTTGCCTTACCGTAGTAAGTGGTGGAGGATTGATCCGCCTTTGCTGTCTGGCAGCCTATCACCGCTGCAAACAGAGCCACCATGGAGATAAGTTTCTTCATAATTGGTAGGTTTAAAATTAGTAAATAGGGTTAATATTGTTTTATTTAAGTTTAGGTGCTTTTTGATTCGGCTTCAAGGATTATTCCATCCAAACTCCATCATTTTTGATTAAACTTTCTTATAAAATAGGAGCGAAGACCAATCCTGTCGTCGACAAAAGCGATAGCTATAGTGATTGCAAGAATAATCAAAGAGGGATCGGTAAGCGGAGGCATACAGATCATTGCCACTGACCATATCGTGATTACAACTGTATAAGGGATTTCCCAATATCTACGCCACTTCCATAGCAGAAGGGGTAGGGGATTAAACGGAATGATCAGCCAGCTCCATTCAGTGGCGCATAGACTGGACACGAATATCAGATACACGTTGAGCAGTCCCAATAGGGTCTGAAGTGCCAACAGGCACCACATCATATATGGTTTCCTGAACCAAATGCAAATCAGAGTCAGCACTAAGAGTATCACCGCTATTCCCACGGGAGAGACGGATACGGGCTTGTCCTCACGCGTGCGTTTGGCGAATACTACGGGCTCCTGACTTATGATAGGTTTGCCGTCGAGGCTGGCTATCTTAAGTATTGAAAGGAGATTTTTAGGAGTGATTCCTTTTTGCTGATAGGGCACTTCGTCGTTGGCCGAGCCATTGGTCATCACATGTATGGCCACGCGTTTCCACGGATCATTTATAAGTTCATCCGAAAGTAACTCTCTCCTTGACTTCTCAAATTCCGCTGGCCATTCCCCATAACTGAGTTGCCGGGTTCCAAGTGCTTCATTTAGTATATCGAGCACACTCTGTGAGCATCCTCTGTCAGTATAGCTATAGGGGAGGGTCATTCCCTGCTCTGTAAGATTATCGAGTATTCTCCACAGATTCTGTTTTACTTTGATAGGCAACTGCAATTCGTAGCCTGTCACGTCCCTGCCTTCGGACTTATACATCTCAACGAATTTATCCGTAGGCTCTGCCATCATTCCCATCTTCAGGTTACCGGAGAGGAAGGTGAGGACTCTGTTGGTCACAGGCTCGCTTTCGTAAGTAAAACAATAATCTTTGTCGAACTCATCACATTGCATGCGAAAGAATGCATGCCCGGTGGCTGAATATACAGCCTCGCCGGGTCCGGCTATCATTACGTATGCCCTCACGAAGTCCTCCGGGGGATTTGCCGGAGGATTCGCAAGAGATATTGTGACGTTGCACAAAATTCCTAATATCAATATTGATAGATAACGGAAATTCATACTTCGTGTCGAGAATATTACTTATTTCTTAGATGCAGGGAATATCCCTTTGAGTCAGATTAGAAAATCACCTTGGATGAGATGCCGTCCTTAACAATGATTACAGGTTGTCCCTTCATTGTTTGCTTTGCGGCATCCAAAGTAATCTCATGGCCATCAATGGTATACACTTTGGCCGGAGCGTCAGAGTAGGTTGCTGAGATCGGAGTCACCCCGCTTTCGCCGAAATATTGCTTTAGGCTGGAAGGATCCCAATGGCCGTTGACAATATTTGCAGTCCATTTGGCGGGCAGGCTCTCATGCTGCGACGGATCGGCCACTGGGAAACGGAGGTCACGGGGCATCCATCCGTTGGCCATCTCTTCTTCGGACCAACTTATGAAATACAGGTAGTACTTACCGTCCGGACGGGGTGTCTTCAGGTCAGTCTCGCAAAGAGTGCCCGAAGGATAATACTCTTCGGTGATATACACGCCACCGAGCACTGGTATAATGGCGTTATTGTCCCAGGCACTGTAAAAGAACGGCTGCACTACCGCATGTCCGTCTTCACCTTCGATCACCAGACCGAGCAAGCCTTTGAAGTTAAGATGAGACATGTTGAATATCGGAGTCTGTGAAATCAGCAGAGAGTCATCCTGAAACATCAGGTCGGGGATATTATAGCCCACAAAAGTAGATTCGTATTCAGCATCCTCCGCTGGTTTGGGATCCGGTCTGAGTCCGGTCACCATTATTTGCTCAGTAGTGAAATGATACTGTTCTTTGCCTCCGGTATAAGGATTGGGATAAGAAGGATTCAAGCCCTTTGCAATCGACAGATCGTAATATCCGTCGGCATCGCCGCTCCATCCCCAGTTGACATGAACAAATCCGTTTGCATCAAGACCGTCAAGTACAAAACTGTGAGCGAGACGATCGGGATCGGTTGCGGCGTAAAGGATCGGGCGGTTTTCGCGCAATTCCTTATTCACCATCGCCATCCATTCATCATTGGTGTAGTATGCGCGGGTGCGTACTCTCATTGAAAGAGAATCATACTGCATCACGTGGGCAAGGCCATAGGCTGCATCGTAAAGGTTTGCGCCGGATCCCTGCTCGGTATAGATCATTTTTGAGGCGTAGCCGCAGTCACGCATAAGTTCAGCCACGGCATCACTCTGCTCCTGTGTGTAGTTGAAATGATAACGGTCGAGCATTTTGTCCCACTGATAGTTGGTGCTCATTTTAGCTTCCTTAAAGGAGTTGCCTTGATCTGTGGAGTAATAACCCGTTCCGGTGCTTTGTGCGGGATAATTGTAATATTTCATCACCTGAGCCATCGCTGTGGCCACGCATCCGGTCATGGTATTGCTGCTTCCCCACATGCTGCTGATCTTCGGGCACTTCGAATTGAAGGGATGTTCCTGCGCCCAATGAGTGGAGCAGAGAGGAGACACCGGTGTGCCTGATTCATTGGCACGCGGCATATTGTATTCTCCGGAGGTAAGGCTACTGTTTACTGTTTCGATCCACCAAGCTAAGCCTGAAGGGATATCGGCAGCATCAAACTTCTTGTCGGAATAACCGATCACCGGAGATACGAGGGGAGAACTGCTCAGCACAACATATCCGCCCTGATCAGCGCCATAGACGCTGATCATATCCTTCTGCAGGAGTTTTTTTACGGGGGAATCAATGTTGAGTTGCTTCGCCTGAAGCGTCTGGCGTGCCACTTTCAGCATGTCACTTTCGCTTCTTTGCCACGCCATGGCCGGCATGACCGAACCTGCAAGTACTGCCAGTATTACTATCTTATTCATTTTCTTACTTAGAATTTAAAGAATAATCTTTTCTGATTTAGAAGTGCCATCGGCATAACGTTTCACGCAGATCACTATTCCATGATAAGAATCGGCGTTGATTCTTACGCCACAGAGATCATAGTATTCCACTGCGGTTACTTCGTTGGATACGGCAATTTCTTCCACACCGCTTTCTTCGATGTCGATCTGACCGTTGATCACGTCGTAAGTTTTCTTTTCAGACTCATATACATCGTCGCCTACCACATAGAAGCTCTGAAGGCCTAAACTGTATTTCGGGATATCGGGAATCTGGATCGTATGGGTAGTGCCTGACACCTGTATAGCAACCAGAATAGAAGAATCGGTAAATGATGAATAGTACGGATTTTGGATGTACCGTAGATCTCGTAGGGCTTGCCATCGATTGTCAATTCATAATATAAATCCTCTTGAGGAATGAATTCACCGTTGGCACCGTTAGGTTTGAGATTAAAGACGATGCTGCATCCACCCAAGCCATAGGCTGCGTATTCACTAAGGTCAAAGTAGCTGGAGAGTTCCGGAGCTGTAGGATTAACCAGCTGGCGTGTCCAAGGTTCGTAGTTGGGTTTATCGTAAGCTGCATAGGCAGTGCCCACATTCTTTCTGGAATTATTCATGAAGATCATTTGATCTGTGGAGATGTTGCCATTGGCATCAATTGTGAACACTACAGGCTGATCTTTATAAAGAGTATATTCAGCTACCTGTTGCGGTATTCCGAAGTAGGGATCAATCACTGTGTTGTAAGACACCTTGGCAGTGGTGAGATAAAGGGGATGGCCGGACTGAGTGCCCATATACTGACCGTAGGCACAAGTAATGGTATTTCCTTCGCGGGTGCCTTTGAACCATACGTTTTCAGCACGCACGGGATCGGAGAAATAATAATCATTACCGGCCACTGCTATCTTGGCACTCTGACGGGTAGCACCTGCCTGAGTTGAGTAATTGAGAATATATTCGCTGATCACGGCGTCGGAAGGAAGCGCTACCAACTCATCGGTGATTTTATTGATGGCGACGTTGCCTTCGGCATATCCGTAGAAACCGCCGTCGAGGTTTGTGAGGGCGAGCACACCACCGTCTGTCTGTGCCATATTGCCCTCCTCGTCGATGCTCAAAGTAAATTTAAGGTTGGAGGTATCCAGCTTGCCTTCTGCGTTCAGACGAGTGGCATAGAGAATTTGCTGTTGGCCATTGTTGGTGCCATTTACAAGGTATGCCTGGGGAGTATTGAACGTAACGCTCCTGCCATCGGCTGAAATTTCACCTTCAATCCAAGCGGTAGCTATGCTGCTGAGGGAGCTTATGGGATTGTAGATATACATCTTATTGCCGTTTTTAACGATGGAGGGTACTAAATCTTCCACTTCGGACCATTGCACATTTTTACCTGTGGCGTCGGGAGCGGCGGATCTTGACGACCAGAGCATATCGGTCAGCATTACTCCCTGCGGAGTATCCTTGATGATTTGAGAAGTAGCGGCGGGCACCTTCTTGACACCTGCTTTTTTGATTACTCTAAGGTTTGCCGGCTCGGCAGCGAATCCTATCGCTATGGTGGCCATAGCCACTGCCGATACCATTAATTTCTTAATTGTCTGCATATTTGTTAAGTTTTATTTTACCATTATTTTGCGTGTAGCGCCATTCTTATAGACTACGATGTTCAAGCCTTTTACGGGTGCGCAAAGTTTCACACCGTTGATGTCGTAGCGGGCTGCTTCCTCCAGATCCTCTTCGGCTACCTTCTCCACTCCGGATTCGGTCTTAACCAATTTGGCGTAGGCTGCGTTCTCCACTACATTGTTGCAGGTATTCTCAGCGTCGCGGTTAGCTATGAATGCCACGAATGAAATCTCGTTCTTGTTCCATTCAGGAAGAAGAGTCAATGTGAATGTCTTGCTGAACCGACCGTTTTCAAATACTACAGGTTCACCCCAGGAGCCATTGTCTGTACGAATCACGTGATTGTGATAATATGTGCCGGATGCTCCCTCCTGCGACTTGGCCTTGACGTTGTCTTCGAGTGTCACAAAGTTCAGCATCCCGTTTTCCAGAGCATAGGATTCGTTGCAGATACCCTTCACTTCAACAGTGACTACCGTCCCCTCGCTGGTCTCGGCTTGATCTATTACCTTCACGTCGATCATAGCGTTGGTGGGCTGCTTGAGTGCTGTCTTAAGACATGTCTCAAATATTTCGTCATTGCGGGGAGCGATTATGGGTTCGTACCTATTCTGATTGTAGCCAAGTTTAAAAATAGGCTGACGGTCATACATCAAAGCGGGTGCAAATGCCAATCCATCCATATTGAACATCCATACGAGATCATTGTCAATATCGCGGGTGAGCCAGTCGGTACCAAAAGCGGAGTGGTGGCAGATGGCAAGGGCTTTGCCCGCATACAAAGGATTGTTCAGGAGTTCGTGGAGTGTGTCAGCAGCTCCCGGACAGTTGGGGCACCGTTCAGTGGTGAATTCCTCGATGAGAACAGTGCGTCTGTAAGAGAGCACTGCTTCCGCGGTGTTGTTGGCGGGGTTCGCATCGCTGCCGTCAACTAAACCGGTAATTGTTACGATAAGCTTCCCGGAGAGCGGCGTAGAGGATGACACTGTGGCCGTGAATGGAACGGTGGTGCCGGTATATGAGTCCAAACGAGCGTTGCCTACCGCGGCATTTCCAGCTTCATCAACTACGCTGATTGAGAATCCTGTGGCATTTTTCATTGCGAGGTTTCTTACCACACCGCTAACTGTGTAAAAATTATCTCCATTGTTGAGATCCGGGCATACACTTGCTTCTACCAATTCAAGATCGTACTTAGGCATATTGTTGCCGCTCACGATTGCTTCGATGCTGACCACTCCTTGAGAAGTGATCTCCTTCCATTCCTTATCGGCAGGGGTCTTCACGAAAGATTTATACTCGTTGCTTTCTCCTACTACGGATACCGGATGGGAAACTCCGGCGCTGGAGAATTCGTAGCCTATGTACAGACCGGGGCAATTAGTCTCAATGGTATAGGGAGTGGTAAGTTTTACTTCGTTCCATCCCATTGCACCTCGTTCTATAGAGCCGGTGGCGAGGTTGGCGCCGTCAAGTTCTCCGCGTACCCATACGCTTACTTCACGTACATTCACGCGGCTTGACAATCCGAAGTCAACCTCTGTAATCTGGTTACCACTAAGATTGGCAAGCTTGTTGGAGGGTACAAAAACAGCTGCTTTTACCACACCGGCGTTGTCGGTGCCATATCCATTGCCGGATGCCACCTTGTGATTGCATTCACCAAGGGTGATAGTATCGGCTGCCATTGCTTTTGGAGTGATTCCTCCTAAAGCACATATAATAAGCAGTAAAAATGATTTTTTCATATTTCTTAAGTTTTTCCAAGGAAGTCTGAGGGGAAATCACCTCAGACTTTCCTCGGAAATATATATTATTTTACAATTATCTTGTGTCCGTTAACGATATAGATACCCTTGTCGAGACCGTTAAGGCTTTCTGCATTGTGCAGAATCATTTTGCCATCGATGGAATATACGTCAAACGGACCATTCTCCATGTCGACCGCGTCTACCCCCGATTCTCCAATTACACGGAGCACACCATTGGTGAGCATCACGCTTTCTCCGTTAAGTGTGCCCTTCTCAACTACTATAGGATATTCACCGGCCGGTGATTCTTTGGTGGCGCTGCAGGTGAGCACAGGCTCTCCCGACACGTATTCACCGAAGATTCTGTAAGTAAACTCAGGATTGGATTCACCTACGGCACGCACTGCATTGTTTGCAACCACGTTTGTGCCGTATTCATATACGTTATCGAATGCAAAGAATTTGTTCCATTCGCCGCAGCGATAGTAGGTATCGACCACGCCGGCGGGCACTATTAATCTTGTAAAACCGGGATCCACACCTTCCCAGGCACCGTAAGTGGCTCTGGAGGGGACCACACTGCGTGAAAATACAACCTTCATATTTGTAGCATTGGCAAAAGCATATTCTCCGATTTTAGTTACAGTTGCAGGAATTTCAACTCCCTTGATGCGGAAGCATCCATCTGCAGCGTGAGGACGAAGTTCTGTAACTCCTTCACGGAATTTTAACAATGAGTTATAGTCCGTGATCACCAAATCATTATTCCAATAATAGGGGAGTACCTCTATCACTATCTTGCCATCCTTACTGTAGATAATATTGTCTTCTACAATATACTGCTGATCGGAATTGGCAGTCGGGAATACCACCTCTACAAGATTGCGACATTTTCCGAAAGCACCGTCACCGATTTTTACGGTATTGTCAGGAAGAATGATTTTCTTAAACAGACTGGAATAAAAAGCGAAATTGGGGATTACTCCGCCGGGCAGAACCGCATTCTTAAGGTCGAGCACACGAATGCCTTCACTTTTGCTTTTTTCCACAGCGTTCGCTATGTCCTCGAGAGTGATGTTACCGGTAAGTTTCAGTTCGGGATTACCGACAAACTGATCCGGAGGCGCTACTCCGATTATCATATCCTGCTGATTTTTGAAAGAATGAATACGCGGATTAAGAAGGGCTACCTCATAATATCCGTCGTTTCTTCCAAACCATCCCCAGTTGACATGTACAAGCCCGTTTTCATCATAGCCGTCAAAAACGAAGGCATGACCGCCACCCCCTACTGTCAGAAAATCGTCAGCTCCGGAATACAATACGGGACGGTTTTCACTCAGCTCTTTAAAGATCATATCCATCCATACTTGCTCGTTGACGCCGTAACGATCTATTTTCTGAGCATTG
This sequence comes from Muribaculum sp., assembly GCA_023664085.1. Taxonomy (GTDB): domain Bacteria; phylum Bacteroidota; class Bacteroidia; order Bacteroidales; family Muribaculaceae; genus Lepagella. The sequence goes on along the minus strand of JAMPGE010000050.1, from coordinate 4,164 downwards.
GGGAAGCCAAAATACTTCTTAAGCGCATAAGCGGCGCTGTCGGAATAAGTGCCGGAGGCTCCTGTGCTATAGATCATACCAAAGGTCACACCTACCGAATACGACAGGCCGGCCACCGCATCCGCCTCTTCCTTAGTATATGTGCCGGGCGACATCGAATCGCGCATCTTGGAATAATCGTAGAAATAGTCCGACAGATTCACTTTCAAGGGAATGGGCTTGTTGAACGCATCAACTGTCTGCATATCGACATGCACGCCATGGCCCTGCGATGGGTACTGGTGATAATGCATCACTTGAGTGGAAGAAGTGGCCACACATCCTACCACGCATCTGCCGATCAGTTTGCCGTTGGCATCATATTCGAGAGGACAATAATCGTTGAACGGAGCCATCTGTCCCCATACGTTGCTCATCATCTGAGGCACGGCCGCTGGATACTTTTGCGTATCCGGAGCAATGTGATTTGCAGGGATGCCACTCTTTATGATTTCCTCTCCGGCTTCCTGCATTGCTTCCATCCACCAACGGAAATTACTGTTGTCGGTGTCCACTGTAAATGGGCTCGCGGAATATCCGAGCACTTCGGGCAGAAGATCATCGTTTGAAACGATAGCATAAGAGCCGTCTTGATATCCTACCACGCTGAACACTTTGTTTTGATTGAGTATACGGATACCGGAAGTGGCCCGTGTTGCCATACGTGAGATTCCGGCATCTCCTCTTACAAGTGTCTCGCATGCTATAGCCATAATATCGCTTTTAGTGCGGGGAGCGGCCACCGATGTGGCACATATGGCTGTGCCGAGTGCCATCAATGAAATTTTCTTGAAATTCATATTCATTTTCTCCTTATTTTATTATGACTTTTTTACCGTTTATGATATATATCCCGGGAGCAAGACCGCAGGCTGATTTCATCTTCCGACCGTCAAGTGAATATACCGCAGCAGATGTCAAATCAATATCTTCCAACACACTGACTCCCGCCATCTCGCCTCGTGAATCATCAGAACCATTATACAGTATTTCTGCCGTAGCTTTGTCGTTAAGAGGATTGAGATCGTATGCCCACTGGATTTCGGCACTGATTTCAACGCTGTTGCCAAGGGCTCCTTCCGGTGCATTAAATCGTGTCTCTATAGTCTGGCTCTCACCGGGAGCGAGGCCGTCTTTCACGTCAAAGGTCTTTTGGACATTCCGGTCTACAGAGAAAACCACCTTGGCGTCATGACTCGGATTAATTCCCTCGTTGGTGACGATTAATTGAGCTGTGATCTCATCGGAAGTTGTAGAAGGAGCCTTTACGAATACCGACAAATCGTTCTCATAGGGATCGTATATGCGGATGTCGTCGATCAATACTGTCTGTGTGTTGCCTTCAAGAAGCTGCAGCTTCGGGATTAGATAACGGTTGTTTTTGGTAGCCTTTGTGATATCCACAGTGAAAGATGTCCAATCTTCGATCGGACCTTCCAAAGTGGCCAGAGTGCCTTCAGCACCATCGGGACGTCCTAATCTCAGAAGCATCTTTTCGCCTTCACCCAGTCCTTTATAGCTAAAAGTGATTCGGGGATTTGCGACACGAGTTACATCGATCTTGCCGAGATTAAAGGAAAAGGTGCCTTTGGCAGGAGGTGTAAGCATAAGGCATCCGAAATCGCCATCGGCGGAGTCATCGGTGGTCAATACCACATCACCGTCGCCGGATTGCCATCCGAGTCCGTGAAGTACTCCTGCTGCAAAGCTTTCGGAATAAGGAAGATAATACGGTGCTCCGGTTACCATTACAAGATATACACGCTCGCTTTCGCCGGCTGAATTCTTGGCATAGATACTGAACCTGCGAAGATCCTGATCGCCAGTGTTTGTGTTGAGAAAGACGTAGGTGGCTTGGCTGGCGGTTTCGGTCAGCTCTTTCACCGGTTCGTAAGAATCATTTAATTCTTCCACTACATATTTCACTGTGTTTTGATTCACACGCTCACCGTTCTTGCCCACTTTGGCACTCTTGGCCCATGTAAACATAAGTTGAGAGCCATCGTCCTTCACAGTAAATTTGGTGGGAGCCAAGGGCTCGTCTACTCCTACGAATATTCTGTTGCTGCTTGCTGTCTCACCTTCTTCCGAGGTGTAGGCAGTGACTGTATATGTGGAGTAGCCGGTGCTGACCTGTGTGTCTGTATAGGATAAAAGCTGACCGGGAGAGACTGTCCGATATGTAGTCACAAGCTGATTGTCTCTTTTCAATTCTATGCGGTCTATAGCCGAAAGAACGTCACCGCCAACAGTCTTCTCAGGAGCATTGAAAGAAATGTAAACTTTCATTACACCCGTTTCATCCGGTTCGACCTTGAAATTTAAAGGAGCCGACGGAGAGGTAGGAGTAATGCCGAAAGCTGTGGAAGCATAAATGCCGGCGCAGCAAAGAAAAGTGACACCTTTAAATATTTTATTCCAATTTCTCATATATGTTTTATGAAAATGTTATACCGAATTAGCTTGGTTTTGATTCGCTCTGTATGACTAATGGTACAACGGGTGTCGTTCATATTGAAATCTTTCAACATGAATAACTGAACAATGATAAATAAGAGCGCATTTAGCGCGCTCTTATTTATACTACCACTTAGAAACGTACTACTTTCTTTCCGTTGATGATGAAGATACCTTTCTGGGCATCTTTCACTTCGCGGCCTTGCAGGTCGAAGATCTTGCCATCTGCATTTCCGGAGAATATGGTATTGATACCGGCCTCACCGTTGTTGATGAATGCATTGTTGGCGGGAAGTGTATTGATCCACCGTGTGAAAGCGGGTGCGCCTTCTTTTAAAGAAAGAATAAAGTCATGTCCGCCATTTGCTTGGGCAAACAGGTTACCTTCCAACAAATTGCCATCTACAGCAGCTACTTCTTCCTCAATAGGGAGAATCTTGTTGTTGGCTAATTCGGGAGATTCTGTGCTGATTACCACGGGTGTGTTGGCCGGAATTTTAGTGCCGGGGATTTCCTGAAGAGTCACCGCGCCTGATCCATAATTCACATCGGTGGCCACATAAGCCTTCATACCGGGGGAGAGCATCTCAAAATTCCAAGGGCTGCAGAATGTGGTATAATAAAGATTATCAGAGCCCTTCATCTCAGGATTCACTGCCACTGCAACTGCAGATTCAGCATTCACCGGAGTAAATTTCCATGTGCTGCGAAGAAGGTCTTCTTCAGTAAGGATGACACCCTGAGTGTTGAACGCATCGGGAAGAGGCTGGGGATAAAGACCGCCTTCTTCAAGTTCTCCCAGTGTATAGATAGTGTTCATATTGGTGTCGCCGAAGAGATTGTGGGCAAACTTCACAGCTGGGCTGTCTTCACCATAGTCTTTGATGATCTCAGCTCTGAGGTAGTCTTTTGCAGAGCCCCAGATGTCGAGGGTATCCACGTCTGTGACTTTGCCATTATCTGTAAGGATGGCATTGATATATGACTGAGCTTTCTGCATGCTGCCTATCCACGGAGAAGTCTTGAACTCAGTGTACCATTCGCCGGTGTAGGTGACCGTGGTTGTTTCCCCATCATCCAGACTTGTATTTTTGTAGACAGGGTTTAAGTAGAGTGTGAAGTCTGTGTTGTTGCGCATTTTGGTGAGGTAGTTTTCACACCATTTGCGGAATGCTTCGGGGCTACTAATGTTGGACGGATTGATTACGTCGCTTGCTAATGCACACAGCAACATCAGATTGCCACGGTATTCTTCATATATTTTGTTGCAGTCATTGTTGAGGAAGGCCTCTATTGCGAGGTCGCAATAGTCGGGAAGCTTATTGATCATCTCAATATAGTCTACGTCCTGTGTGCGGAATGTAGTAATGGGATAGAGTCCGCTCTTCCAGGAGTTCACACCCATGGCAGAGATAAGCATGCTTGTATATTCAGTAGATGTGATTTTGCCTTCGTCGAGCAGCTTCTGCAGACGGCTCATTTCATCAAGGAGGGACCACATTTCTCCGGTGCGGACTTCCACAACGGAACCGATAGACGATGCATTCGGCAGACTCTGAGTCAGATCATACTTGCTCTTCGCAAACAGATCTTCGCCAAAGGCGGAATTTGTGAGAGGGTGTTGCAGAACTACCCTAGAAAAATGGACAAAAGCCTCAACTTTCACAA
>JAMPGE010000004.1 GCA_023664085.1 Muribaculum sp. | reverse complement strand
ATTCCCTCCGAAATCTTACCAAATCTTAATAACAAAATAAGTTTAGACAACTTCAATGACAAATTGCGATTGTTTCATAAAATAAAAGCGGCCGCTCTCCCGAGTGGCCACTTTTATAATGAACTTAATGAACAAAAATCTATCTTCTTTCTTTTCACTTATAAAACCATCCACCGACTCAAAATGTTTAAATATTAACATTATTTAACACTTGTGACAGATGGATGGCCAGTGAATTGGTCAGCGAATCACTACTTTGCTGACTTTATTGCCGGCGGCTTTCAGATAGATTCCGGTGGTTGGGTTAAGGACACGTCTGCCCTGCAGGTCGAAATACACGGCTTCGGAAGCGGGAGCCTCAATGGTATTGACTGCGGAGTTGCCGGGCTGATACTCACCGAGATCATTGATACCGCACACACCGCCTCCGGAAGGAATGCCTTGATAGAGATGGCCGTCGATGAGGGCGCTTCCCGAGAGGTCGGAAGTCTGAAGCGAGCCGTTGCCTCCGCCGTTGAATACTACGCCTTCCGTGCCCAAGGGCAATTCATATTTCCAGATATTTTCTTCCACCGGCACCATGTCTACACCGGGCCAGGCGGTTTCTTCTACAGTCCAGTGATGGATTTTAACAGTAGACCATTTGGTGAGTGAATTGTCGTAATAAACCACGGTGAGTTGATTGGGGTCTTTCTTTGTGAAGGTGATTGTGCCCGAATTTTCGGAATTGTCTTCACCTGTTGCGGTCCATTTAACCGAGCAATTGTCGCCAAAGGCCATGTCTGCACCGATGGTGAAAGATGAACTCTGACCTTTTGAGAGAGATACAGATGATTTGCCTTCTACAGTATACGAACCCGATATGGCGGCGTCGTTAAGGCTTACAGTCACGGTGAGGGTTTCGGTGGAGAAAGCACCGCCGGCCCGGGAGAAAATTATTCCGGGAGCGCCAATGGCGTCATCGGCGGTATAATAAGAAGTGGTGCCGGGATCGGAGAAGGTTACAGACCCTCCGTGACTTACTGGAGAGGATGCGTAGATAAACTTGCCGTCTTCACCAACGATACCGCCGTCCCAGTCTTTAACGATCACGCGGAGCTGGCCTTTATTGGAGGGAGCCTTTACGGTGATGGAGCCTCCTCCCTGGAATTTTTCGCCGGTGATGAGGTCGGTATACACACCGCTTGGGACGTTGCTGAAAGTGGCGCCGCCGTTTATAGCCACAAGAGCATAGCTGTCTTTATATGCGCGTTTGAAGGCCCAGCCGCCCGAAGCGGAGCAGCCGTCCCAGGTATATTGGCCTTTGCGGAGAGCCGGCACGGCGGCCCGGATTTGATTCAGACGCTGGATGTGGCGGGCCAGATCGGCGTTGAGTGTCTTGGCCACGTTGCCCGAGGCTGTCCACTGAGCAAAGTCGGTGGCGGTGACGGTTCCTTCAAGATAATTGCCGAAATAAGCACGTCCGCTGTCCTTTACGGGCATGTCGGTGCCTCCGGCGTCAACTTTTTTGCCTTTCTGAAACTCTACTTCGGAGCCATAGTAAATGCAGGGGATGCCACGGAAAGTGAACATAAGGGAGAGGTTTTCGGCCCACTGGTCGGTGCCGCCGTTGAAGCGGGTGCCGTCGTTGGGACCGGGGCAATAGTCGTGGCTGTCAACGTATACCACGTTGTAGGAAGCATCGTTATAGTATTTGTCGCCTTTCCTGGCGATGTCTACGGCAGCGGCGGCGTTGTTGAAATTGTAATGCATCGGGAAGTCAATGATACTGAAACCCGAATATTTGGAATAATCAGGCTGATGCCACTGTCCGTTTTTCATAAACACGTTTTCGGAAGTGGGAGCCGTGGAGGGTTCGTCAAGACACAGCTGCATGTTGCCCACGGCTTTATCGTTGCCTTCATAGATCACTTGCGAATCCCACCATGAGGCATCGTCGTTCCATTTGGCAAGCATATCCTCGGAGGATTTCCAGGTGTAGAAATAACTTGAGAGGTTATGTTGGTCGCGGTAAGTGGGTTCGCTGTAGCGGGCACAGCATTCTCCGAACATAAAGAAAGGAGTCTGGTTGAGGCGACGGTCTTTGTACTTCTCGCCCAGCGCCAAAAACTGCGGTATGAAAGACTTGTTGAAAGTGAGTCGGGCTATGTGGCCGGTGGTGTCGATTCGGAAACCGTCCACACCCATTTCGATGAATTTGCCGTAGCACTCCACAAGGTACTTAGACACGGCGGGGTTCTCGGTGTTGAGGTCCACACAGTCTCCGGCGATCTGTCCCCACCAACGGTTGGGATAGTCCCAGTTCCATCCGGTGCCGACATGATGCCAATAATTGTGGGTATCGAGATTTTGGCCGTTGGTGTTTTTCAGATATTTGAAACGACGGTTGAACTGTTCGGTGCCGGATACATCGTTGTAATCGGCTCCGAGAAGATCCGGGTCGGGGATGAGGGAAGCGGAGACGCTTGCCTGATTGCGGATGTCGGGACTTCTTTTAAAGAGGGGGGCGAAGTGGGCCTCGCCGAAGTTGCCGGTGTGGTTGAGCACTATATCGAGCACCACTTTAATACCTTTGGCGTGGGCGGCATCGATCAGGCTCTGAAAAGAGACGTCTTCATTGGCGCCCCATTCCTTGCGGCTTTCATACCGGAGGTCGACTGAAGAGAAATCCATGGAATGGTATCCGTGGAAGTCAGTGCCGGAGCAGTTTTGGGTCACGGGGGTGATCCAGATGGCTGTGAAGCCGAGAGCCTTGATGTAGTCAAGCTTGTCGATAAGGCCCTTGAAGTCGCCGCGCCAGTCGGGGTCATTGTTTGCGATCTGCACATCCTGATGGTCCCAACCGCATACATTGTTGGTGGGATCGCCATCGTAGAAACGGGTGGTCATGGCGAAATAGATCGTTTCATCTCTGAAATCATCTCTGTCGCCCACCCAGGTTTGAGCCGAAACGGAAACGGCGCCCAGCGTCAGAGCGGACGCAAGGAGTAGTTTTCCCAAGTGTTTCATGATTTAAGTTAATTAATTGTGTAAGAAAAAAATAGTTAAGCGAGGTCTGAAAAATGACCTAAAAATTCCATGAAGTTGTCACAAAAATACAAGAAATATTCCAAATAGACCAAAAAATTTGAAATAATTTATGGAGATAACACTGGATTCGGAAAAAATTTTTATTTTGAAATGAGAAAACATATATTGAAGTTTAGACAACTTCAACATATATTTCGTAAAATTTGTTAAATTTGCAGGATAAATAAGAAACGAATACAAAACCCAGTATACACATCAAATATGGCAGACAATACAAAGGATACAGGAAAAGAAGGAAGAAAGATAGTACTCAGTGGCATTCGCTCCACCGGCAACCTACATCTCGGCAATTACTTCGGAGCCCTCTCCAAATTCGTGAGAATGCAGGATGACTTCGACTGCAGATATTTTGTGGCCGACCTGCATGCACTGACCACCCATCCGGATCCTAAATCTCTCCACGACAGCGTGAAGGATATACTCGCCGAATATCTGGCGGCAGGTCTTGATCCGGATAAGAACACTATCTTCGTGCAGAGCGATGTGCCCGAACTCTCAGAGATGTATCTTTTGATGAATATGCACGTGGGAATAGGGGAATTGATGCGTACGGCATCCTTTAAAGACAAGGCACGCAAGGCCTTGGGCATAAAGAGCGAAAGCGATGAGATTGAAAAAGAAATAATCGGCAACCAGACCAATCAGCGGGTCAACGCCGGATTGCTGACCTATCCTACGCTTATGGCAGTGGATATTCTCATTCAGAAAGCCGATTATGTGCCGGTAGGCAAGGATCAGGAGCAGCATCTGGAACTCACAAGACGGTTTGCCCGCCGCTTCAATTCATTCTACGGCGTGGAATACTTCGGAGAACCCGTCAACTTCAATTTCGGTGGAGAAGCCATCAAGGTACCCGGACTCGACGGCAGCGGCAAAATGGGCAAAAGCGAAGGCAACTGCATCTACTTGATCGATGATGAGAAGACACTGCGCAAGAAAGTGATGCGCGCCGTCACCGACGAAGGACCTAAGGAGCCCGGGCAGACACCGAGCCAGCCTGTGGCCAACCTGTTTACTTTACTGGATCTTGTAAGCGGCAAAGAGGCGGGCGACTTCTATCGCGGCAAATACGCCGACTGCTCCATACGCTACGGCGACATGAAAAAGCAATTGGCAGAGGATATGCTTAAGATTACACTTCCCATCCGGGAACGCATACTTGACATCCGCAGCAACGAAGAATACCTGAGCCGCGTGGTGAAGCAGGGCGCCGAGAATGCACGGGCAGTGGCAGCCGACACTCTGCGCGACGTGCGTGAAATCATGGGAATCCGAAAGATTTGATTCCGCTTCGGCTTTCGCTTCATGGTACTCAACTGGATATGGATAGCCTTCTTTGTCATTGCCTTCGCAGTGGCACTGTGCCGAACGCTATTTGCGGGCGACATGCAGATATGGTCATCCATTATGAACGCTTCTTTTGATCAGGCGGCCTTTGCTTTTGAAGTGTCGCTTGGACTGACCGGAGTGCTCACTCTATGGTTGGGAATAATGAAGATAGGGGAGCGGGGAGGAGTCACGGAGTTTTTCAGCAGAATTATCAGTCCGTTTTTCTCAAGATTGTTTCCGGGCATTCCCAAGGGCCATCCGGCCTACGGTGCCATCTTTATGAACATATCGGCCAATATGCTCGGACTGGACAACGCGGCCACCCCCATGGGGCTAAAGGCTATGCAGGAGATGCAGAGTCTGAATCCGCGAAAGGACACGGCCACGGATGCCATGATAATGTTTCTTGTGCTAAATAGTTCTGGACTGTGTCTGATCCCGATAAGCATCATGATGTATAGGGCACAGGGGGGAGCCGCCAATCCCACCGACGTCTTCATACCCATACTCATCGCCACGGCCATAGCTACGCTTGTAGGGCTTACGGCCTTGTGTATCAAGCAGCGAATACGTTTTGACCGCACTTTGGCATGTTGGTTTGGAGGTATAGCACTGGCCGTAGGTCTGGTGACGTGGTTTTTTGCATCGCTGCCGGCGGATAAGGTGCAGGAGTATTCCACTTTTGGTGCGAATTTCATACTTTTCAGCGTGATCATATCCTTTCTTGGGGCCGGCATACGAAAAAAGATACGGGTCTACGACACCTTTATAGAAGGAGCGAAGGAAGGATTCAAGACAGCGGTGATGATCATCCCGTATCTGGTGGCTATTCTGGTGGGTATAGGGATGTTTCGGGCTTCGGGAGCATTGGAGATGCTTACGGGTGGCGTGGAATGGCTGGTAGGACTTACCGGAGCTGACACGCAATGGGTAGGTGCATTGCCCACAATGCTTATGAAGCCTTTGAGCGGCAGCGGCAGCTGCGCTATGATGCTTGATGTGATGAAGACGAGCGGTCCGGACGCCTTCGTGAGCAAACTCGCTGCATGCGTAAGGGGAAGCACCGACACTACATTCTATATATTGGCCGTGTATTTCGGATCAGTGGGAGTGAGCAAGACCCGTTATGCGGCAGGCTACGCTCTTCTGGCCGATGTGGTGGGAGCAATAGCCGCGGTGGCGATAGCCTACGCCTTTTTCTAATACCGCGCCATCAACTATCAACCATCAACCAAATTCACTCGCCCACGCCAATGCCGAAAAGGGCATAATCGTAATACACCGGATCCTGCGGACGGAGATTGCGCAGCCGGGCTGTGAGAAGTTCCACACTCCGGCGATCGTTGGCCTTGCGGGAAAGTAGTCCAAGGTCGCGGGCAGTATTGCCCACGTGCACATCAAGAGGAATATACAGTTGGCTTTTGTCAAGGCTTTCCCATATGCCCATGTCTACGATCCCGTCATCGCGCACAAGCCATCGCAGAGCCATATTGATACGCTTGAGGGCAGTCTGTCTCAAATTGAAAGGGAGACATCTGTTGTCGGCAGCGCCGCTGTTGGCATCTGCCAAAATTCCAAGCATTCTCTCCACAAGAGCCCAGGCAGGGGCCTCTGAGAGATTGGCGCCGCTTGCGCGGCAAAGATTATCGATAGAGCCGTAGTCAAGATAAATTCTGCGAAGTCCTCTCAGATAATATTGCAGATTGCGTGCGAAGAAAGTGCGATGGATGTTGAGACTAGGGTCGAGATCTTCGTAGCCCTCCTCAAGCACGTATTGATATGGCTGATGATCCATCAGAAAGAGCATCCGGTCAATGTCGCGGCATATCATTTTGCGGTTGCCCCAAGCCAAGGTGGCCGCCAGAAAAGCGGTGATTTCAATATCTTCGATACGGGAAAACCTGCGGGGAAACTGCACCGGATCGTTGACGATAAACTCCGGGCGATTTATCCTGCGAGCCTCTGAATCGAGCAGATCCACAATATCTTTGTCCATTACCTTAAAGTTTTAGTTTTGCGGGGGCAGACTCGCGGTTCATTCTGTCGAGGGATGTCACGGCGAATGTCAGTCCCTTCACGGATTTTGGGTCGGCGTCATCGGCAATGAGCACACGGTTGTAGGGAGTCATGGCAATAATGGTCTGGGAATCTTCAAGATCATCGCTGTCCTCACCGGGGTAAAACTCATATACCACAAACTTCACGGCATCAGTCTCCGAAGGTTTGCCGGAGAGAGCGGGAGGAGTCCAGGTAAGGAAAGTCTTTCCGCTTTCGCGGTTGATCTGAAGATTTTTCACGGGATCCGGACGTTTTGAAAGACTGCCGTAGGCAGGCGGAAGAGCGATTGTGGATTGATATTTAAGAGCCAGTGAGTCGGCCACTCCTTTATAGTTATCGGTGACCCAATAGCCGTGCCACCATACGTTACCCCCCACTTTCGGGAGTACGCGCGAAAGCGTTACCTTGGTGTCCAGTTCATTTTTATCGTGATTTCCGGGATCGGCACTGTCCATGGTCCGTTTTGTGTCTTGACCGATATACAGGTCGGAATTGTGAATATTGTCGTTCCACCATTTGGCAAGATGACGGCTTGGAGCGGCTTTGGTGTCGAGACTCCAATACAACTGAGGCACCAGATAATCCACCCAACCTTCCTTATCCCAAAGCAGAATGTCGGCGTAAAGGTCATCGTAATTCTGAAGTCCGGTGGAGTTGGAGCCTTTGGGATCGGTGCGTTTGTTGCGCCAGATCCCGAAGGGACTGATGCCGAATCTCACCCATGGCTTGGTTCGTTTGATGGTGGAATGGAGTTGCTCAATGAGGAGGTTGACGTTGTGGCGTCGCCAGTCGTTTCGGTTGATGCCGTTGCCGAATTTGGCGTAGCTGGCATCATCGGGAAACTTCTGTCCGGCAGCGGGATAAGGGTAGAAATAGTCATCTATATGGATAGCGTCTACATCGTAGCGCTTCATAATGTCTTCTACGATAAGGCAAATAAAATCGCGGTTTTCCTGATAGGCGGGGTCAAAGAGCACCTGGCCATTGTATTTTACAAATCTATGGGGCTCCTTGCGGGAAGGGTGATCGGCGGGGAGCACTTCCTTGGCCGAAGACGTGACGCGGTAAGGATTAAGCCATGCATGAAATTCCATACCGCGTTTGTGGGCCTCTTGAATGGCATATTCCATAGGGTCCCACATGGGGGAGGGGGCTTTTCCCCTTTTGCCGGTGAGCCAGGCTGACCAGGGCTCATAATCTGATTTATAGACCGCGTCGGCAGTGGGCCGCACCTGAAATATTACCGCATTGCAACCGGCGGCCTGCAGTTTGTCAAACTGATCGCGGATATATGCCTGTGCCTGCTCTGTGGACTTGTTTTGCCATTGGCTCTGTCCTATAACGTGGAGCCATGCCCCCCGGAATTCACGTTTGGGATTCTGGGCGAGCGGGCACAAATACACGGCCGAGAGAAGAAGAAGGGAAAGGAAATATTTAAAGAGTTTCATATATATTTTATTATGGAGCGGTTCAGAACAACTTCTATAAGAGCTGTGAACAACAAAAAAACGTGCAAAGAATGCAACTTAGTCGCGAATAGGATGCAAAATTAGACAAATTTTGCTAATTTTGTGGATTGAAACCAAAGAAACTTCTCAAATTAGATTTGACAATGAGTGAAGAATTAGCCACCAAATATAACCCTTCTGCCGTAGAAGACAAATGGTATAATTATTGGATGGAACACGGCCTGTTTCATTCCGTACCCGATGAGAGAGAACCGTTTTGCATCGTGATTCCGCCCCCGAATGTGACCGGAGTGCTCCATATGGGCCACATGTTGAACAACACCATACAGGACATTCTGGTTCGCAGGGCCCGCATGATGGGCAAGAACGCACTGTGGGTGCCCGGCACCGACCATGCGGCTATCTCCACGGAAGCCAAGGTCGTGGCCAAACTTGCTCAGGAGGGAGTGAAGAAGTCCGACCTCAGCCGCGAGGAGTTTTTGAACCACGCCTGGGACTGGACCAACAAATACGGTGGCATAATTCTGCAGCAACTGCGCAAACTGGGGGCCTCGTGCGACTGGGAGCGTACAGCCTTCACTATGGACGAAATCCGTTCGAAGAGCGTAATCGAAGTGTTCTGCCGCCTGTATGAAAAAGGATTGATCTACCGCGGCGTGCGTATGGTGAACTGGGATCCCAAAGCCCTCACTGCATTGAGCGATGAAGAAGTGATCTACAAGGAGGAGAAAAGCAAGCTCTTCTATCTGCGTTACAAGGTAGCGGACGATCCGGATGGAAGATACATCATAGTGGCCACCACCCGTCCGGAGACTATACTTGGCGACACGGCCGTGTGTGTAAACCCCAACGACGAGCGCTACACCTGGCTCAAAGGAAAAAAAGTTACGGTGCCCATCGTAGGGAGGGAAGTGCCCGTAATCATGGACGAGTATGTGGAGATGGAATTCGGCACGGGATGCCTGAAAGTCACTCCTGCCCATGACGTCAACGACTACATGCTTGGCGAAAAATACCATCTTGAATCCATCGATATATTCAACGACAACGGCACCATCTCCGACAACGGACGCCTATACGTAGGTATGGACCGTTTTGAAGTGCGCAAACAGATCATGGAAGATCTTCGTGAGGCCGGTCTCGTTGAGAAAATTGAAGATTACGACAACAAAGTGGGCCACTCCGAGCGTACCGATGAAGTGATAGAGCCCAAACTGTCCACCCAATGGTTCGTGAAGATGGACGGCATGGCCAAAGAAGCGCTGAAGGCAGTGGAGAGCGACGATATTAAATTTGTGCCCTCGAAGTTTAAGAATATCTACCGCCACTGGATGACCAACATCAAGGACTGGTGCATTTCCCGGCAGCTATGGTGGGGCCATCGTATACCGGCATGGTTTCTTCCCGACGGCAGCTTTGTGGTGGCTCACGATGCCGAAGAGGCCCTGCTTAAGGCCATCGAAAAGAGTGGCGACAGGAGTCTGACAGTAGACAAGCTCGTGCAGGACCCAGACTGTCTTGACACATGGTTCAGCTCCTGGCTCTGGCCGATGTCGCTGTTTAACGGCATACTTGATCCCGACAACGAGGAATTCAAATATTATTATCCCACCACAGATCTTGTCACCGCTCCGGACATCATCTTCTTCTGGGTGGCCCGCATGATTATGGCCGGATATGAATTCGCCGGCGACAAGCCCTTTGGCAACGTATATTTCACAGGCATTGTGAGAGACAAAATCGGACGCAAGATGTCGAAAAGTCTCGGCAACTCCCCGGATCCTCTCGAACTTATCGGGAAATACGGGGCAGACGGCGTGAGGATGGGGCTGATGCTTGCCGCCCCTGCCGGCCACGATATCATGTATGATGATTCACTGTGTGAACAGGGCCGCAACTTCTGCAATAAGATCTGGAACGCCTTCAGACTCATGAAAGGATGGCAGGTAGACTCCACCCTCTATCAGCCGGAAAGCGCCAAGCTTGGTCTGGAATGGTTTGGCGACAAACTTAACAATGCACTGGCCGAGATGAACGACCTGATGGAGAAATTCCGTATATCGGAGGCATTGATGACGGTCTACAAACTCTTCTGGGACGAATTCTCCAGCTGGCTGCTGGAAGTGGTGAAGCCGGCCTACGGGCAGCCTATGGATAAGGCTACGTATGATGCCGTGCAAAACTATTTCGACCTTTTGCTGCGAATGCTGCATCCCTTTATGCCGTTTATCACGGAAGAACTGTGGCAGCATCTTAGAGACCGCAAGGAAGGAGAAAGCATAATGTATGCCCAGCTACCTTTTGCCAGCGAATACGATGATGCCGTGCTGGCCGGCTTTGAGCATCTTAAGGAAGTGGTGGCAGGCATACGTACGGTACGCAAACAGAAGCAGATACCGCAAAAAGAGCCGCTCAAACTTTTCATCAAGGGACCCCACAGCGGCATGCTCGACGCCATTCTCGAAAAGATGGGCAATCTTGACATGATAGATCTGGTAGACGAAAAGCCCGCAGGCTCAGCCTCCTTTAGAGTAGGGGCCGTAGAATACTGCATCCCTCTGGAGGGCAACGTAAACGTAGAGGAAGAGATCCGCAAACTTGAAAAGGACAAAGCTCACTACGAAGGCTTCCTGCAGACCGTGCGCAAGAAGCTTTCCAACGAGCGCTTCGTGGCCAATGCTCCGGAGAAGGTAGTGGCACTTGAGCGTAAGAAAGAAGCCGACGCGCTGGAGAAACTCGCAGCCATAGAAGAAAGTCTCAAGGCATTCAAGTGATTCCGGCATCGAAGTCAACCAGCTTCAACTGTAAAAAAGTAAATAACAAATAATACACCCGTGAAATCCCTGCGGAAGACAATGCGGGATCGGGCATACTACAATGGCAAAACAAGAAGACGTCTTCAAGACTATAATCGCCCATGCCAAGGAATATGGGTTTGTGTTTCAATCATCTGAGATCTACGATGGCCTGTCGGCTGTATATGACTACGGACAGAACGGCGTGGAACTCAAAAACAATATCAAACGCTATTGGTGGGAGGCTATGACCATGCTTCACGACAACATCGTGGGCATAGACTCCGCAATCTTCATGCATCCCACCATCTGGAAGGCTTCGGGCCACGTGGATGCATTCAACGATCCGTTGATCGACAACAAAGACTCCAAGAAGCGTTATCGCGCCGATGTGCTCATCGAAGATGAAATAGCCAAGATAGACGAAAAGATAAACAAGGAGGTGGCCAAGGCGGCCAAAAGATTCGGCGACAGCTTCGACGAAGCAATGTTTCGTCAGACCAATCCCCGCGTGATCGAGCATCAGAAGAAGCGCGACGCACTTCACCAGCGTTTTTCGGATGCGATGAATGCCAACAACCTTGAGGAATTACGACAGATAATCCTTGATTGCGGCATCGTGTGCCCCATCAGCGGCACACGAAACTGGACCGATGTGCGCCAGTTTAACCTGATGTTCAAGACGGAGATGGGCTCTACGGCCGACGGTGCCATGGAAGTGTATCTGCGTCCGGAGACCGCTCAGGGCATTTTCGTGAACTATCTTAACGTGCAGAAGACCGGTCGAATGAAGTTGCCCTTCGGTATAGCACAGATCGGCAAGGCCTTCCGCAACGAGATCGTGGCCCGTCAGTTTATATTCCGTATGCGCGAATTCGAGCAGATGGAGATGCAGTTTTTCGTACGTCCCGGCGAAGAACTGAAATGGTTTGATTTCTGGCGTCAGACACGCTTGAAATGGCACAAGACACTGGGACTTGGCGATGACAAATATCGCTTCCACGACCATGAGAAACTCGCCCATTATGCCAATGCAGCCACCGATATTGAATTCCGCATGCCGTTTGGCTTCAAGGAAGTGGAGGGTATACATTCACGTACAAACTTCGACCTCAGCCAGCACGAGAAGTTCTCCGGCAAGAAAATTCAATATTTCGATCCTGAGCTCAATGAAAGCTACGTGCCCTACGTCATAGAGACATCCATAGGTGTGGACCGCATGTTCCTAAGCGTATTATGCAGTTGCTACGAAGATCAGGATCTTGGCGGCGGCGACCACCGAGTGGTGCTCCATTTCCCCGCCCCTCTGGCTCCGGTGAAGTGCTGTGTGCTTCCTTTGGTGAAAAAAGACGGACTGCCCGAGAAGGCCCGTGAAATCCAGCATCGACTTCGCTTCGACTTCACATGCGGCTATGATGAAAAAGACTCCATCGGCAAGCGTTATCGCCGTCAGGATGCCGTGGGTACTCCGTATTGTGTCACCGTAGACCATCAGACCCTTGAAGACGGCAGTGTGACACTGCGCCACCGCGACAGCATGGAGCAGCAGCGCCTGAGCGTGGACGAACTCGAAAAAGTGCTGAAGGAACAAGTAAGCCTCAATACTTTACTGAGGAAACTTGCCGATTGATCACGAGTCGGACCATAAAACTTCCTATCATATTATTGTGATAAGAAGGTCTGAAAAGATATATCAATTCAGGGTTGATATCTCAGCCCCCAATACACGCTAAGATGAAAAGAATCTTGATAAAACTCACAATGGCCATGATGCTTGTGGCCATGATGTCGGGTCTCACATCCTGCAACTATAATTCGCTTGTGGAGAAGCGTCAAAACGTGGATCAGGCATGGGCCCAGGTGGAAAACCAGTATCAGCGACGCGCGGATCTGATTCCCAATCTGGTGAATACAGTGAAGGGATATTCCACACACGAAGAGCAGACTCTCACGAAAGTGGTGGAGGCCCGGGCCAAAGCCACATCGGTCACCATCGATGCCAATGACCTCAATGAGGAGACTTTGGCAAAATATCAGGATGCTCAAAACGAACTCACCGGTGCTCTGAAATCACTATTGGCAGTCACTGAAGCCTATCCCGACCTAAAGGCCAACGAAAACTTCCTTCAGCTTCAGGCACAACTCGAGGGTACGGAAAATCGTATATCCACCGAGCGCAGAAGATACACGGAAGCGGTGCGCGAATACAACACTGCGATCCAGAAATTTCCCACCAATATCTATGCCGGATGGTTTGGCTTCAAAGAGAAGCCGCAGTTTAAAGCTGCAGCCGGAGCGGAAAGGGCGCCGGAAGTGAATTTCTGACAAGATTGAGTCTATCTCATAAAAATAGCAAATGAATTTCCTGAAGACAACAAGCTACATGAGCATAGTCCTGATGATGTCGGGACTGTGTTCGTGTCTTGACAGCAACGACAATGAAGAGGACTACACCGAATGGCGCAAAGAGAATGAGGCTTATCTCGACAAGGCCCTCAACGCCACTTCCGACGACGGCACTCCTCTGTATACCAAAATAGTGCCCGACTGGGCATCCTCCACCTATACGCTGATCCAATGGCATAATGATAGATCGGCCACGTCGAAAAACCTTACGCCGATGGACAACTCCACGGTGGATATAAAATATGCCGCCATCAACATTAATGAGGAGGTGATCAACAGTTCCTACTCTTTGACGGCCAACGGCGACAGCATATACCGCACCACTCCGGCCTCAATGATAACAGGAGTGAGGGCGGCCCTCGCCAATATGCATGTAGGGGATTCTGTGACGCTGGTGATGCCGTATACCGCCGCCTACGGCACTTCACTCTACGGCTCTATCAAGCCATACTCCACCCTTAAATTCAATCTAAAACTGGTGTCGATTCCAGATTACGAAAAGAAATAACATGAAAAGCAAATACGGAGTCATAGTCGCGGCCATAGCTTTGACGGCTATCCCGGCATCTTTCATGGCCAAAGATGCAAAAGAGATACGTTTCTCGTCGTTCAAGGCCATTCCTTCAGTGAGAATCCCCTTGCCTGCAAGAGCCGACAGCGCGGAAACAGGCAACCTTGATCTGGATAAATCCACACTTTTGGGAGCCCGCAAGGCAGCCGATACGTTTCACAGACTTGAATCGCAAGACTGGACCACGATTTTGCCGGATACAGCCGGAGTAGTCCATTTGTCACCGAAGAATCTCGGCCAGAAGGCATCCGACTCAAAACGCGTCGGTGCGGAGCTCTACGTGCTTGCCACAAGGATTCGTCCTTCACGGTTTGTAAAGGGCAATCTTGTAGCCAGCTCGGATGCCATGATAGAGCTATTCGTAGACGGAGAGTCAAAACTTAAGAAATCCAAGACTGACTCTGTATCCGCTGAAGAAAGGGCGGCCATATCATTTGATCCGGAAGTGGCTTCCGAAATAGAAATCCACCTGCTCGCTCTGCCTGAAAGCAACGACAATCCGGAGTTTTCACTCAAATTTGTGCCCGACAGTGGCTTTGACGATGTAGAGATAGCCGAGGGGCCGGCCGTAAGCCGACGTTTCTCCATCAGCACCACCACACTCGGCGGCCGACTTAACTCCACGTCAATGTCGCCCGACGGCAAATATGTGATACTGAAATTTTCCGAGACATATGGAGAAGGCGATCTTCGCTCATGGACAGAATTGCGACGTGTTGCCGACGGCGTCACCATAACCCCTTCGCTGCATGCGGGAGCTGCATGGATGCCCGCCGGAGCAACTTTATACTACACCCAGCGCAACGGTAATTCTCAGGATCTCTTCACGATGGAAGCCTCAACTATGCGTCCCGTGCTCGCTGCGGCCAACGTGCCTGTGGATGCCGCTGAAATGATCTGGGCTCCCGACGCATCCTGGTTTGCCTACTATGCCGAGGAAAAAGGTGCAGCCGAAGAAGGAGTAATGAAGAGGGTAAGTAATCCCGATGACCGCATTCCCGGCAACCGCAACCGATACTATCTCTCAAGCTACAGCCTGACAACAAAAGTATCCACCCGTCTTACCTATGGAGGACCAAGTACTTATCTTCAGGATATAAGCCCCGACAGCCGCAAGGTGCTTTATCAGGTGAACCGCGAGACACCCTCCAAATACCCGTTTTATTCCATTTCGCTCGTGGAGATGGATGTGAATACACTTAAGACCGATACAGTCGTGGCCGGAGCAGGAGGAGTGGCAGGAGCCCTTTATTCTCCCGACGGCAAGCAACTGCTCGTGTGTGCCGGGCCCAATGATTTCGACGGGGTTGGAAAAAACGCCGGGAATCATCCTCTTGCCAACGACTTTGATATCCAAGCCTTCCTACTCGATTTGGGATCACGCAAGGTGACACCGCTCACCAAAGATTTCGATCCTTCGATAGAGGGAACTCCTGTGTGGAACAAAGCAGACGGCAATATCTACTTTACCGCCGCCGACGGATTCTACACCAGAATATATTCGCTCAATCCCAAATCGGGAAAGATAAATAAGCTTCCGGTGGAACTCAATTATGTCCGCAACTTCTCTATCGGGCGTAATGAAGCCCGGTGGCTGTCGTATTGCGGCATGAGTTATACCCACAACGGCTCAGGCTACCTGCTCAATCTATCCAACGGGCGCAACTCCCTGCTCGCCGATCCCATGGATGAAGAATTCAAATCCCTGAATCTCGGCAAGAGCGAAACCTGGACATTTACTTCACGCAACGGAGACGTGATAGACGGCACAATCACCCTTCCCCCGGATTTCGATGCATCCAAGAAGTATCCCCTCATAGTATATTACTATGGAGGAACCACTCCTTCCACCTATACTTCGCATCATCCCTACACACCTCAACTGTTTGCCTCCAGAGATTACGTGGTATATGTAATAAATCCCTCCGGCACAATAGGCTACGGGCAGGAATTCTCGGCACGTCACGTCAATGCCTGGGGTGAAAACACCGCCGATGATATTATTGAGGGAGTAAAGAAATTCTGCGAAGAGCATCCCTTTGTCGATTCCAAAAAGATAGGATGCATCGGAGCCAGCTATGGCGGGTTCATGACTCAGTTGCTTCAGACCAAGACCGATATCTTCGCGGCAGCGGTAAGCCACGCCGGCATCTCCAACGTCACTTCTTATTGGGGAGAAGGATTCTGGGGATATACCTACAATGCTGTGGCCGCGGCCAAATCGTATCCGTGGAGCGATCCCGAACTCTTCACAAAGCGCGGTTCCCTCTTTAACGCCGACAAGATACATACACCTCTCCTTTTGCTGCATGGTACCGAAGACACCAATGTGCCCATCGGTGAAAGCATCCAGCTCTTCAACGCATTGAAGATACTTGGCAGAGACGTGGAATTCATCACCGTAGAGGGTCAGAACCATATCATCACCGATTACAACAAAAGAAAACTCTGGCAGGCTACCATTATGGCTTGGTTTGCCAAGTATCTTCAGGATGATCCCCGCTGGTGGAATTCAATGTATAAAAAATGAAAAAAGCCGGTGAGGCAATGAAGTTGTCAAAACTTATTTACGAAAGTTAAAATCAGTTGTAAATTCTTTCCTGTCATTAATCTTTGGCAATCTTTCGGGTGAATTTTCATCATCTCATCAGTCACGATGCAGGCATCGCTCCCTCTTCGATGAAGGAAATTCCCTCCGAAATCTTACCAAATCTTAACGACAAAATAAGTTTAGACAACTTCAATGTATCGAAGTCTCACGGCTATTCTCTATGAAAAGTAAGCGATGAAAAAGTTATTTATATTAACGGTGGTGTCCGTGGCTCTGATAGGGACCGGATGCTCTTCAAAGACGGGAAAGCAGATAGAAGAGAGTGAGGAAACTGCCGCTGAAATCGAGGCTGCGATGATGGCCGGACGCAACGCCGCCAAAGAA
The DNA here is from genome assembly GCA_023664085.1 of Muribaculum sp. Lineage (GTDB taxonomy): Bacteria > Bacteroidota > Bacteroidia > Bacteroidales > Muribaculaceae > Lepagella. Next base: position 47,551 of record JAMPGE010000004.1, on the reverse strand, counting down.
TTCGTCACCGAACAGTGGTCGGACACCTTTGGACTGCAACGCCGGCTTCTCGACGTGCGTGCTCAATCCAGCAAATACACCATTGATAAGAAACCGAGAAGCGCGGCTGCCTTTGATTCCACCTTCGTATCCACGATGCGCACGGTGCGTCCCGAACTTGCGGATCAGCTTCAGAAACATTATAAATAACACACTTTTCCGACGCGTATCGTGCCGAAAAAGACTGCTATATCACAGAATCAGCCGAAGGCTATATGCAAATATTTGCATATAGCCTTCGGCTGATTCATATGTCAAACTGACAAATTGACAGATTGACAAAATAATTGTTTGGAAAGGAGAGGTGAAGCCGGGCCGGAGGGGCAGGAAGCTATCAGCATACCAAACTATTCGTTTAAGTTGTAGACCTCGCGAAGCATCTCTTTAATGTCGGCCTTCGATTTTAGTTTCACATCTCCGTGGGTCATAAGAAGCATTGGCACGGGATTCTTACCTTCCGAATAAGGCGGCTGAACATAATTGAAACCACCACGGACGCGAAATCCGTTTTGTTCATAAAAGCGAATGCGGCGTTGTGCGTCATCCGAGTCGGGACGTTCTACTTCAATCAGTACATCCGGGCTCACCTCCTCAAAAAGATAATGAAGCATTTTGCGTCCGATGTTTTTACCGCGATGCTCCGGGGAGACGGCAAAGTGTTCTATGTAAACGTAATCCTTAAAGGTCCAATAGGTAAGGAAACCAAGATATAAATCGCCGTCTTTCACGCTGAAACCGTGGAATTTGGCATGATGTCCGCCAATGAATCTTTCAAGGTCTTTTTCATCATCATAAGCGCGACGCTCATCCGGGGGAAACGCCTCGTTGTAAATTTTTAGAAATTGGGGGTAATCTTCCACTCCTAAGTTTACGAATTCCATAATATTTAATAGGTATTGTATTGGTTTCTGTCTGCAGGTACAACGCTAAGAATGTCTGAAAAGTTCAGCAGTCCGATCAATGTGGTAATGCTCAGTAGCTACAGAGGGTTTTATACTGTGCTGCATCAACAATACAAGTGTTGAAATTGTTAAGAAATCATAGAATAAATTAAAAGGTAATGATTATGAAACAGAAAGTTTTACTAATGATGATGGCATTGACGGGACTTTTTGCCCTCAGTGCCTGTAGCGACGACAATGATTTGCCGGATGTGAACATCACGGTGCAAATGCAGGAGGTAAGTGAATACAACGGCATAATATACGTGGTACAAGGTAAGGAATTTCAAGTAAATTCAATTACGGTGACATCACTCAACGGCAAAAACTCCGCTTTGACCACTGTGGAATATTATATGGATCATTATCTGACTGCAGTGACTAATGTGTCGCCCTATACGTGCACATTCAATACCAACAGTCTGCCCGTGGGCAATCATCTTCTCCAGATGCGATCGAATGTGCTTCAGGTAGATAAGAGTTTAGCCACGGTATGGTTGAACTACTATGTCACGGTGGTGGCCTCAGAGAAAGATCTACCAGAAGGAGCACCGGCATTGGGCGTAATCAACGACCAAATGCAAGGACAGCAGAAGGCCGACTGATGCCTACCGAAAAACGTTGAAACCTTATTTTCGCAGATACATGGAAATTAAAGGCGACAGGGCCATTCGAAATAATTGAATGGCCCTGTCGCCTTTAAAGTTTACTTAATAAACCAAGTTCCGTAAAATGGATAGAAAGTAAACGAAGGTGCGCTCGAGGGGACTCGAACCCCTACGTCTCACGACACCAGATCCTAAGTCTGGCGCGGCTACCAATTACGCCACGAGCGCCAAATCTTTTGCAAAGGTATGAATAAAATCTTGAAACTGCAAATTTGCACACATCCAAAAAAAATACTAATTTTACAAAAATCTCCGTAATCCTTTTGCCCATAAGCCACTGAAGGGTAAAGGGGCCGGCTTATAAATCAGGAAAGCAGCAGTAAATGGACAACGACAAGGACATCGACAACAACATTGACAACGGCATGGACAATGACGCAGACAGCGTCATGAACAAAGATACGGATCTTGATGTAGACCTCGGCTACGACATGGATATCGACAATATCGATAACATCCGGCAGGATGAGGGATCAGAGGACATCTCCCGGAGCCACTCGGATCCGGCTGTCACTGACCGGCGCACGATACTCTCCGGTATGTTTCGCGACTGGTATCTGCAGTATGCGTCATACGTGGTGCTCGAACGAGCCGTACCTCACATTGATGACGGTCTGAAGCCTGTGCAACGCAGAATTCTGCATTCAATGCAGACACTCGACGACGGACGCTTCAATAAGGTGGCCAACGTAGTGGGTAATACCATGCAGTATCACCCCCATGGCGATGCGTCTATCGGCGATGCCCTTGTGCAGCTGGGCCAGAAAGAACTTCTGATCGATACCCAAGGCAACTGGGGCAATATACTCACCGGAGACTCAGCTGCCGCGCCACGTTACATAGAGGCCCGCCTGTCGGAATTTGCCCTGGAGACGGTGTTCAGTCCCAAGATAACGGAATGGACTCCCAGTTACGACGGACGAAAGAAAGAGCCGGTGACTCTTCCCGTGAAATTTCCGTTGCTGCTTGCCCAGGGTGTGGAGGGAATCGCTGTAGGCTTGTCATCCAAAATCCTGCCGCATAACTTCAATGAAATCCTGGATGCCGCCATAGCTTACCTTCATGAGGAGGAATTCAGGTTATTGCCCGATTTCCAGACCGGTGGACTGCTTGATGCCTCGAGATACAACGACGGGGCGCGCGGCGGTAGCGTGAAGGTTAGGGCAAAAATAGAAAAAGTAGATAATAAGACACTTGCCATCACTGAAATACCGTATGGCAAAACCACTACCACACTCATTTCTTCTATCCTCTCAGCTCAGGAAAAAGGAAAAATAAAAATAAGGAAAGTCGACGACAATACATCCGCCACTGCTCAGATCCTTGTGCATCTTCAGGCCGGAACCTCCTCCGACAAAGCCATCGATGCACTTTATACCTTCACCGACTGCGAAGTGAGCATATCGCCCAATTGCTGTGTGATTGAAGACAACAAACCGCGATTCCTGTCGGTAAGCGACGTGCTTCGCCACAACGTGGATCATACCCGGGCCATGCTCCTGCGGGAACTTGAGATAAAACTCGCGGAGACCCGTGAGACACAACTCTTTGCAAGCCTCGAAAAGATCTTTATAGAGAAGCGGATGTATAAAGACAAGGCCATAGAGCAAAGCGAAAGTATGGAGGATGCGCTGGCTCGACTCGACGAGCTTTTCGAAAAATACAAGAAGCTATTCTATCGCCCGCTCACCGAAGATGACTATATGCGTCTTTGGGAAATACGGATGGGCAGAATTCTCAAATTCAATTCTGATAAAGCCGACGAGAAGATAGCGCGCCTTAACGATGAGATCGAGAAGCTCGAATACAACAGTGAGCATATCACGGAATATACCGTAGAATGGTTCAGGCATCTGAAGGAGAAATACGGGTCCCGTTTCCCCCGCCGCACTGTAATCCGCGGCTTTGACTCCATTCAAGCCACCAAAGTGGCGGAGGCCAACAAACGGTTCTACTTTGATAAATCCGGCGGATTTATCGGCACCGGCCTGAAGGATGCTGAATTCCTGTTTCTGTGTTCGGATCTGGACGATATACTGATTATTTACCGCGACGGTAAATACAAACTCGCAAGAGTACAGGATAAGGTGTATATCGGAAAAAAAGTGCAGTATGTGGGCTTGTTTAAGAAAGGAGATGACCGTACCACTTATAACCTCATATACCGTAACGGAAAAGACGGATTCTATTATAAGAAGCGTTTCCCGATCACCGGCATAACCAGAGTGAAGGAATATGACATGACAAAGGGTCTGCCCGGCTCAAAGATAGAATGGCTCACCGTCAACCCCAACGGGGAGGCAGAGACGGTAAAGGTGACCCTAACCGGGAAGCCTGACGTAAACGGCAGGTATCCGCGCTACCGCGAGATGCTTGTAGACTTCTCCGACATTGCCCGGAAGGGAAAGGAATCGCTTGGAAATCTGGTGACGAAATATGAAATTAAAAGCATATCGCTGGATAAGAAGGGAATAAGCACCCTGCAGGGCAGGGAGGTATGGTTTGACTCCGACGTATTGCGTCTCAACTATGACGGTAGAGGCCGAAGTCTCGGACTGTTTCAGGGTGACGATATGATTCTGGTGATTACCAAAAACGGAGAATACTACACCACTACTTACGCTGATTCCAATCATTACGACGACAATATACTTCGTATCGAGAAGTTTGACCCTCACAAGGTGTGGACCCTCGCTCTCTTTGACAACGCCTTGGGATATCACTATCTTAAACGTTTTCAGTTTGTGCCCTCTGCAAAGCCCCAGAGGTTTGTCGGTGGCGATGAGGGAGGTAAGATCGATCTGCTCACCGACACTCCCTATGCACGCCTGCAGGTAACTTTTGGAGGACACGACTCCGTACGCCCTGCCCTGATAATAGATGCCGATGAATTCATCACGGTGAAAGGCCTGAAAGCCAAAGGAAAACGAATCACTACCTATGAGGTGAAATCCTTTGAGGAGCTGGAGCCTCTGCGGCAGCCCGAACCCTTGGACGATCCGACCGTGACAGATTCCGGCGAAGAAGAGGTCCCTGCCGACGGAGATTCCTCCCCGGAGGTGCGGGGACCGCAGGCTGTGGTGGGAGAACTGTTTGATTTTGAAGAAGACTCACCCTCCAAGCCGGAGTAGGTAAAGAAAAATGCGTATGCAGAGAGTGGCCCGAGGAGTGTTAGTGGCTCTGCTGATGATGCTATCTGTGGTGAGGGCAGATGCCGAAGTTGCAGATACATCCCGCGTGGTGACGTCCTTTTATAACCTCGAGGTGGGATCACGTCGCACTCTTGCCACCTATCTTTCTCCCGTACATTATCAGGCCACCGACTATGCATTATCGGGATTGTGGACCAAAGTGATGCCGTTCAATCCTGCCCGTATGTCGATGGCCTTTGATGCATCGGTATATTTCTCCGACATGCTGAATCCGGCGGGCACGGCCTCAATGATTAATTTGGGGGCCGATTTCAAATTCGGGATGGACTGGCGCTCCTATCTCTGCGAAAGACTGCAGATATCTTTGGGAGGATACTACGGCTTTTCCGTAGGAGCCATGTGGCTCATAAGAAACAGTAATAATCCTGTGGAAGTACTGGCCCATACCGACATAGGAGCAAGAATAGGCTTGTCGTATCCGTTGCGGATCGGAAGGCTACCGGTACTTCTTGCCGAGAGGGTTAGCACCCCTCTTATAGGGGCGTTCTTCTCTCCGGCCTACGGCGAGACCTTCTGGGAAATCTATCTGGGCAACAGAAAAGGATTGATTCACTGCGGCTGGCCAGGCAACTATTTTGCCGTAGACAATCTGCTGAGCGCTACTCTTGATTTCGGGAGGACTGCCATGCAGATCGGTTACCGACTGCAATTTATGAACCGTCAGGCCTGCTCACTCATTACCCGGCAGTGGTGCCATTCGCTGGTGGTGGGAGTGGTACCACACGGTATAAATCTGAAAAACAAAGACCCGCATAAAGTTCTAAGCATTTACTGATGAAGAATACTACGCTTGCGATCATGCTTTCGGTCTTGATGAGCCTGATCATCGCAGGGTGTGATGAAGCCCCGGAATACAAGGATGATGTCTATGGCAATTTCGACGCACTTGTGGAAATAATCGATACCAAGTATTGCTATCTCTACGAAAAGCAGATTGATTGGCAGGAGATATCCTCGCGCTATCGAAATCAGCTAAGGAGCGATATGAAGCATATGGAACTCTTCGACGTATGCTCGCGCATGCTCTACGAGTTGAAAGACGGGCATGTGAATCTTTACTCCAGATTCGACGTGAGTTATTACCGCAAATGGTGGAGCGATTATCCGCAGGACTTCAATCTACGCACCCTTCAGGAATATTACCTTAAATTTGATTACCGAAGCATTTCCGGAATGAATTACAAGGTGATGACCAACGGCAGAGGAGAAAAAATAGGATACATCTACTATCCGTCGTTTTCCACCACAGTGTCGGCCACGGCTCTGGATTATGTGTTGGCATGGTTTGAAGTCAACGAATGCAAAAGATTGATAATAGATATACGCAATAACGGAGGAGGACTTCTGACGAACGTCGACACCTTTGTGGGCAGGTTTATAACGTCGGATATCACAGGGGGCTTCATACGCCACAAGACCGGACCGGGCCACGATGATTTTTCGGAGCCGTACCGCATCACGTATAGTCCGGCCAGACAAGGACACGTTATGTGGGATAAAGACGTCATTGTACTTACCAATCGGCAATGCTACAGTGCGGCCAACAATTTTGTGGCTGTAATGAAGTCGCTTCCGCAGGTGAAGATAGCCGGATCACGCACCGGTGGCGGAGGAGGACTTCCCTTTACATCCGAATTGCCCAACGGCTGGGCGATAAGATTCTCTGCAAGTCCGGTGAGCGCACCCGACGGGAGCCCCACCGAATTCGGAATAGATCCGAGTGAAGGTTGCGAATGCCACAGCAGCGAAGAGGCTCTGGCCGAGGGAAAAGATGAAATACTCGAATTCGCCCTGAATCACTGAGGGTAGGCAACCCAACGAAGGAATTGATTGTTGTAATAATGAAGTAGAATGAGTTTGCCGATAAAAAGTAAACTGAAAAACAAATTATTATGAACGATCGACTTGATACGGAAGAAAGGAAAGACCTGCCCGACAGCGTGTTCGGACTACCCGAAAGAAGAGAATACCCGATGCCTGACGCGGTGCATGTAAGGGCAGCCGAGGCATATTTCCGTTACTGTCCGGAAGAATTGAAGCCAAAGTTGGCGAGGGCCATATTGCGATTTGCCAAAGAATATGGAGTGGACGTGGAGAGTCCGACGGTAAGATCCTATGCCGAACAGTAAACAATGGGATTTAACGTGACATACAATTTGGCGCAACAGGTAATTCTCTAAGCTAATTAGTATGAGATTTTTTTGGATTTTAACCGAAAAAAAGTTAATTTTGCACGTTAAGTTGACCCGTGGAGTAAGCATGCGGGCATAATTTGGAGCGTAAGGAAGGAGCCTTTTCGCTTCAATTACTTATGGTTCAAAGACAAATCATAACTTGAAAAATGTTTAGAGACACAACGTGCGGCGAGCTCCGCATCACAGATGCAGGCAAGAAAGTGAAAATTGCCGGCTGGGTTCAAAGAGTACGCAAGATGGGAGGTATGACCTTTGTCGATATCCGCGACAGATATGGCATAACTCAGGTAGTGTTTGACTCCGACAACGATCTTTTCGAAGAAGGCAATAATCTGGGACGTGAATTTGTAGTGCAGATAGAAGGCAAAGTAGCCGAACGAGCCAGCAAGAATGCCAATCTTCCCACCGGAGATATCGAGATTCTTGCCTCGGGTCTGAAGGTGCTCAATAAGTCTAAAATACCTCCCTTCACGATAGAAGACAATACCGATGGCGGCGATGATCTCCGAATGAAATACCGTTATCTTGACCTTCGTCGCTCTTGTGTGAAAAAGAATCTCGAATTGCGCCACAAAATGGCTTTCGAGATCCGCAGATATCTCGACGCCAACCATTTCCTCGAAGTGGAGACTCCGATCTTGGTGAAATCCACTCCGGAAGGTGCCCGCGATTTCGTGGTGCCTTCACGAATGAATCCCGGAGAATTTTACGCTCTTCCGCAGAGTCCGCAGCTGTTCAAACAACTTCTCATGGTCAGCGGATTTGATCGTTATTTCCAGATTGCCAAGTGCTTCCGTGATGAGGATTTACGCGCCGACCGTCAGCCTGAATTTACTCAGGTGGACTGCGAAATGAGCTTTGTGGAGCAGGATGACGTAATCGAGATGTTTGAAGGCCTTGTAAAGCATATCTTCAAGTACGTAAAGGGTATTGACTTTACCGAGCCATTCCTCAGAATGACCTGGCAAGACGCAATGGAGCAGTATGGATCGGATAAGCCTGACCTTCGTTTCGGTATGAAGTTTGTAGATCTTACGGATCTTGCCAAGGGTCATGATTTCAGCGTGGTGGACGATGCCGAACTGACGGTAGGGATCTGCGCCCTCGGTTGTGCTTCCTATACCCGCAAGCAAATCGACCAGCTCACCGACTTCGTGAAGCGTCCGCAGGTAGGTGCAAAAGGCCTGATGTGGGTGAAGTTTGAAGCCGACGGAAGTGTGAAGAGCTCCGTAGGCAAGTTCTACTCCGAAGAAGATCTGCGCGCCTGGGGCGAACGCTCCGGTGCCAAGCCCGGCGACTTGCTTCTGGTGATGAGCGGAGAAGCCATGAAGACCCGCAAGCAATTGTGCGAACTCCGTCTGGAAATGGGAAATCGCCTCGGACTGCGTGATAAAGATACGTTCGCTCCTCTGTGGGTGGTGGACTTCCCCTTGTTTGAATGGGATGAAGAGACTCAGCGCTATTACGCCATGCACCATCCCTTCACCTCTCCAAATCCGGAAGATATCCCGCTGCTGAAGACCGACACCGGCAAGGTACGTGCCACTGCCTACGACATTGTGGTAAACGGAACCGAACTTGGAGGCGGATCAATAAGGATTCATGATGCCGAACTGCAGGATACAATGTTTGAACTGCTGGGCTTTACCCCCGAAAGAGCCCACGAGCAGTTTGGCTTCCTGATGGATGCCTTCCAGTATGGAGCGCCTCCTCACGGCGGTTTGGCTTTGGGCTTCGACCGTTTTGTGTCTATCCTTGCCGGACTTGATACCATCCGCGACACCATCGCATTCCCGAAAAACAATTCCGGACGCGACGTGATGAATGAGTCACCCTCACCCATCGATGAAGCACAGCTTGAAGAGTTGAGACTCAAGCTTGACCTTACCCCCGAAGAAAAGTAAACAGAAAATTCCATATGTTGAAAGTTCGCGACATAGCCGCAGCCATTGAGACCTATGCTCCGCTGCGGCTGCAGGAATCATATGACAACGCAGGTCTGCAGGTTGGCAACCCCGAGCATCAGGTCAGCGCTATCCTGCTCTGTCTCGATGTCACCGAAGAGATATTGCGCGAAGCTCTCAAGCGGGAGTGCAATATGATTGTAAGTCATCATCCCTTGATATTCCGAGGGCTGAAAAACCTTACGGGAGCCGATCAGACACAGCGAATTGTGATGGAGGCGCTCTCCAAAGGAATCTCCATTTATTCGGCCCACACCAATCTTGATATCGCTTATCAAGGAGTGAGTTATGAGATGGCCCATAAACTCGGACTAAAAGATCTGTCGCCTCTGGTGATTTCTGAAAGCGATCCGTCTGTGGGGCTGGGAGTGATCGGAGCCACCTCTTCACCCACCCCCAAGCTTGAGTTTCTGCGTAAGGTAAAGGATGCTTTCGGAGTGAAAAGCCTGCGCTACTCAGCCCAGTCAAAGGGTCTGGTGGTAAGAAACGTGGCCATCTGCGGCGGCTCCGGCGCCTCATTTATCAAGGATGCAGTGGCGGCCGGTGCAGACGTATACATCACCGGTGACGTGAAATACCACGACTTCACCACGTATGCCGACGATATCGTTTTGGCCGATATCGGACATTACGAGGGTGAACTATGCTGTCGGGAGCTTTTTCAGCGTATCCTTGTGGAAGCCTTCCCCGAGGCAGTGGTCTACATGTCGGAATCAGAGTCAAATCCCATAAAGTTTCTCTGAACATCCGTAAAAATCTTTATAAGGAAACCACTTGGAATTTTCAATCAAAATAAATATAAACCGGCCTGAATCCACGGCCTTTAAATACATTACTACAACAGTTTATGGCAACTGAAAAGAAAACGGACAAGGAACTCTCGGTAGAGGAACGTCTTAAAGCCCTCTACCAGCTTCAGACACTCCTTTCGGAGATTGACCGCATAAAGTTTTTGCGTGGTGAACTCCCCAATGAGGTGAAGGATCTTGAGGACGACATAGTGCGTTATCAGACCCGTATACAGAAGTATACCGATGAAATATCGGACCTCAAGGAGTTCGTAAGCGTAAAGAAGGAGCAGATCGAAGAGCGTAAGGCCAAGATTGCGAAATATGAAGACCAGATCAATCATGTACGCAACAACCGCGAATACGCTTTCCTTGAAAAAGAAAAGGAGTTTGAAAGCCTTGAGATAGAACTCGCGGAGAAAAATATCCGTGAGGCTCTTGAGAAGCAGGAAGCCAAGCAACTCAATATTGACCGTACTCGTGAGGAGCTCTCTGATCATGAGCATATCCTTGAGGAGAAGAAGAGCGAACTTGCAGAGATCGTATCCGAGACCCGTCAGGAGGAAGAAAATATCCGCACGCAGGCCAAGGCACTTGAGCCGCTTATCGACGATTACACTCTGGCTGCCTTCAAGCGAATCCGCAAAAATGCCCACAACGGTTTGGGTATCGTCACGGTGCAACGCAATGCATGCGGCGGATGCTTCAATCGTATTCCTCCCCAGCGCCAGCTTGAAATCAAAATGCATAAGAAGGTGATCGTATGCGAATACTGCGGACGCATTATGATCGATGCCGCCCTTGCCGGTATCGAAGAGCCCACACAGGAAGAACCGCAGAAGAAGACTCCTCGCAAACGCTCCTCAAAGACAGCGGAATAATGCGTACGGCTGAAGAACTCAACGGTGTAAGTCTCCTGGGAAACCAGGGGACTGTTTATCCTTCGGACTATGCCCCGGAAATGCTCGAGACTTTTGTAAACAAACATCCCGACAGGGAATACGTGGTGACGTTTGATTGCCCGGAGTTTACTACCTTATGCCCCAAAACCGGGCAGCCGGATTTCGGCCATATTCTCATCAGTTATATCCCGGCCGAAAAAATGGTGGAGAGCAAAAGTCTGAAGCTGTATCTTTTTTCATTTCGAAATCACGGTGACTTCCATGAGGATTGTGTGAACATCATCCTTAATGATCTATGGGATCTGATGCACCCTCGATATATTGAAGTGAAGGGCCTGTTTATGCCCCGCGGCGGTATCAGCATTTATCCGTTTGCATGCAGAGGCGACAAGAATCATCAAGCCCTTGAAGAGCAACGTCGCATTCAGGCCATCTCCGAGATGCAGAAAGCAGCTCTCAAATGACCTGAAACGGAAACTAATAACCATTTCCTATGACAAAGGATTCAATAATAGTACTTTCAGGCGGTCTGGATAGCGTGACGCTGCTTCACGACTATAAGGATCGTATTGCAATGGCAGTGACGTTTGACTATGGTTCGAACCATAATCGGCGTGAAGCAATGTGTGCGCAGCAGCATTGCAAGGAACTCGGCATAGAATTTGCCTTGATTCCATTGGGATTCATGCATTTGTATTTCAAGAGCTCGCTTCTTGACGGTGCGGAATTTATCCCGGAAGGCAATTATGACGATTCAAACATGAAGTCGACGGTGGTGCCTTTCCGCAACGGAGTGATGCTTTCGGTGGCATGCGGCATCGCTGCCAGCAATGGTCTCAGACATGTATTGATAGCTAATCACGGCGGTGACCATACCATTTATCCCGACTGCAGGCCTGAGTTTATAGAATCCATGAGCAGGGCCATGAGCTACGGCACTTTTGAGAATATCGACATATTGGCTCCGTATACCGAAATCACCAAAACAGACATAGCCCGTATCGGCAAACGTTTGGGTCTGGACTACTCCAACACCTACAGTTGTTACAAAGGAGGAGAGCATCATTGCGGTCGTTGCGGCACTTGTAGAGAGCGCCATGAAGCATTGCGCGATGCCGGAATTGAAGATCCCACTGTTTATGACCATAATCCCGAAGGCTAATGTATTACGTTAAAAAAAGACTGGAAATCAGTGCTGCCCACAGACTTGATCTTCCTTACGAAAGCAAGTGCACCCGCATTCACGGCCATAACTGGATCATCACTGTGGAATGCCGTGCAAAGGAACTGAATCCGCAGGGTATGGTCACCGACTTTACCAATATAAAGCAAATCATTATGCATGGGCTTGACCATCAGCTGCTTAATGATGTGATACCGAAACAGCCCACTGCCGAAAACATAGCACGCTGGATAGTAGACAACGTAGATAATTGTTTTCGTTGCGAAGTGCAGGAAAGCGAAGGCAACAGTGCAATCTTCGAACTGGATTAAGCGACAATCATTCGTCACCAAGAGATTCCAAGATTGTAAAAAAAAAGACATTTCAAATTGAGAAAAATCAACGAGATATTCTATTCACTTCAGGGTGAGGGCCATCATACGGGATACCCTTCTGTGTTTATACGCTTAAGTGGCTGCAACCTTAAATGTCCGTTTTGCGACACTCGCCACGAAGACGGTGTGATGATGACCGATGATGACGTCATTCATGCCGTGAATCTCTACACGGCAGGATGGATTGTGCTCACCGGGGGAGAGCCGGCATTGCACATCGACAGTGAATTTGTAAGATTGCTTAAGAAGGCTACAGGTAAAAAAATAGCAATCGAGACCAACGGCACAATACCATTGCCCGATGGGATCGACTGGATCACCGTATCGCCAAAGACCGGTATCTCCGGTGCCAAACTAGACATGGATATCGTGGTGAGCAGGGCCGACGAACTCAAAGTGATCGATCTTGGGCAGGATTTGGAGCCCTATTTCTGCTTGCCATGCAGGCAAGCAGATACGTTAATGTATCTTCAGCCGTGCTGGGATCCGGATCCAGAGGTTTGCGAAGCCAACAGATTGCGCACGGTAAGCCGTGTGCTTTCCGATCCGAGGTGGACGCTTTCTGTTCAGCTTCATCGTTTTCTGGGTATCCCGTGATCGAACAATGATTCAGCTTGCATTGTTTTCCCATAGTAAGACTGCGGATTTATGAGTAAGCAATCGCCAAATTATAATACAGACTCAATACCATAAAGTTTTTGCTTAATCAGAATATACTGCAGATATATACTTACGTAGTTTTTATTTTAAATTCTCCATTTGCTGATGAGTAAGATATTAAGATTGTTGTTGGTTCTCCCGGTGCTTCTTTCGATGATATGTCCGTTTCATGAGGCGCAGGCTGCAGAGGTGGAATCTCCGATTAAGAAGGTACTATTTTTCGGTGACTCAATGACCGGATGGATGGCTGAACGTCTTAACGCTTTCGGACAGAAAGACGGCTTCACCGTAGCCACCGTAATTTGGGACGGATCCACTATCAAAAAGTGGGCCAACTCAGGCAAACTTTCTACCATTATAAGGGAGCAGGATCCGGATGTGGTGTTTATAAGTCTGGGACTTAATGAATTGTTTGAGAGGAATCCGGAGGCTTCTTTAGGTGCATCCCTAAGCAAAATCAAGACCGCGCTCGGCAATACGCCTTATCTTTGGATCGGACCTCCGTCGTGGCCCGGAAAATCCAAAGGAGAGAAGCTGAATGAATGGCTTGAAAAAAGTTTGGGTAAGTCGCATTATTTCAACTCTTCAGAACTGCAACTTTCACGTCAGAGCAAGACCAATCCTCATCCTTCCAAAGCAGGCATATGCAAATGGATAGACACTGTGATGGAATGGATACCTTCACATACCGACCTTGATTTCACGAGCGTGGCTCCCCCTGCCCCTAACGCTATGAGCCGCGGCAAAGTATTTATTTATAAACGAATGAAGGAATCTCTTTAAGACTCCAAGACTCGTATACTCCATTTATAAGGTATGCCTAACAGAAAGATACTTAATAGATCGTTGTTTTCAGTCCTGCTGATGATGACGATCTTGTTGCTGCTTAATGCCTCTTGCAGCAGTGGTAAAGGCGATTCTTCAGCAGCTTCGGGCAGCGATACAGTAAAAATAGAATACGCCAGCAACCTTAAAATTGAGGAATATGACGGTTTCACCAAGGTGACGCTGGCTGATCCATGGCATGAGGGCAAAATTCTTCAGACTTATCTTTTGGTGGATAAGGATGCGGAATTACCCGGGAATCTTCCGGAAGGAGTAGTGGTGCGAACCCCTTTGAGCCGTGCCGTACTCGGCACTACGGTGCATGCATCCCTTCTGTATGAATTGGGAGCTGATGGCGCCATTGCCGGGATTTGCGATGTGGACTATATAAACCAGCCGGACCTGAAGAAAAGAGTGGCAAATGGAAGCCTGATCAACTGCGGATCAAGTATGAGTCCCGATATAGAAGCAATTATGGATCTGCAGCCCGATGCTGTTTTGCTATCGCCATATGAGACTTCCGGCAGCTTCGGTAAAACAGGTAACCTTGGTATACCAATCATTCAGCTTGCGGATTATATGGAAGCCGGACCGCTTGCCCGTGCGGAATGGGTGAAGTTTTACGGACGTTTGTTTGGCGCTGCCCAGAAGGCCGACAGCATATTCTCCAAGACAGCCGAACGCTATAATAATCTAAAGGCAATCGTTGACGCCGCTCCGAAATCCGGCGATGTCCTCGCAAATAAGATGATGGAATCCACATGGTATATACCGGCTGGAAACAGTACGATAGGAATGCTCATAAGCGATGCCAACTCATCATATGCATGGAGCGACACGAAACAGGAAGGAGCCATCGCATTGCCGTACGAGACCGTGTTGGATAAGGCTGGAGATGCCCCTCTTTGGATCATAACATATAATTCACCTTCAGATCTTACGTATGAAGGGCTTCTTAAGGAAAATCCCCGCTATAGCCAATTTAGAGCTTTTAAGGAACGAAATATCTACGGGTGCAACACCAACGGCACTCTTTATTATGAGGAAACCCCATTTCATCCCGACCGACTTCTTCACGACTTTATTATCATGTCGCACCCCGGGCTGACAGACGAAACTCTCACTTATTTTAAACCCCTGTCGGAATGAATCGCCGGAAGGTATGGCTGTTCTCATCTGGAGTGCTCTTTTTGATTCTGACACTCTTCTTGCTGACCCTTTTTCTGGGCTCGGTGAGCATTCCCGCAGCAGATGTGTGGAATATTCTCTGCGGCGGTGACGGTGGCCGCGAATCGCGCAGGTATATAGTGATGGAAAACCGATTGCCTCAGGCGATCACAGCCCTTTTGGGCGGAGGTTCTCTTGCAGTGACCGGATTGATGCTTCAGACGGCATTTCGAAATTCATTGGCCGGTCCCGGTATTTTCGGAGTGAGCAGTGGTGCTTCGCTTGGAGTGGCCTTGGTAATGCTTTTGCCAGGAGCCACCATGGGTATGTATTCCGGATGGGGAGGATTTCTGGGAGTCACAGTAGCCGCCTTTGCAGGAGCAATGGTGGTGATGGGTATAATTATGGCAATTTCGCTTACATTGAGGAGCAATGTATTATTGCTTATCGTAGGCATTATGATAGGTTACCTTACTTCTTCGGCAATATCTTTGCTCAATTTTTTTGCCGGAGCCCAGAGTGTGCAGAGCTATATGGTATGGGGGCTTGGCACGTTTTCGTCCGTCACGCTAAGTCAGCTTCCATTTTTCACAGCCGGATGCGTTGTGGGTGTGGGTGCATCGATGCTGCTGATAAAACCTCTGAATATCATGCTTCTGGGAGATAATTATGCAATTAATCTTGGGGTAAGCCCTGTGAAAGTGCGTAATTATCTGCTTCTCATCACAGGCTGGCTCACGGCAGTGGTCACGGCCTATTGCGGACCCATTGCTTTTATAGGTCTGGCAGTGCCCCATATCGCACGACTTACTGTCCGCACCGACAATCATGCCGTGCTCATGCCTGCCACGCTTGCCTGGGGAGGGGTGATAGGATTACTTTGCAATCTCATCTGCGTTATTCCCTCTGATGTCGGCATACTTCCTCTGAATACGGTGACTCCCTTGATCGGAGCTCCGGTGATAATTTACGTGATTGTGAGCCATGCCAAGTCTTATTCCTGATTCAATAAGTCTTCAGACGAATGACCTTTCGATAGGTTATCGCCACAGACACGATTCCGCGGTGATAACCACCGATATTTCCGAGTGTCTCATGGCTGGAGAACTTACATGCCTTCTCGGCCCGAACGGCGCCGGGAAATCCACCTTGCTTAAGACCCTGTCGGGATTTTTGCCTCCCATATCCGGCACAGTGCAGATATGCGGTAAGAGTCTTTCGCAGTTGAAAGGGAAGTTGATGTCGCAATTACTCAGTGTAGTCCTCACGGAGCGCCTTTCTGTGGAAAATATGAGCGTAGAGCAGGTTGTGGCCTTGGGACGCAGTCCGTACACCGGATTTTTCGGACGTCTCTCTTCCAAAGATATGGAAATAACAGAGGAGGCGATGCTCCTCACCGGAATAATGGATATGAAGGACAGGAACGCTGTCACACTTAGTGACGGGGAGCGCCAAAAGATGATGATAGCGAAAGCACTCGCACAATCCACTCCGGTGATTTTTCTTGATGAACCCACCGCCTTTCTCGATTATCCCGGCAAAGTGGAGATAATGCAGCTTCTGGGACGTTTGTGTCATGAGCAGGGGAAGACGGTGTTTCTCTCCACTCATGATCTTGAGATAGCGCTGCAGATTGCCGACAGGCTCTGGCTCATGTCTCGCAAGGAGGGACTCACCACAGGCACCACAGCAATGCTTTCGGCCGATGGCAGCATCTCACGGTACTTTTCTTCACCGAACCTTTCATTCGACAGCAGCGCCCGTCGCTTCATCATCCATTCTTGAGGGAAAATCCGCCACTGTCATCATCAGCCATCTCAAATCTCATCGTCGGCTATCCCCCCCCAAAAGAAATAGGGGTTCATAGTAAATCGACTTTTGAGAAAATTATATTCGTAGAATGCTGATATTCAGCGGCGCAATTTCATTATATTATAAAATTTACAATTTATAATACACCTCCTTTTAGGCAAGCAAAGACTGTATTGAGGAATACGACAAAAGAAGACTCCGCTTTCCGGCGGAGTCTTCTTTTATGATTAAGTTTTAATTCTTCGGGGTGATTATTCCCATCCGGCGTCTTCACCGTTTGTGTACCAGGTGCAGCTCTTGTATTTGAACTTGCCGGGACCGACTACGGTGTAAACCAAGGTTTCAACGCTTGTGGCGGGGGCATAGGCTGTAAACTTGACGGTTACAGTCACGTCCATACCTTCCACGGGTTTCATATCAGCATGGATCTGCTCGATGGCGCCGCGCATTGTCTCAAGGCAGAAACGCTTCTTGACGAGGGCTGTGATTTCAGCGTCGGTCAGGCCGTCATAATAACCGTCGGGGCAGTTGTTGAGAGCGGTGGATGCGCGAACGTCGACGTTGCCGTAATAAGCGGATGCGCCTGAGTAGAACTCAGCGTTGCCGCGATAGTCGATAAGAGGAGTGGCAGTGGTAAGAGTAGCCGCGGGATTTTCGGGCTTCACGATGTTGTCGAGCACCCAGTTTACGCAGGCCATATAATATGTATAGCTGGGATCCGTATTGCGTGAATAGGGGAGGGTGATTTCCACCGAGGGGTTGTAGGCCCACTTGTCGTCGTTGCGGGTATACTTGAGTGAAGTGCGTCCCAGAGCAGGGGTCCAGGTGCCGTCGGTGAGTACGTACTGACGTGCCTGATAGAAAGAGCCGTTGGAGGTATAGTAGTAGTATACCATTGTCTTGGCGTCTCCTTCCTGAGCGTAGGGGAAGCTCTGCTTGAGATAAACGGGCAGATACTGGTCGGGTTGTGAACCGGAAAGGTTGGCGTAGCTAAGACCGAGCACACCCTTGTAGGCATCGGGCTGAAGAATGATCAGGTCGTTGACGGCAGTCCAGGTGGAACCATCGTAGCGGTATACCGCCAGTTCTTCCTGAGCGGCTGCGGGAGCTGCACGGCGCACTGCACGTTTGCCGGGAGCGGACACTGCGGTGCAGGTAAGATTGTAGTATTTTCCGCCGGAGATGGCCATATAGTAGCCTGTGAAGGTGTAAGTGCCACCGTTTTCAAGCTGGGATTTGATGAAGTCCGGGGTCATGTAGAGAGAGCCGATGGCAGTCTGTGCACCGTCTACGGTAATATTGTAGTAATTGCCGGAGATGGAGACTTTACCGGTGAAGGATACATACTGGGGATGGAAATTGTCGGAGGAAGCTATGGCTGCGTCCATGTCTGGACCGGTTACCACTTTGGGCTGGGGATAAGTGTATTCTCCGGAGCCTTCCACGGTGTAGCTGTCGGAAGTGATGGCAATCTGGTAGCCTTGGTTGTAGGTGCTTACAGTGCCTGATACGGTCACCTTGTCGGCTATCTGGACGCTGTTAAGGTCAAAACCGCTTGACTGATAGCAAAGGATGGAGCCGGACTTGTCTGTGACGATGAATCCGCGGGAATTGATGGCGGTGACGTAGCCGTTGATTTCAACATCACCGGAGGTGGCGGTGCCTGCAATGGCAGTCTCTTCCCATTTCTTTACGGGAGTGGAGGGAGTGTCGCCGCTGCCGGGCTCAGTGGTGGTGTAGTTGTAGGAAACCACGGCGTATTGACCAGCCTTGGCTGTAAGATTGTTGCCGAGGATGGCGGGGAGGCTGCCGGCGGCGGGATGGGAAGGAGAGAAGGCTTCCTCATAATCTGTGGCGCTTCCCCATACTCCGGCGTAGTCTTCGTCGGTCACCTTATAGTATAGGGGAGAAGCGTTGAAGTTTCTCACTACCTCGGGAAGGTCCGCGCTCACGTCGACTCCCACATTCACGTTGCTGCCATTGTCGTAGGCGTAGTAGGGGAGTCCCTTATTGGTTGTCTCAAGAAGGGCGGGCACAAAGTATTGTGCTTCTTCTTCAGTGGCGAAACATCCGTTGGTGCCGATGGCGGCGAGTTCTTCGGTGAGGCCTTTCTCTTCGGCGATTGCCTTGTTGGCGTCGAGAGAGGCAATGGTCTTGTAGTCGGCCGGAGTGAGCACGTAGTCGGTGGTCACCGTGCCGGCACCGATGGCGGGAGTCTCAAAACCGTCGAGATGATCGTTCCATGCGTTTTCACTGCAGGAAGTGGCTGCGAGGAGCACGCCCGTACCGATAAGTAAGTGTTTCTTTATTGTTTTCATTGTGATTTTTAATTAGATTGACCTCTTAGAAGTTAACTTTCAGACGCAGGGAGAATGTGCGGCCGAAGGAGTAGATTGCATAAGTGGCGTTGCTCCAGGTGCCGTTCACGCTATAGGGAGTCTGGGCGTCTTTGACGTAGTAGTAGTTGAAGAGGTTGTAAACGTTGCCGTAGATTGTGGCGTCAAGGCCGCCGAGTTTGAATTTGTAGCTGCAGTTGAGGTCAAATTCATTGCCCCATGGAATCTCCCAGGGTTCGGCGAGGGTAAGGGTGCTGTTTACGCTGAGGGCGGAAGCATCCAGATAGTAGTCGGCGTAGTTGCGGGCGCTGAAGGTCCAGTCGGCTCCGATACGGAATCCTTTGAAAGGTTTGAATTCGATTCCGAGAGCACCTGTGGTTTGAGCCGAACCGAGCACTTTGTGGCCTTTCTGCTCGATGATGCCCCAGGCATGGTCGGCGGCGCCAACGCTTGAAGCGAGAGTGCCCTTGAGGTCGGCCAGAGGCTGTCCCTGCTCGTTGTAGTAGTAGCCTTTGGGGTTGTTGCACCATTCCCAGTTGCCCATGGATACCATACCGTTGATCTCCATCCATCTTACGGGCTCGTATGTGAAGTTGAGTTCAACTCCCATGTGCTGGGCGCTAACGTTTTCAAGGTTGAGGGTGTAGTAGTCGCCGTTGCTCATTTCGCCGCGTTTCTGAGTGTCGCGATCGCAGCGGTCCATCCATTTGGTGAAGTATCCGTTGAGTTCAAGAGAGAACTTGGGTGAGTGGAAACCGTAGCCGATTTCGATGGAGCCGATTTTTTCGTTCTTTGATTTAGGGTTGATGGCGTTGCTTGTCTCGGGGCTAAGGAATACGCCGCGGGAGAAGAAGGGAGCCTTGGATATGTAGCCGCCGTTGATGAAGATGTTGTTGTGGCGATCAATGTTCCAGTTGGCACCGCCTTTGATTGTACCGCCGAGGTATGATTTCCAGGGAGTGGTGCCGTGTTCCTTGTCGTAGTAGAACTTGTCGATTTTGCGGTATCCGGTCACGTTGAGAGATCCGGCGAGCAGTGTGGTGATTGCTCCGTCGAGGAGTTTGTATTCTGCCTGACCATAGATGCCTTCCTGATGCGTGTTGCCGATATAATTGCGGTAAACTACGTCACCTACACCGAGTTTCTGATATTTCCACCAGGGATTGGCGGCTGCGGCGTTGTTTTCAGGTTTAACGTTTGTACGGTCAGAGTCGTCCATGAAGTATTTGCCTCCGTAGAGGTCGATAAGTTCGGTGCGGTGATCGCCTACGTAGTAGCGGATGTCGATACCGCCGGTGAGGGTAAGGCGGTTGGGAAGCACTTCATTTTTGTAGGTTGATACCAGACCGTACCATTGGTGGTTGTTGATGCTCTGGGCCATAGCCATCTGGGAGCCTGTGAGAGAAGCGGCGTTCACGTCCTGGATTCCGCCATAGTTAAATGTGCCGTCCGGATTGCGGAAGTCCCAGAGTAGCTGGCCGTTGTAGGAGCCTCTCCATTTGTTGCGCCAATCGGATGTGCGTCCTTGTCCGCTGTAGCCGCCACCGCTTGCCAACGACACGTAGAGAGCGGATGAAAGAGAGGATTTCTCGTTGATCTGCCAGATGTGGTTGAGCGAGATCACTGGTTTGTGATATTGGTTGCGATAGGAAGTGCGACGCTGGCCTTCGTTGTCGAAACCGTAGTTGGCATTGTATCGGTACATGCTTTCACCGTCCATATAGTTTTTGGCTTCCTGCCATCCCATGATGTCGAGGGTGCTGTAGTACGTGTTGCGCTGATTGTGCCATTGGGGAGCACCGAAGGCGGTGAGTGAAAGCTGATGGTTTGAGCCGATCTTTTTGGAGATGTTTACGAAATAGTTCCAGGCTTCGAATTCAGTGCCCTGAATGTAGCCGTCGCCCCATTTGCGTGAGCCGAGCACTGTGATTGCCCAGCCGTTTTTCATAAGGCCTGTGGAGAGGCTGAAACCTATGTCGTTGAGCCCGTCGTTGCCCATACCGTACCAGATGGATCCGCCTTTTTTGGAGTCGAGTCCCTTGGTGGTGATATTGATTGTGCCCCCGATGGAGGGTGATGAGATGATGGCAGCTCCCAGACCGCGCTGAGTCTGCATGGATGAAGTCACGGCGCTCAGGCCTGCGAAGTTGCTCCAGTAGATGCCGCCCCATTCCATGTCGTTCATCGGGATACCGTTGATAAGCACAGCCACGTTGGGAGCCTTGAAGCCGCGCATGTTGATCTTGGCGTCGCCGTAGCCGCCGCCTTCAGGGGTAGCCCAGACACCGGGAGTAGTCTTCAGCACTTCGGGAAATTCCTTGTTGCCGAGTTTGGCTTCGATTTCGCCTGCGGTGATTTCCGACATTGCGATAGGAGTCTCGCGGGTGCGGGCGATGGATTGGGTCACCACCACGTCCTGAAGCATTGTGGAATTGGGCTTGAGTGTGACTACGCCCACGTTTTTGCCTGCGGCCAGGGTCAAGGGGTTGTAGCCTACGTAGTCGATACGCAGTTCTTTGGTCCTGTCGGGGACTTTTAGTGAGAAACGTCCGTCAATGTCTGCGGCTACGCCAAGATGCGTGCCGGGCACGGAGACGGTGGCGCCGATCAAAGGTTCGCCATTTTCATCGATAACTTGGCCTGTGCATACATAGTCGGCCCATGCCGATGCGGCACAGACGCTTACTGCAGAGGCAAGAAAGAGTAGTCTCTTCATATGGGTATGATGTTGGGTTAGTTATATAGTCTCAGGTATTAGTGTATGATTGATGGAGCGGACCCCTAAAGTTGAATTTTTTATGAGCCGGGCTCTAAAATGCAAAGGTGTGAAATTTTTTTTAATTTTTCACACCTTTTGCATAAATTTAACATTTTTTTAATAAAGGATTATTGCTCATCCGGTTCTTCCTGCGGATTTGGCACTTCTTTATTTTTCATTTTGATTTTCACCTTGTCGAATCCTCGGCCATATACTCCGTTGACAGCACCCTGCGATACGAATGCATCGGGGTCAATGCTTTTGATGATACGGAAGATTGTGACGGATTCTATTTTTCTGCACCATACAAGGAGGATTTTTACGTTGGATTTGGTATACCATCCTTCGCCGTCGAGCACGGTCACTCCGCGATGCGCCTGCGTATTGATACGGTCGGCGATTTCCTTCCATTTGGTGGAGAAGATCATGAATTGGGTGGCCTGACGGTTGGTGTTGATGAGCATGTCGGTGATGTTGGAGTAGATGAAGATAATCACCAGACCGTAAATGATGCGGGGCACCATCACCTGGAAGCGTTCTTCAAGGTTGCCGTCGAAGGGAGTAAAAAAGATACCTGCCACGATGCTCATGTCGAAGATCATCATGATTCGGCCCACACTTACGTTGGATACCTTTGTGACCATGGCGGCTACGATGTCGGTGCCACCGGACGTGCCGTTGTGAATATAAATCGTGCCGATGCCAAGGCCGCAGAGTATGGCTCCGAGTATGATACTCATTGCCGTGTCGGCAAGCAACGGGGGATGACTTGTGAAATATCCTTCAATCAGACCGATGAAGATGGAGATGCCGGTGGCTCCGAAGATGGTACGCATGGTGAAGGCTCTGCCCAACACTCTCCATCCGGCAAGGATGAGAAGGATATTGACACCGTACATTGTAACGGCTACAGGGATAAGGCGATTGGTGGCGAAATAAACCAGCGTGCCAAGACCGGCCATACCTCCGATCACGATGTTGTGGGGAAGAATAAAGATCGTAAATCCGATGGCGTAGAGAATCAGACCTACTATAATCATCAAATAGTCCTGTGCGTTGTGCATCAGACTGTCATACTTGTGCTTTGCCATTACTTAATGACGATGTTTTTCCGGTTATTAGTTGTTGTTGAAAGGGGAAAAGATGATTTTGCTCCCCATTAATATGTTATTTCGCCGCAAAATTAGATAATTCCGCCGTCTTTTTCAAAGATTTTGTTTAATTTTGTGTGCTCCGCCCTGCGTTTTTTCGGGCATCCTCGTATAATGTTTTATTAAACAAGATAATATGAAGTATATATCCAAACTCTTTTTCTCTCTATCGGTGGCGGCATGCTCCATTCTTTGCTCTCATGCGGCCGATTTCTTCTCTACGGAGAAGCCGGACGAAACGTTCAATATCGGCGTGCATTTCGGTATCAACACCTCCAATCGCACTCTGGCCAAAGACGTGTTTAAGGAATGGAACTCCAATTCGTGGGGCACGGGTATCGACGCCGGAGCCACTGTGGATATAAATTTCCGCGACTGGATCTCCATACAGCCCGGATTCTTCTATGAATCGCGAAGCGGAAACTATGCTTATGCCTACTCCGCCGTGGATGCCGACAATGAATTGGTGCAGATCACTCAGTTTGGTCACGGACGTTCCTACAATTTCACAATTCCTATTCTGGCGGCTGTGCACCTCAACGTATCCGACGATGTGAGATGGAACTGCGAACTGGGTCCGTATCTGCAGTTTTCCCTGAAAAACACTTTCAGCGACAAAGCCATTTATCCTACCCAGATCATCAGTGAAGGTCATCTGCTTGCCGGAGTGGCCACGGCAAAGACCAAGGCTTTCGATTTCGGCTTTAAGATGGGCACGGGCCTTACGATCAGGCAGCATTACAACTTCGGCATACATTATCTGGCCGGGTGTCTGAAAGCTTGGAAACCAGCTGAACTCGGCGGCCGCAACAAGGAGTGGGTGTTTAGTGTGGGATATATTTTCTGACTATATACGTCCCGATCCTTCCAATAAGAAGGAGGCAGCTGCCGCATACGTAACCTTTTTACAAAATGAATCAGATCAGGTTTCGGAGTGTCCGAGACCTGATTTTTTTAGCCATGTGAGTTGTTTCTTGGCAAAGACACGGGTGTTTTTCTGGATTCTGGCTATTGCCTCCTCCAGACTCATTTTGCCATCAAGATGGTCCAGAATCTCCTTTACTCCTACAGTGTTCATGGAATTGAGATGACGTTTATGGGCCACTCTCTTCACTTCCTCCACCAATCCGCTTTCCACCATCGTCACCACGCGGCTGTTAATGCGGGCGAACAACTCCTGTCTGTCAAGGTTTATTTCGTGTCGGCGGATCTTAAACGGCCGATCGCGCCGGGTGCCTGTTAGAAAAGATGAATAGGGTGCTCCCGCTTCCATACTTATTTCCACGGCGTGAAACACTCGTTTAAGATTCCTTCGATCCACACGTTCGTAATATTCCGGATCGAGTGTGCGAAGTTCCGATAGCAGCCATTCGTCGCCAAGCCGAAGGTGGAGCGCCTGCAGCTCGGAGCGTACCCTTTGGCTTACGGTGGGAATATCGTCCAAACCGTAGCAAAGAGCGTCGACATACATCATCGAGCCACCGCATACGATAGGGGTGCGTCCCTGCCGCCAAAGCTCCCCGCATATCCGAAGGGCAGTCTGTTCGAATTCGGAAGCGCTGAAATATGCCTCAAGAGGATGGCTGCCGATAAGGTGATGACGCACCAGAGCCAAATCTGCTGCCGATGGCTGGGCGGTGGCAATGGGGATATCGCGGTAGATCTGGCGGCTGTCGGCCGAAATAATCTCCGTATCAAGCCGTTGGGCCATCTCAATAGCCAGAGCCGACTTCCCGGAGGCAGTCGGCCCTGTGATTACTATAAGTTCGCGTTCGGTGAGAAGCTTCGTGCTCACTTGGAAGCGATGAGTTTACATATGTTTACGATCACTTCCATGGCTTTTTCCATAGAGGGGATGGGTACGTATTCATAACGGCCGTGGAAGTTTTCTCCTCCGGCAAAGATGTTGGGACACGGCAGACCTTTGAATGAGAGCTGAGCACCGTCCGTACCGCCGCGGATGGGATCCACAAGGGGCTCCACTCCTGCTTCGCGCATAGCCTCCTCGGCCAGTGTGATAATGTGCATCACGGGCTCGATCTTTTCGCGCATATTGTAATATTGGTCGGTGATCTCAACGCTGCAGCATCCGGGATATTCCTCGTTGGTCTTGCGTACGAGATGCTCGATTTCCTTCTTGCGGCTCTCAAAGCGGGCGCGGTCATGGTCGCGGATGATGTAGGTAAGGGATGTCTCCTCTACGGTGCCGTTGATGCCCACCAGATGATAGAAGCCTTCGTATCCTTCGGTGTGCTCGGGAGTCTCCCAGCGGGGAAGCATGGCAGCGAATTGGTTGGCCACACGAATGGAGTTGATCATCTTATGTTTGGCGGTGCCGGGATGCACGTTTCGGCCCTTGATGGTGATCTTGGCGGCTGCGGCGTTGAAATTTTCAAACTCAAGCTGGCCTATGGTGCCGCCGTCCATCGTATAGGCAAAATCGGCTCCGAATTGCTCCACGTTGAATTTGTGGGCACCTTTGCCGATTTCTTCATCGGGGTTAAAGGCAATGCGGATTTTGCCGTGTTTGATTTCGGGATGCTCCTGAAGATATGCCACTGCGGAGATGATTTCGGCAATGCCCGCTTTATCATCGGCACCCAGCAGGGTAGTGCCGTCGGTGACGATAAGGTCCTGACCGAGATAGTTGAGCATCTCGGGGAATTCCGAGGGGCTCAACACGATCTGCTGCTGCTCATTGAGCACGATATCCTTGCCGTCATAGTTTTTGACTATGCGGGGATTCACGTGCTTGCCGCTCATGTCGGGCGCAGTGTCGAGATGGGCGATGAATCCTACAGTGGGCAGCAGATCCTTGTCGTTGTTGGAAGGAAGTGTGGCCATCAGATAGCCGTTGTCATCAAGGGTTATCTCCGAAAGGCCCATTTTCTCCAACTCTTCCTTCAGATATTTGGCAAAAACCATCTGACCCGGAGTGGAGGGAGTCATATTTGTCAGTTCGTCGCTTTGCGTATCAAAGGTCACGAATTTCAGAAATCGATCTGTTACTGTCATGGTATTGAATAATTTTTTGCAAATTTAAGAAATTTGGTCAAACAAGACACATTGTACCGTGATTTTTTTGTATTTTTGTACGAAATCTACCGCCAAGCACATAACAAACAGACATGAAAAAGACCTTCATAGCACTCGTAGTCATAGCAATCGTGACATGTTGCGCCGTGCGTGCCCTTGACAGCGGACATGACAATGCGACCAATGTCGGCGAGATTCCCGCCACCGGGAGCGATTACCGGCATTATGAGGATCTCGACAGAGTGGATATCCCTCCCTCGGTTCCATCCCTGCCTAAAACCTATACCGGATTCCGGCTATCGTTCAATCCCGAGAATCATACGCCCAACTGGGTGGGATGGGAATTGCTTGGCTCGGAGACCGACGGCCCCGTGAGCCGTTCGAACGTATTCTGGCAAGACGAAAGCCTGAAGGGATGTCCGGCTTCCGAAAGCTATAAAAATTCCGGATATGACCGCGGGCACCTCTGCCCGGCAGCAGACCAGAAATGGAGCGAACAGGCAATGTCCGACTGCTTTGTGCTTGCCAACATATGCCCTCAAAACGGAGCCCTCAACAGAGGAGCATGGCAGACTTTGGAGAAGCGGGAACGCCGCTGGGCACAACGAGACTCAGCCATAGTGATCGTAGCCGGCCCTGTTTACGAACCCACCGACACCAAAACCATTGGTGCCGACAAGATCCGGGTGCCTTCGGCATTCTTCAAAGCCTTCTGTGCACCCTACGCGGACCCGCCGCGGACCATCGCTTTTGTCTACCCCAATATGTCAAGCCCCGGAAATATGCAGCAATACGTGTTGACGGTAGACGAACTCGAAGAACTAACCGGCTTCGACTTCTTCCCGAATCTCCCCGATGAGATAGAAATCAAAATAGAAAAAACAGCCTCGTTTAAGGAATGGGACAGATAATAGACTCAACCCCCACGATAGCAGCCATTGCCACCGCGCCCGGAGAGGGCGGAATAGCTGTGGTGAGAATATCGGGCCCTAATGCCCTTGGTATTGCCGATTCCGTATGGAAAGGCGTTTCGCTTAAGAATGTAGCCTCACATACGGCCCATCTCGGAAACATAGTAAATGAAGACGGCAGTGTTCTTGACCAAGCGCTCGCCACGGTATTCATTGCCCCGCACTCATTTACCGGCGAAGATGTGGTGGAATTTTCCATCCATGGAGGACGTTGGCTTCAGCAGACTGTAATCCATCGGCTTATTGATGCCGGAGCTACAGCGGCCCAGGCGGGAGAATTCACGCGAAGAGCATTCATCAACGGACGCCTTGACCTTGCTCAGGCCGAAGGAATCGCCGACCTTATTGCCGCGGATTCAAAAGCTGCACATCGGCTCGCCATCTCACAGACTTCAGGCCTGTTTTCTTCCCGGTTGGAAGAGATCCGTCAAAAAATGATTGACTTCGCCGCAATGCTTGAACTCGAACTCGATTTCTCGGAAGAAGACGTGGAATTCGCCAATCGCGAAGCCTTGCTTGGGCTGTGCATGCAGGCACGAGACGTGGTGTGCAGTCTTGCCGACTCGTTCCGAGAAGGCAGAATGTTTAAAGAAGGAGTACCCGTAGTGATTGCCGGTAGACCCAACGCCGGCAAATCCACACTGCTCAACGCAATCGCAGAAGACGAGCTTGCCATCGTATCCGACATTCCGGGCACCACAAGAGACATCATAGAAACCACAACGGAAATCAACGGAATTCGTTTTCGATTCAGCGACACAGCCGGGCTGCACCACACAGACGAAACCATCGAACTCCAAGGCATCCGGCGGGCACGCAGTCGCATCGCTCAGGCCGCCGTCATTTTATGGCTTGAAGACATATCCGATCCGCAATTTAAGGAAGTGCCTGCAAAAGAGCATATCCTCCAACAAATAGGAGTAAAAATCGCCGATGATACCCCAATCATCACGGTCTTCACCAAGACCGATATCATAACCGACAACCAAGAGTACAAAACAGACCTTCTGAATAAGCTCGTCCATAACAACGGATCGCAGCAAAATGGAAACCGCACCGAAACAATAGCCATAAGCAGCACTGATCCTGAAAGTATAAAGAAACTAAAACAAGCCATAGCCCAAAAGGCAGCATCTACATCAGAGAGCCGCGACATAGTGATAAGCAATGCACGTCATTACAAAGCCCTCAAGGCAGCCGCAGAAGACCTGGAGAGAGCCACTGCCCAACTCACCCAAGGCACCATGGCCGACCTAATAGCCATGGACGTAAGGCAAGCCATTTCCCACCTATCGGAAATCACCGGCCAAATCACCACCGCCGACCTCCTTCAAACCATCTTCTCCCGCTTCTGCATCGGAAAGTAAGAGCCGATTTTGCCTGCAAATAAAAACGCACGCAGATAGCACGTGAGAGCACTTAAATAACAAGTATATCAGTCAGATATGAATAAACGCGCAAATAACAAAAGTTGCGCGAGTGTGCGTCTATGTGCTAAATATATGCTATCTTTGTGGTGCGTTTTTGGTGCGTAAAATCTGACGCGCACCAAACGCAACAAAATTCACCGCAACGCAATGAAGAAAGTAACTAAAGAATTTGTCTATCTACGACAACGAAAGCGTGCCAATGGTCTTATCGCGCTATACCTTGACATCTGCCGAAACAACAAGCGCACGAATGAATATCTGAAACTGTATCTTGTGCCGGAACGCACGAAAGAAGACCGCGACAAGAACCGTGCAACGCTTCAACTTGCACAGTCAATCAAAGCACAGCGAATGGTCGAAATTCAGAATGGCGAATTTGGCTTCAAAGACAGTTATGCCGAACAGACGCTGTTCTTCGACTATTATCGCGCAATGACTGAAAAAAGACGTGGCAAAGAAAGTCACGGTAATTGGGGAAATTGGCTGTCGTGTCTGAAGCATCTTGAAAAGTACGAACCGCGACACAACATTACATTCGCAGACATCACGCCACAATGGGTTGAAGGCTTCAGAAACTATCTTGATACGAAAGCAGAAGCATTTTCGACAGACAAGCGAAAGCGCAAAGACAAGCGACCGTTGTCGCAGAACTCGAAGCAGTCATACTTCAACAAACTTCGCGCTTGTCTAAATCAAGCGTATGAAGACCGCATCATCGCTCACAACCCAATTCGCGGCATCACCGGCTTCAAAGCCGAAGAAGGCACTCGTCAATACTTGACGCTTGAAGAAGTGCGCAAACTTGCAGCAGCAGACTGTGACTTTCCTGAAATCAAGCGTGCGTTTCTGTTTTCGTGTCTGACCGGCTTGCGCAGAAGCGACATCATCAAATTGACGTGGGGCGAAGTTCAGCGACAAGGCGATTATGTGCGACTTGTCTTCAAGCAGAAAAAAACCGGCGGTCAGGAGTATCTTGACATCAGTCCGCAAGCAGCAGCACTCATCGACACACCGCGTGGCAAATCGACAGACCATGTCTTTGGTGACATTCGCTACCCCGGTGACACAAATCAATCAATCAGGGTGTGGTGCTTGCGTGCCGGCATCGACAAGAACATCACGTTTCACTGTGGTCGACACACATTCGCAGTTCTGATGCTTGATCTCGGCACAGACATATACACAGTTTCAAAACTTTTGGGACATCGTGAACTGACAACGACACAGATATACGCGAAAGTGCTTGACAAGAACAAGCAAGCGGCTGTGTCGCGTATTCCTGACGTATTCAGCACAGACAACAGCACAGAACAGAAAGAAGACTGACACATCAGACAGAAGACAAAACAGCGTGGCGAAATCAATCGTCACGCTGTTGTCGTTTATTGGGCGAACATCGAGCCGACACCTGTCAGAAGCCAACGCGCAGACACACCGCAAGAGCGTATCAGAGGCACCGCCCACCCTATTTCAAACAAACCCTTTTCGCGATGCTTACGTTGACGATACAGCGCATCAGACGCGATGTTGTTCTGTTCGCAGTATTCAGCAACTGTATTGATGACCTTGCTTTCTTTGCACGCTTCAAGCGCAACGAAGAAACGCTCCATGACATCAAGTGTGTCTTGACTGTAATTGCGTGTCTTGCTCATCGCTTCACAAAGTTTCTGTAACTACCGTCATACGACATTTCAAATGCTGAAGACGTGACGTTGCGCAAGTCGTAAACACTGTAATTGCCGTAAATGAAGCCGTCTGTATGTGTGTAAACTGTCAGTCGTGGTGTCGCACCGGTGTACGGCACTGTGACCGTGTAAAGATAGTTCTTCGACACTTCAAGCAAGTGGTCGTTGTAGTATGTCGTTTGAACACAACTGCCGAAGATAGTGACAGTCTTGTCGATGTTGACGTATTCGCCCGGAATGGTAATGTCGGTCTTCTGTGGCTTCGCGTATGGCGTGAACACAAATTCTTCATGCTGTGTCGAGCCTAACGACTCCCATGATGCTTCAAACGTTCCGTTCAGATGCGCAGCGATACTTGCGGCTTCTGCATCAAGTTTGTCTTCAATCTTCGGTTCATCATCGTCACCGCACGCAGTCAGACACAATGCGGCAAACAAACACATCAGTAATTTCTTCATTTCTGTAATCTATTAAGTTTTGTCAAAGTCTTTTCAAGTCGCGCAGTCAGACGCTCACGGTCGGCATCCTGAAGTTGATGCTTCAGCAGACGTTCGATATAAGATGCTTCACGCGCATACGCACGCGTGCGTGACAATAATATGATGATGCGGTCGTATGCGTGACGATACGCGTGCAGCAAGTCAAACTGTGATGCTTCGCCCATTTCGATTGCTTCGGCATACAATTCAATCGCACTGTCATCATCATCATCACTTTCGGCTTTCATACCGGCAAGACGAAGCTCGCTGATGTTGTTATACTGCATCGTGCGCAGTTCATCAGTGCGTTTCGCATCTTCAATCACATCGAAGATGTTATCAGACACTTCGCAGAACTCATCACCTGACAGCGAACATTGCATCAGAAGCAGACGCACGTCTTCAGGCACATAAACACCGTGACGGTATTCACCGCTACCGCAGAAGCGTGCGGTGAAGTCTTGAACATTTACTTTCATATCAGTTATTTTCTTTCAAGCAGACCAATCAGGCGGTCAATCTGTTCATCTTTCTTTTCAAGCAGACCGATGAAACGCACAGAAATTTCGGTTTCGTTGTACGTTGCATTGTCGCTGTCAAGTATTCCGTGGTCGTTGATGCAGACCGGTAGACCGTAAAAGAAACCAACACTTTTGTTGGTGACGCGTGCTATATCTTCAATCAGGCCGCTTTTCACATCGTCTGACTTCAA
The DNA here is from genome assembly GCA_023664085.1 of Muribaculum sp. Lineage (GTDB taxonomy): Bacteria > Bacteroidota > Bacteroidia > Bacteroidales > Muribaculaceae > Lepagella. The sequence continues at coordinate 16,263 of JAMPGE010000004.1, read as the reverse complement.
TGCGCTGTGCAGTCGTTGGTCGTTATCAAAACCGAGCAGAGAAGCGACTTCAGACAGCGTGAAGCCCTCGTTGCGTAAAATTTCTTTAATTTTTTGTCCTTTCATAAGTCACTGATAATTAACGCGGTAAAGAATTTGGCAATTTTTTTGTTGGGAAATCATCAAAATAATTTGTGAGAACCAACAAAAGTGTTTATCTTTGCAGAGTCAATCACGAAAGTGAGTGCAACGCTAACAAAAGTTAGCGTGCAAAGATACAAAATTAGTGTTTAACAGACAACAAATTTCAACGCAATATGAAAACTATCATCGAACAAGCTTACGAACTCGACCAACTGAAAAGCGAGTATCTGCAAGCACTGAAAGAACGCAACGAAGCGCAGTATTCAATGAAGTTCACAGTTCAAGTCATCAACGGTGTTGAACGTGAAGTCGCTGATGACAACGACTATGCACGGTATGAATTGGCATACGAAACACTGATGCTGAAAGAACGTGCTATCAAGCGCAACATCAAGAACTTCGCAACGCTTCTTGGCTTCGGTCTTACTGATAAGGCACTTCACGGTGCAGACAACATCGCTGAAACAGTCTTCGCACTGACACAACGCGCTGTGCATATAAACGAAGTGCTTCGCGAGTCGATACGGTTCAACAAGTATCTCACAAACATCTAAATCGAACCGCGTGGGCGGTGTCGCAGCGCATCGCCCACACACAAACATCAGATACATGACAAAAAACAGAAAGAAACCGCTTGACGTGCGCTATGACGATGCGCTTGAAGCACTTACACCGGCACAAGCGCAACTTGCAGAAATGGCAGCAGCCGGTCGTGCATCTGTCGCGACTGCAAGAGCGTGGGTGTCAGGTAAGCAGAAGCCGAACAAAGCATCTATGGCACTACTTGCAGCACACTATCAGATGCCTGAAGACAAATTATTTTCACCCGGTCATTTCGATGACGCAAACGAAGAAGAACTATGAAAGAAGCGACTATCGACAAAATCTTTTACAAAACAGTGCGTGCTTATCTGTGGGCGCAAGTCATCTTTTCGTGCTGTGTGATACTTTTCGGTGTATCCTATGCAATACGCTGTATGATACAGCAGACAGACTTCATCTTTGTCGCGCTGTTCAGTGCAATGGCTTATGTCGGTTATAAACTGATGCTTCGCGCATCGCTTGAAGAACTTCGCGAAGCTCGCAAAGCAGACAAGAAATGAATGATGAACTGAAAGCGATGTTTGCTGAAATCAAGCAGACAGTCAGAACGTATATGAAATCAGTTTGGTCGGTTGCAGACCTCGCGCTTGACCTCGGTGTCAGTGAAAGTCGCGTGCGACACATGGCTAACGACCAAGTAATTCCAAGTTACAAACAGAACGGTGCGCTGTTCTTCAAGCGCGAAGAAATCGAAGCGTGGAAACTTCAGAACCGCACAGCATCGCGTGACGAACTCGCATCACAAGCAGCAACTTATTGCGTAACGCGCAGAATGAAATAAAATACAACGCAATGAAAGAAATCATCATCAAAGAAATGCGCCTGATAAACTTCAAGGGTGTGCGTGAACTGACTGTCACGTTCAATCAGTCAGTGACGAACATCTTCGGTCGCAACGGTTCAGGCAAAACGACAGTCTTCGATGCTTTCGCGTGGCTTCTGTTCGGCAAAGACAGCAGTGACCGCAAAGAATTTGACTTGAAGACGCTCGATGCAGACGGCAACATCATTCCACAACTGCCGCACGAAGTCAGTGCAATCATCACTGTCAACGGTCAAGAAATACGTCTGAAGCGATGCTTCACAGAAAAGTGGGTGAAGCGTGCCGGCAAGATTGACAAAGAGTTCAACGGCAACAAAGAAGAACGCTTCTTCAACGATGTGCCTTGCACAAAGTCTGAATATGAAGCACACATCGCTGAAATTTGCAGCGAAAACATCTTCAAGTTCATCACGTCACCGACAGCGTTCACATCGCAGAAAGCAGAAGCGCAGAAGACAATGTTGCATCGTATGGCCGGCAATATCACAGACGCTGAAGTCGCAGCCGGTAACAGCGACTTTGAACAGTTGCTTGAAACAATCACCGGCAAGACACTTGTCGAATACAAGAAAGAAATCGGTGCAAAGAAGCAGCGCATCAATGCTGAACTGATAGACAAACCCGGTCGCATCGATGAAAAGAAGCGCGACCTTGCACAAGCACAGTCTGAAGATTGGTCTTCGCTTGAAGAAGAACTAAAGCAGAAGACTGAAGCACGCGCACAGATAGAAAAGCAACTCGATGACATCAGCGAAGCAGCACGCGCAACAGACAGCGCACGCAGCGCAATCGCGACCGAAATCAGCAGTCTTCGCGACAGTCAGTTCAAGCGCAGAAGCAGCATCGAAGCAGACGTGATGTGTGACTACTACGCAGTTCAGCAGAAGCGCACAGAACTTGAACAGCGCATCAGAACAATCAAGTTTCAAATTCAGGCACAGCAGAAGACTGTCGAAGACAATCAGCGCGAAGTCGAAGACTGTGACGGCAATCGTGAACGACTTATCGCACAGTGGCGCGAACTGAGCGCACGACAGAAGCAAATCAGCGAAGAACAACTTCAGTTCAACGAAGAAGAATTTGTTTGCCCGACCTGTCACAGACCGCTTGAAGTCGCAGACATCGAAGCGAAAGAAGCACAGATGCTTCAGAACTTTGAAGAAGAACGCAAGAAACGTCTTGCGCGTGTCGCTGAAAGCATCGCACGCAACAAAGAAAGTGGTCTTCGCAACAACGAACGCAAGTCAATATATCAGAAGCGCATCGAAGACGCACAACTGTGCATCGAAGAACTGAAGAAGCAAATCGCAGACATCGAAGCATCGGCTGACTACAACGTTACGCTTCAGAAGCCTGACGCATCAGTCGCAATCGCTGAAGATACTGAACTGAAGAACATCGAACAGCAGATTGCTGAAGCACAGAAGCGATATGACGCAGCAGCAGTCAAAACAGAAGACACAAGCGAACTGAAGACCGGTCGCGCAATGCTGACAGCAGCAATCGAAGAACTCATCACGAAGCTCGCATCACGCAAGAACGTCAAAGACATTCAACAGCGCATCGAAGAACTTGAAAGCGAAATGCAGTCACTGAACATCGAACTTGCAGAACTTGAACGCCAAGAATACATCATCGCAGAGTTCAGCAAAGCACGCAGCGCAGCAATCGAACAGCGCATTAACGGCCTGTTCAAGTACGTTCGCTTTCGTTGGCTGAAAGTCGCTATCAATGGCGCAGAAAGCGAAACGTGCGAAGCGACAATCAACGGTGTGCCTTACGCATCGCTCAATCATGCCGGACAGATAACAGCCGGTCTTGACATCATCAATGCAATCTGCAAGTCTGAAGACATCTGTGCGCCAATCTTCATCGACAACGCAGAAAGCATCAACGACATCATTTCGATGAAGTCGCAAATCGTCAACCTAATCGTTTCACGCGATGAAAAACTTCGCGTTGAAGCATAACAAATAACAGTATTCACAAACCCATTTAACAACGCAAAGAAAATGGCTGAAAACAATCAAATCGCGCAGACCACACAAGCCGGTGGCGGTCTCGCAAAGTTGAAAGCAGTTCTGAACGCAGACAGCGTGAAAGAACAGTTTCAGAACGCACTCGCAGAGAACAAAGACTTGTTCATCGCAAGCATCATCGACCTTTACAATGGCGATGCTTCGCTTCAGAAGTGCAACCCCAATCAAATCGTGACTGAAGCACTGAAAGCAGCCGTGCTTGACTTGCCAATCAGTCGTTCGCTCGGCTTCGCGTACATCGTTGTGTATAACAACACGAAGAAAGTCACAGACGCGAACGGTCGCACACAGTGGGTCAAAGTGCCGACACCGACATTCATACCCGGCTACAAGGGTTACATTCAACTCGCTATGCGCACCGGTCAGTACAAGACAATCAACGCAGACTATGTGTATGAGGGTGAACTTCGCACAGTGAACCGTCTGTCAGGCGAAATCGCACTTGACGGCAAGCGCACATCAGACAAAGTTGTCGGTTACTTCTGTTACTTCGAGCTTCTGAACGGCTACAGCAAGACGCTGTTCATGTCTGTCGAAGAAATGGCGAAGTACGCAAAGCGATATTCGCCAAGCGTGAAGCAAGCAACGACAGTCGCTGACCTTATCAAGAAAGCGAACAATGGTGAAGTGTCGAAGTCTGTCGGTTGGGAGGGCAACTTCAACGACATGGCACTGAAGACCGTCATCAGACGTGTGCTGTCGAAATACGGCTATCTGTCAATCAAGATGCAGAACGCTATCGCAGCAGATGACAACGCTTCACAGCACGCACTTCTGACGCGTGACGAAACACTGCAACTTGCAGAAGCGAAAACAATCGACCTTGACGCTTCAGATACTGAATTTGAAGAAGTCATCGACACTGAAACCGGCGAAGTCACACAGCAAGCCAAAAGCGCACCTGACGCGCAGCAGACGGCACAGTCGCAGACTGAAGAAGAAACGCCCGGCTATTAACCCACATCAACGCAGTAATTCACGATGAAATTGACAGTTCTTGGCTCATCATCATCAGGCAACAGTTACATTCTTGAAGCATCTGACTGTGCGCTTGTCATCGAATGTGGTCTTCCGCTCATCGAAGTCAAGAAAGCACTGAACTTCAAGATTGGCAAGATTGCCGGTGCTATCGTGACACATCAGCACGGTGACCATGCGAAATTCATCGCGGAATATCTGAAAAGCGCAATTCGTGTGTGTGCGCTGAAAGAAGTTTTTGACGCGCACACACTGAAGCAGCGCATCTTCTGTAAAGAAATCGAACCGATGCACGGCTATCGCATCGGCACATTCAAAGTCTTCGCTTTGCCGGTCGAGCATGATGTGCCGTGTGTCGGTTTCGTTATCGAACACGCAGAAATGGGAAAGATGCTGTTTGTCACAGACACGATGATGCTTGAATACAGAATACAGAACTTGTCGCACATAATGATTGAAGCAAACTATTCTGACGAAATTCTTGACTACAACATCGAAAACGGCATCACACCGGCAGCAATGAAACCTCGCTTGCTTCATTCACACATGGAAATCAAGACAACAGAACGCATCTTGCTTTCTTCAAATCTTGATACAGTCAACAACATCATCTTGATACATCTGTCGCACGACAACAGCGATGCAGCGCAGTTCAAGCAACGCATCGAACAGAAGACCGGCAAGCCGGTCACGATAGCGAAACGCGGTGTGTCTGTCGATGTATCAAAAGACCCATACTGATGAAAGAAGTGCCGAATAACGTTGTGGCTTCATTGGTGCGCTGTCTGCCGCTTCTTCTCGACAGCGTTGATGAGAAACTAATCAGACGCAGTTTGCGTGCGGTAAACGCAAAAAGAATAATACAACACGAAATCTTACCCAAACTAAAGAAGATTAACAATGAAAAGAAGAAATTTTGACGTTGACGATAAAGTCAAAGTGTTCGGCTTCACCGGCACAATCGTTGACGTGGTCGATACAACAAAAGAACCGCATCTGTATGCCGTGAAATTCGATGCGCACGGTGACACATACGTCACTGAAGCAGAACACATCGAAGATATGCGTGACGCACAGACGCGCATCAAATCGTTCGCTGATGCTGTTCGCGAACTCGGTGAAGACAATCTGTATGTTCGTCAATGGCAACTGTACGAAGAACAGATGAACGGTAACATCGAAGAAATGACCGACCTGACAGCATACTTCAAGTTGCGCATCATCACTGAAGCACTCAACGAAGGGTGGAAACCGACATTCGATGAAGACGAAACGCGCTTCTATCCGTGGCTGTGGCTTTACACTGAAGAAGAATACAATCGTCTTGACGAAGACGATAAACTTCGCTGTTGCCGTGTCGTTGGCCGCTCGTATCACTACGCGTACGCGGGTGGCGGTCTCGTCTATGCGTACGCGTACAACGCATCATCGTACTCGGACGCGAGTAACGGCTCTCGGCTCGCCTTCAAAAGCCGCGAATTAGCGTTGTACGCAAGCGTGCAGTTCATCGAACTGTGGTGTGACTTTCTTTTCTAAAACAGCAGCATCGCGATGACCGCAGGTTGGATTAAAATATATCAGACTATTCAGCAGCATTGGATATGGGAGCAGCCGCGATACCTGAAGTGGTGGCTCGATATTCAGATGCTTGCTGAATGGCGCGATGCAAGCAAGCGAAATGTTTGCAATAATCTGTGTGTCATCAGGCGCGGTCAGTTGGTTGCATCGGTTCGTTTTCTTCGCGACCGTTGGCAATATAAAGATGACAACGGCAAAACTGTCAAGCCGACCGAACGCACAATCTTGAAATTTTTGCAGATGCTCGAAGCTGATGAAATGATAAAAATTGACTGTGAAACATTGCCGAAGCGGACAACGCTCATAACAATATGTAACTTTAATAAATATCAAGACATTACGCTTACGCCTGACAACGTTCTTGACAACGGTGCTGAAAACGGTGGTGACAACGCTCCCGACAACGCTGATGACAACAAATATGAAGAATATAAGAATAAAAGAAGTATAGATAATAAAGAACATTGTGCGAAATCTGAATTTTCAAAGCTCGAACAGTTGTTTGAAGAATTTCGCAAAGCGTACCCCGGTCGCAAGCGTGGTCTTCAGACAGAACTTGAAGCGTTCAAGCGCAAATACAAAAATTGGTCTTCAATCGTGCCGTTGCTGATGCCGGCACTCGAACGACTGATTGCTTACACAGAAGAAGCGCAGCGCACTGAAGGGTGGGCACCGCGATACGCAAATCTTTCGACTTGGCTGTATCAGGCACGTTGGGAAGATGAAATGCCGCAAGTGAAGTCTTCAACTGTTGCAAAATCTGCAACACAAGCGACAACGACTTCTGACGATGACTATGAAGAAGAAGTTGATGCTTTCAAATCAAAGAACTGATATTTCAACGCAATTATGACTGAAGAAGAAAAAATACAAGCACGCAAAGACGGTCTGACTGACGAACAAATCGCAGAAGTCGAAGCAAAGCGCAAGCGCGATGCACAAGAAGCTTGGAACAAAGTACATTTCGTTGCCGACAAGTGCGCACAGCGTATGCGCACGGCAAAGAAGAAATTCGATGACCTGACAAATGAAGCAGTCTATCAGGCACACGCACAACTTCTGATGTATATCGCGAACAACGTCTGTCTTGCTTCGCAACATCGCAAATACGAAGTCGATGAACACAACAGCAAAGTGCTTCGCTTCTTGCTGTACTACTTCAACAACTGTGCGCTTGCTGAAGAAGTCTTCGCTGATAAAGACTACAAGTTGCACAAGAACTTGCTCATCATGGGAAAGGCCGGCACCGGCAAGACGCTGATGATGCAAATCTTCGCTGAATATCTTCGCGCAACGAACAATCCGAACGCATTTCAGAATGTATCAGTCACGCAGATGACGAATTACTTCACGATGCACAACAACATCGACCTTTACACTTACAACGAAGCCGACACGAAAGCATGGGAGGGAAGACCGCACAACGTCTGTCTGAATGACATCGGTGTCGAAAACAGACCGTTCTACGGTATCGACACGCGAACAATCGTCTGTGACTTCTTGCACGCACGCAACGAAATATGGCAACAGTCAGTGTATTCGCCCGACCAAAGCAAGTTTGCACATCTGACTACGAACCTGACGCAGAAGAAACTTCTCGAAGTCTTCAGCGATGAGTTCGGTCGATTGACAGACCGCTTCAAGACGTACAACATCATCACGCTTCAGGGTGAAAGTCGAAGATAAAGCAAAACGGTGTCTTTCCTCGCGTTTCAGCGCAAGCAGACAAGCAAACTATCATCTGACGCAAAGAAACGCGGGAAATCGCACCGCAGACACTAAAACCGACAAATAAAACAGAACAATGAAGAAGACAACTCAAAAGATACACATGGCAATCAACATTCGCGGCTTTCTGAAGCAATATCAGCATCGTTCAATGTCAGGTCTTATGACTGACGATGACGGTCGCAAAATGACAGATGCAGAAGTGCGTGCAGAACTTCAGCGACATCTTGCGCTCGGTCATGTACTGATGCCGGCTTGCGATGAACACGAATGTCCTGACTTCGACTATTTCAAGCGCGGTTGCCCCGGTCACGGCATACACTATTACGACAACGACAACAACGAAATCACGAAAGAAGAATATGAAGAAAGTATCAATCAACAATCTTGACGCAGTGCGTGAGCATCTGACACTGACTTCAGACGAATATCGCGACAAGCATCGTCTTGACCTGATACGCATCGAAATATCGCGTGAATGTGCCGAATGGTTGCTTTCAGACATCGACAAGCGCAAGAAACGTCTTGAACAGTCTGTCGGCAGCATCACAAAGCGAACGGCGCGAAAAGAAAAGCGTGAACGCGAACTGAACTTTGTCGCATACGCATCTGAAGCAATCAACTACGGTCTTGAACATCCAATCGACACAGTACAATGACAACAGCAATCACAAAGAAAGAGCCGATGCGACTGACATCGGAAAATGTCGAAGCAGTCTTCATAGACTGTCTTGCAAACGACAAGACGTTTGTCGTGAAAGGTGTCAATATGTCTGCCGCTTTCGACAAGCAGAAAGTCGAAGCTCACAAAGAAGACATCATCGCGATGCTGTCGCAGACACCGACAGAATTTCACGCTTCAGGCGGTAGCGGGTGGACTTTTCTCAATCTGTGCATCGACAACAACGCCACACAGTGGACTGACTTTCATCACAAAGTCGATGAACTTGTCTGTCTTGGTCTTGCAATCGAAGCAGTCGAGTTCACAATCAAGCAACGCGAACTGTGGCAATGCTTTCCGGGCGGTATGCCATACATAACAATTAAAATCTAACAACTAATCACATCACAGAAATAACAACATGATTAAAGAAGTAACATATTACGAAGTTATTTGCGACAAATGCGGTGAACGTCTTGAACTTGACGGTGTGACCGCTTGGGAGTCTGAAGAAGATGCTGAAGAAGCGATGAACTACGCAGATTGGCAAGAAACAGACACTGAACGTGTTTATTGCAACGCTTGTCTTGAAGCCGGCGAAATCGAACTTGACAACGCTTCAGAAGAAGACTACGACTGAAACATCAATCAACATCACAGATATGAAACAGAAATCAATCAAACGTCTTCTTCAGGAAGACAATGCAGAAGTCGCACTTGCGAACGGTGTGCGTGCGCAGTTATGTTGGTCGACTGAGTTTGACGGCTTACGTTGGTGCGTCATCAAAGTCGAGCAGTGCAGAATACCGAAGTGGCAGTTTTGGCGCGTGCGTTTTTCGCACTGTCAGATGTATGGCCCGTTTCCGTCACGCAATCAGGCAGTGAAGTTTGCAAACTACCTCGCGAACCCTGTATGATACGCAAAATCAAAGACGGTATGTTTGCGCTGTTCGCTTTCATCGCAGTCATCGTGCTTGGCTTCGCGCTTCTGATATGCAACGGTGGCAAATGCGATGATGAAGACGATGACGAAATGAACCCATATCGCTAAAAAACTACAACGCAATGATGAAAACTGAAAAAATGTACGGCACATTCATTGATGCGACCGGCAAGCGCATCAGTCTTGGTGAACTTCACAACGTGCAGTGGTCGAGCGCAATGCCGACACCGCAGCGTGCGATGACACCCGAACAGATGATGCAAGAACTTCAGCGCAGAAAGCAAGCAGCGCAAGAAGCAGCCGTTCGCGCTATCGCTGAAAAAGCAGAACGTGACAAGAAGTTGCTTCACGAAACACTGTCAGAAGAAGCGCAGTTCAGTATCACTTATGTGCCGTATGTCATCGCAGAAGTCGCTTGGGACTATGCAGACAGTATTCTTGATTATGCGACACTGATGCGCTTGCGTGAAACGAAGCCGTTGTGTCGTGAAATCAGAAATCTTCGCAGAGAGTACGACCGTGAACGCTTCAAAATCATCAACGACAAGTGGCGTGCAAGTGAAACAGAAAACATGATTATGTTTCAAGAAACGCTTTCAGACTTCTTCGGTGGCATACAGAAGTATGTCGTTGAACATCTGACAGCGAAGTACGGTGAAATCGAATATCACACACGCTTGCTTGTCGGTGCATCATACGCTTGTCGTATCGTGATGACAGCACTGCAACGTTACTGTGCAGCACAAGAAAAAATAGTGACATCGATACTTGGTTACAGCATCGGCAACACGCTTTATCCGAAAGAACTGAAGCGGCTGTATGTGCTTGTCAAAGAATTTGCCGGTGATACGACACTTGATAAAGCAGACTTCGCGAAGTACGAACAAGAACAAGCGACAGAACTTGCAAAATACATCGCTGATACTGAAATCAACGATGAAGATAAACAACAAAATAATTCACAAACCACAAAAACAGAAATGACTATGGAAGAAATGACAAGTCTTGTGGCTGAAATCAACGCCACAATCGCAGCGTTTCAGAAAGACGCAGAACTGAACGTCAACAAAGGCAACAAAGCAGCCGGCACACGCGCACGCAAAGCATCGCTGAAGCTCGAAAAACTAATGAAGACGTATCGCAAGAACAGCGTGAAGTAATCTGACAACGACCAAGTCTGATGCACCGCTTGCACATTCGCGGTGGGCGGTGCATCTTTCAACTTCTAACAAGTGACAATATGAACGAAACAACAGAACGTATTCAGTCAACATCGCAGAATGTGCTTCGCTTCAAGCGCATCACTGAAGAAATGGCTGATACATACAGACGCAAAAACGCAGACTACGGCAACAGTTTCAGTCAGTCATTCGCTGAACACGGAGCGATTGCCGGCATCGTGCGCATCGGTGACAAATACAATCGTGCGAAGCAACTTCTTCTGAACGATGCAGTCGCACAAGTCAACAGCGAAAGCGCAGTTGACACACTTCTCGACATGGCTAACTATGCGATAATGCTCGCAATGGAAATTTCAGACCAATCAAAACAATGAAACAGCAACCCGACCAAAATCAACTTGCGTTCATGCTGAACGACAAGTTGCAGAACGCGACAGACAAGTTTGTTCGCGAACATCGCGCAATCAACATCAACGGCATCATCGGTGCAGCAAACGCATATCTCGCAATGTGGCTGACGCACGCACCGTCAAAAGCAGAAGCATTGAAAGCACTTGATGCTGACGTGAAGATTATCAGAAACATCATTGACAAAACCCCTGAAGAGTTCTTCGGAGCAAGTCAAAAATCATTATTAAACTAATCATGGCACAATGGATTAAAACATCGGTGCGCTTCGACAAGATGCAAGACAACGGCACACTGAAGCGCGTAACACAATCGTATCTTGTCGATGCTTTGAGTTTCACAGAAGCCGAAGCACGCATCATCGAAGAAGTGAAACCGTACATCAGTGGCGAGTTCACAGTTTCAGCAGTCGCAAAGTCGAAAATCGCTGAAATCTTTTGGAACGAAAACGCAGACCGTTGGTATCAGGTCAAAGTTGCTTTCATCACTATCGATGAAAAGACAGCAGCAGAAAAGCGCAACGTGTCTGTCATCATGGTTCAGGCGTGCGACTTCAACAACGCGCTTGAAAACTTTCTTGACGGCATGAAAGGCACAATGGCTGACTTTGAAATCGTATCAATCGCAGAAACGAACATCGTTGACGTGTTCAAAGCAAAACTGTCTGAAGAATGAAAGCAGAAGTCAAGAAACTGACCGATGTGTCGCTGTTGCAGCGTGCTAACGGCTTCACGACCGGTCACGACAGTCACATGACGCTTGAAACAGCGTATCGTTACGGACATTCGCCCATACGCACGCAGATGTTTTGGGTCGAACTGACAGACATACCTTTGTTTGTCGCATCGCAACTTGTCAGAAGTCACGTTGGCGTGCAGTTCTTTCAGCGCAGCAAGCGCATCGACCGTGGCGGTGCAGACTTCGCGCTTGAATGTACTGAAATCGCACAACAGATTGATGACGGCATCACGACACCTGACATTGACCGTCTGAGTGTAGCAGAAGCGCGTGTCAATATGTTGCCGAAATACTTCGACCGCTACGCACCGACCGACATCGCTTTCATCTGCAATGCTGAAGCACTCATCAACATGGCGCACAAACGTCTGTGCGCGAAAGCATCGAAAGAAACGCGTGACGTGATGACACAAATCGCGTTGGGTGTGGCAATCGCAGACCCGGCACTTGCACCGCATCTTGTACCGCAGTGTGTCTTTCGTGGCGGCATCTGTTCAGAACCGAAGTCGTGTCAGTGGATAAACAGCGGTGTCGGTCAGACCGTACTCACTGATTATCTCGAACTGTTCACAAACAGTGAAAAATGAACATCAAATCAATAATACTTTTCAAAAAGCAAAGAAAATGACATTGAACGACTATCAGAAAGAAGCACTGAAGACGGCTGTCTATCCTGAAGACAAGCGCATCATATATCCAGCACTCGGTATGTGTGGCGAAGCCGGTGAAGTTGCTGACAAAGTGAAGAAAGTCATTCGCGACAACAATCAGTGCTTCGATGACGAACGCAAAGAAGCAATCGCGCTCGAAATCGGTGACGTGCTGTGGTACTGTGCAACGCTTGCACGCGACTTGGACTTCTCGCTTGAAGCAATCGCACAGATGAACATCTACAAACTACGCTCACGCGCTGAACGCGGCAAGTTGGGCGGCAGTGGTGACAATCGCTGAAGCACATGGATGCTCGACAATTCTTTGAACTTGTCAGGAAGATGCGAGCGCATCAGCGCGAATACTTCAAGCACAAGCGCAAGACGGACTTGCAGACAAGCAAGATACTTGAAAGCAAGGTAGATGAAGAAATAAAACGCGTTGAAGCAATTCTCGCGCTTCCTGACGTAATTCAGAAGTCACCGAATATGTTTGACTATCTCAACAACGAAAACAACGGCAAATCGCAAATATGAACTTTCTTCACATCATTTCGATAGTGTGTTTGTGTGCCGGTGGCATCATCAACATTCTCGCTGCAAGACGCAATCATCGAAAGTTTCTGCAACTGTGCGAACAAGCGCAGATACTTGATGAAGCGACCGAACAGTTGATTGAAGACTACCGCCGGCACACACGGCGCACCGGTCAGACGCTGAAGCAACCTGAACTGTTTATCACCGCAAGCAGTGACAGCGATACAGAAATCACGTTGAAACTTTCGCTCGATGACATTGACATCGACAAGGTGCAAGACCGTGCAACGCGTGAATTTCTGTTGAAGCGAAGACTGATGACATCATATTGCGTGAACTGATAAACACAATCAAAATCACATTCAGCAATGAAAAAGAAAATCAACATTGTCATCGCGAAAGCGTACCCGACAATTCACAAGCGACATGGTGAACCGACACATTTTGCATCGAAGCTCGTCAACGGTCAGAAACTTCACACGATACGCACGAACTACGACCTTTGGGCTGTCAATGCTGAAAAGATGCAGTCAGGCAATTATCTTCTGTCTGTTCGGCAGTGGTCAGGCGTACCTCGTAGGTCAAAGCAGCGCGAAGTCTATAACACTGACGAAGCAATCGGTGTTGAGCGTATCACGATGCAATACCGTGTCGATGATGACAGCATCGCAGTCACTGTCGAAGAACGCGCTATGACAGACAGTGAAGTCGAACAACTCGCTTTCAATGACGGTACGACTGTCGATGACTTCAAAGATTGGTTCTTCGCTAAACAGCGACACAAAGAAGATGCAGTGTTCAACGGTGTCATCGTACATTTCACACCGCATCGATACGCGCAGTCAAAGTGAACGAGTGTTTCGTCTTCGCGCATACGCGCACGCACACGATAACATGAATTTATATAATAATATAATACAAGAGTAAATATATAATACTCTATATCGAATAACAGCAGTAAATAACGAAAAATGGCAACTTTCAATCAAGCGACAGTCATCGGTTTCGTGGGTGATGAACCGCGCATCATTCAGACGCAAAGCAACACACCGATGACGAGCTTCGCAATCGCGACAACAGAACGCGGCTATCAACGTGCCGATGGTTCACAAGTCGAAGAACGTACCGAATGGCACAACATCGTCTTCTTCGGCAAACCGGCTGAAATCATCGCAAAGTATGTTCACAAAGGTTCATCACTGTTCGTGCAAGGTAAACTTCGCACTCGCAACTACGATGACAAAGACGGTGTGAAACGTTACGTCACTGAAATCATCGGTGACAACTTTCAACTTCTTGACCGCAAGCCTGAAAGTATAAACACACACAACAACACCGTGACATCGAACAACAGCGCGACTTCGATGTATGGCACACAGAGTGGTGGCAGTGGTGCTTATTACCCACCGCAGACTGAAAAAGACCATGACCTACCGTTCTGACGCTTATGCGACACATCGAAAGTCAAATACAACAGTCGTGCTTCAGGTGGTTTCGTCTTCAGTTTCCTGACCTCGCAACGCTGATGTTCGCCGTGCCTAACGGTGGCAGTCGCAGACGCATCGAAGCGTGCATTATGAAAGCGGAAGGTGTCACTGCCGGTGTTGCTGATGTGCTGTTCTTGTACCCAAACGCTGAATATCACGGCTTGTGTATCGAGTTCAAAACAAAGATTGGCAGACAACAACAGTCGCAGAAATTGTTTCAGCAAGCAGTCGAACGTCAAGGCTACAAGTACGCTATCGTGCGCGACATTGACGAGTTCATCGAACTTGTCAAAAGTTACGTTTATACGACCCGTAAAAGTTGATTTTTACCGCAACTTTTTATTTTTCACTAAAGAAGTGTTTAACAAACACTTCTTTTTTATTAACTTTGCAGTATGCTAAAAATGCAACCTGTCAGATTATTGCAAGTGTCAGGCTTCATTTATTTGCAGTCATATAAAAATCAATCATCAGCACAGACAGCGCAATGAACAAAGACAACGACTTTACGAAAGAACTGACGATGCTTCCACTCGCGCAGATTGAGTTGAATGACGGTCAACTTGAAGGTCTGCCGAAGAACCCTCGTTCAATCAAGAAGCAGAAGTTTGAAAAACTGAAGAAGAACATCGAAGCGTACCCTGAAATGCTTGCGATGCGCAGTTTGCTTGTGTATCCGCTCGACAACGGTCATTACATCATCATCGGTGGCAATATGCGCTACCGTGCAATGTCAGAACTCGGACACACAGACGCACCGGTGTTCATCATACCGAAAGAAACATCAGTCGAACGACTGCAAGCATACACTATCATCGACAACAACGGCTTCGGTGATTGGGATTGGGATTTGCTTGCCAACGAATGGCCTGACGATATGCTTGACGATTGGGGTCTTGACGTACCGACATCAGGTAACACAGTCAAGAAAGACCTTTCAGAACAAATCGGCACATCGTACAAGATAGAAATCGACTGTGCTGACGAACGTGAACAAGAAATGCTTTACAACGAACTTAAAGACCAAGGGTACGAATGCCGAGTTTTGACATTGTAAGAAAATCACAGCCGACAGATAGCTTTCGCGTGCAATCTATCATCGGAACTTACGACCTACAACAGCAGCACGTCACGGAACGCTTCACCGGCAACATCGACTTGCCTGAAGATTGGAACATCGGTCTTATTGTCGGGCGCAGTGGGTCAGGAAAGACAACTATCGCACGCGAACTGTTCGATGCAGACATCATCAACGGCTTCACGTGGTCGCACGACAATTTGCTTGACGATATGCCAAAAGAAGCATCAGTCAAAGACATCGCAGCAACGTTGACCGCAGTCGGCTTCAGTTCGCCACCGTCTTGGCTGAAGCCGTATGCAGTCTTGTCAAACGGTGAAAAGATGCGCTGTGACATCGCACGCGCTATTCTTGAAAAGCGTGATATGTTTGTCTTCGATGAATTTACTTCAGTCGTTGACCGCAATGTCGCACGCGTGTCTTCGCTTGCTATACAGAAAGCAATACGCAGACAGAAGAAGCGGTTCATCGCTGTCACTTGTCACTATGACGTACAAGATTGGCTGATGCCTGATTGGGTATTCAACACAGACGATATGACGTTTCAGTTGCTTGACGCTGAAGCGCAAAAAAAAAATCGACCCGCTCTCAACATCGAAATCTTCGAGACCAAACGAAAAGAATACTTTTGGAACGTCTTTAAGAAGCATCATTATTTGAGTTACAACTTCAATCGTAAAGGTATCGGCATCGGCGTAGCCGGTGTAA
>JAMPGE010000049.1 GCA_023664085.1 Muribaculum sp. | reverse complement strand
TGATAAATTTTAGATTAACCATTTATAGGTACTTTTTGTAGAAAAACTCAGATTATAATGTGATGTCGCTAAATTACTGTTAAAAATTCAAAAAAAATCCTCCTTTAGTTTAAAATCTAAATTTTTCACAAGACTATATTTCTGTTTTTCTGCCGTTTATTTATTGCAACTTTGTATAATTTTCTAAACACATATCAAGTCTCCGGCTTTGAAATGCAGCCCGGTTTCTCAAAGAAAAACGCTTCAGTCTCAGCCAAAAGGCCAAAACCGAAGCGTCTTATAATTGCAGAGGATGTTACAAAACTCTCTTCCCTCTTCCCTCTTCCCTCTTCCCTCTCATCTCTTACCTCCTATCCACATAGATCCTCCTCAAACGTGTCGGGATTGAGTGCCCGTTTGCGGATCTTCGACCGATATGTATAGACCGTGGTGAGGGAGCATCGCAGGAATTCCGAGATCTTCTCACTGTCGGTCACTCCTATTCGGATCAGTGCCAGCACGCGAAGCTCGGTATTGAGTTTCGTACCGGGTTTCGGCACTATCCGCATATCCGGATGCAACAGTGTATTCACCTTTTCCACAAAGTTGGGGTAAATATTGAGGATGGCTTCGTCAAATTCGTTGTAAAAGTCTTTCAACGTGCGATCGGCCACATTGCTGCTGTCAATTTTCTTTACCAGTTCCTTCACGTTGCCTTTTATGGCAAGGTTGCGCAATTCCTGCTGATAGTTCTCCAGATTCCCTATGGCAAGTGATGAAAACTGCATAAACAGGCTCGCATATTCTTCCTTTATTGAGTCCGAACGCTTCAGCTCCATGTTGGTGGCTCCCAAATCCCGATTTGCCTCTGCCAACTGCCGGGATATTCTCGACAACTCCTCATTTCGGCTCTTGATTATTGAATTGGCCTGATGGATCTTTTTCATCTGCTTTAGGATAAAGAGGATAGCCACCCCAAGAACTATAGCCAGGGCCACAGCTATCGAGAGCAGCCACGTAAGGCGCGTCTGCATTTGCTTCTGGCGGGCATCGAATGCAGTGTCTATCACAGGCAGCATTCTCGCCGATTGAGCCGTCCGCATTCTGGCGGAGTAGATGTTGGCGTCATCGAAGCTCTTCTGCAGATAATGCTTGGCCCGGTCCAGATCCCCTTCTTCATAAAGAGCATGAGCCAGTTCCCGAAACGACATGTTTTCCTTGGTGCTGCATCTGATGTCGCTTATTGCACTCAGTGTAAGATACTTTTTATAATTGAGGTCATCATTCTCTCTTTTGTATGAATAAGCGAGTATGGAGGCAAGTATGGCATATTCGCGGGTGTCTTGCTCGTATTGTCTGAGTTTATGGATTAGCATCTGTTGCGCCCGATCCGTATCCCCGCTGTTGATCAACGTGCTGGATACGTATGTCACCCTCTGGAATGAGTTTTCCGGAGCCGCAAGTATGATGGAGTCCACATATATTCTGCGCAATGAATCGTAGGAAGCCACGTAGTCGTTTTCATTATTGTATTCTCCCAGATATTGATATAGTCCGCAATACACATAGTAATACTGCACAAGCAATGTGGAATCAAGCCGGGAGCGGTCTATCGACTTCATCTCCGAAAGAGCGTCTCCGAATAGCCCTGCATGACTCATGATGTCTACCCGCTGCAGCTTCAGACGCTGCATGGTCCGATTGTCGGCCATGGCATTTGCATCCCTTATATTCAGGCTGATATAGTACAAAGCCGAGTCGCTCACATATGATTCATACTCGCTTATCAATCGGTCGGTGACTGCCATGCGGGCTTCTATGGTCCCGGCATCCTTCAGATCTTTCTTCAGTGAAGTGATGAGTTGGTTTTTACGATGGTCGTAGATCGGTGCATTATTCAGTTCTTTGTCAAGTTGGAGATAGGTGGTCTCCAATTCGCGGGAGCTGTCTTTGTGAGAAGAGCCGCATCCGGCCCATCCCACAATTATCAAAGCCGCAATTCCCAAATATATAAGCAGTCGCAATGCATGCGGACGGATATTAGATTTGTGCGGGTTCATGGTGTAGGGATTTCGATTTCCAAAGATAAGCATTCTCCTTTTATTTTGAAAATATCTTTGCGGCCGAACTTAAAAATTGCCCGTTGAAGTAAGATTATTTTTTAGAAAATAATTATAACTATGATCTCATTGTATGAAAGTTACGATTCGAAAAGTTTAGATTTTCACTTGATTTGAAAATTCAGGGTTTGCCCATACCCGTGCGATTGAATATATTTGCAATCTAACCAAGATTTATATCCCGATGACAAGGCACCTTTCTTTGCTTGTGGCCGTCATTATGGCCGCCGTCTCCTTTCTGCCGGGCGTCGCTTCTTCCTATAGAGATGCCCGTGGCGTTGACAATAAAGTCGTTTACAGCGTATATCTGCGCAATTATACCAATCCGAAAGCAGCCGCCACCTTTTCCGATCTTCGACGCGACATTCCCCGCCTGAAAAAACTCGGTGTGGACGTGATTCATCTTCTTCCCTTCTACGAAATGGGTATCGAACACGCCAAAGGATCCCCTTACTGCATCCGCAATTACCGCGAAGTCGATTCCCGCTACGGCTCCAAAGAAGACCTCAGGGCCCTTGTCGACGAACTTCACGCCAACGGCATGCAGATATGGTTCGACTGGGTAGGCAACCATACCGCCTACGACCACCCCTGGGTAAAGGAGCACCCCGACTGGTACACCGAACGTCAGGATTTCGACGATGTCCGCTCCGTAAACAGCGCCAGCCCCGAACTGCGCGCCGCCATGGCCGAAGATATGAAATACTGGGTGGACCTGCTCGGCATCGACGGCTTCCGATGCGATTTCGCGCATGCTCCCGGCAAAGACTTCTGGGTAGACGTAATCAACCGCGTCGACCCCGGCCACAATCTCTTCTGGCTGGCCGAAGGCAACGAATACGGCATCAAGGGTGATTGGCTGAGGGCCGAAGGCGGTCCGTTCGATTCCCGCTACGGCTGGTCGTTTTCCGAATTTATGTATGAAGACAGATACGCACGCAAGGACCAAACCTCAACGGGAGATTTCGGCAAAGCAATGTTCCACCTTGCATATCCTCAGGATCAGGCCTCTTTCCTTACTTATCTCGGATCCCACGATATCTTTCAGGGGATGCTCCCCCAAGTATCGCCCAACACTCAAGACGTGATCTACGGCGACAATCTCAAGCCTTTCACCGTGATGACTATGCTTGCCCCGGGCATTCCCATGATCTACATGGGCCAGGAGATCAACTACTCAAAACCGGGAGGCGTGGGTATCATGGAGGATACCGAGGCCGTAAACTGGAAGAAAGTGGACAAAGATTATCAGAAGCTGGTGAAAAATCTTATCGAACTTCGCCACACTCAACCGGCGCTGGCCACCTTCGGCGGTCAACTCATCAACCACATCACGGACAACGACTCAGTCTACGTCTTCGAACGCAGAATCGGCGACCACTCGGTAGTGGCCGCGGTGAATTTCTCCTACAATCCCCAGGACTTCAACATCACCTCCGCCGTAATCCCCGCCAATGAATATAAAGAGTTTTTCTCCGGCAAGTATGGATCTCTTGCCAGCCGCACTCTCTCGCTGCCCCCGAAGGGATATGCGGTATACATCAAAGACGACCAACCTTTGCAGGCTGAAAACTATGAGATAATCGTCACTCTCCCCGAATATTCCAAGACCCCTCTGCTTTCTATCACCGCCGCCGATCCGCTGCACGTGGCCGGCGACGTCAGGGTGGTTGATCCAATGGAAATGACGCCCGTAGCCGATCAGCCAGGCACATTCCGCGCCGAAGTGCCCTATCTGCCCGAATTCGGTTACGACATCCACGTCACCAATCCGTCGGTCAACGAGACTCTGCGCCTCCATTGCACCACTCCACGCAATCACAACATCCACCTCGGCGTCCCCTCCCCCAAACTCTAACACTCCATCCCGCATAGATCGGGAAGATGAAGGCCTCCTCGATTTGCATTTGAGGGGGCTTTTGATTAAATTTGCATGGAGGTCCGCCTATATCCTCTCTGATGTAGGCTCCATTTCTGCCTATGATTGTTATCGTTTCTTCCATTTTTCCTCCGGAACCCTTGGTGTCCGGTCGCCTTTCCGATGATATCGCACAGGTTTTGTCGGAAACGGACGAGGTCATAGTGCTATGCCCTCCCCCTTCGCGCCCCATCGGCTCCCGACTCTTAAGGAAGCCCCAGACAAAACCTTTCAAAGTGGTGACCCTTCCTTCTTTTATATGCCCCGAATCCAAAATCTTCGGACGGCTGAAGGAAAGTTACAGCTTCGGGCGCCACGTGGCTGATTTCATTCATAATCACCACAACCAAATCAAATGCATTTACGCCAACACCCACCCTACTTTCGGACAGTATCTGCTGCTTAAAGAGGCTCACCGGCATTCCATACCCTGCATCATTCATATTCAGGATATTTATCCTGAATCTCTTACCGCCAAACTCGGCATACCCGGCAAATTGCTCAACGCTGTATTGGTGGCCTACGACAGACACATGATGCACAAAGCATCATCCCTGATAGCCATTTCCGAGAGAATGAGATCATATCTGATCAAAAGCAGACGTCTTGATGCCGGGAGTGTCCACATGGTATTCAACTGGCAGGACGATTCCGTATTCAAACAAGTCTCTCCCGAATCATCTCCCGACAATCCATTCACCTTCATGTATGTGGGCAGCATCAGCCCTTCCGCCAATATCCCGTTGGTAATTAAAGCGTTTGCATTGTCCAGACTAAATGATGCAAGACTTGTCATAGCTGGCGACGGCACGGATAAAATCCTTTGCGTGCAGACCGCGGCCCGGTATCCCGACGCAAAAATCGAATTTATTCCCGTTTCGCCGCTCACTGTGCCCAAAGTGCAAAGTGAAGCCGACGTGCTTCTGCTTCCCCTTAAAAAAGGTATCAGCAAAACCGCATTACCATCGAAACTTCCCGCTTACCTTTTCTCGGGCAAACCGGTGATTGCCTGTTGCGAAGATGACTCCGACATTGCCGCAATCATCAACGACGCTTCATGCGGATGGATAGCCGAGCCCGACTCCACAGAAGCCCTTTCCTCAAGTATGCACACAGCCAAAGCCTCCGACCGCGCATTACTGCGCGCCATGGGCCAACGAGGCAAAACACTGGGATTTCAAAAACTGTCAAGAGAGGTGAACTTGTCCAGACTCACCGACATCATCAAATCCTACTGCTGATTTTCTCCGGTGTTTCCTTCGATTATTTCCAGCACTTCCTCTCCGTAGGCGGCTACAAACTTTTGGCCCACGCCCTTCACCTGCAGAAGTTCGGTAAGCGTATGCGGATTGGCGTTGACCATGTTTATCATTGTGGCATTATTCATTATGACGTAGGCCGGACTTTTCTGCTCTTGCGACTTTCGAAGCCGCCATTCTTTGAGCATTTGATATAGCCGGGGGTCTCTAATATCTTCCGCTCCGTTGCTCTCTGCCTTCGGCGAATCCTTAGATTTGAAGTCTTCACCGGATGCGTTGTCGGCACCTGCTTCAGATATCGACGCTGAGTGCGACATTGTATGGAGATCGCTCTTTGCCGACATTCCACGCTTTCTCTTAGGCTTTTCTCCCTCTATCTGAAGCAGGGTTTCGGTCCGGAATTTCATGAACGGACCCGGCCGCACTCCCTTAGATGCCACATGCTGCAGCAACGCCGACTTCAGCAAGCCCTGTTCGCGAAGGGTATCCACCTGACCCTTAAGTTTCTTCTTTACTGCCTTATTGTCGATATCCTTCACTGGAACTTTATTTATCAGGGATATCATTTTCAAGATAAATCCACCGAAATATTCCGCTCCTTTACGGATTCTGGTATCCAGCTTAGGATAGGAAAGATCAGAATTTCCTTCCGCCAACAGGCTCTCATACTGCTTATGAAAGCGCATCGCCACTTTGCATACATCTTCCTTGAACGAGGACAGATATTCACGCCATTGATCGCATAGATTGGGATACTGTCTGATCAGATTTTCATCAAGACTGCGGCTCAGGGATTCTATGGCGTAAAGGATCTGCGTAAACTCAAACAGATCGGTGAGCAACGACCCATTATATGCGTCTCTAAGTGTGGCGACCCGTTTCTCATCCGGTGCATTGTCGCTGCACTGATGCATATATTCCTCCACCACTCTGTCGCTGATCAGCGCCGACATATTCAGCGGACGCTCCAGCACCAGACCTTCAAACGTGCGGCATCTGCTCAAGGCCACATACGTCTGTCCGTGGGCAAACGAACTGGCGGCATCGATCACGGCCCTGTCGAAGGTTAGACCCTGACTCTTGTGGATGGTGATGGCCCAGGCTTTGCGAAGCGGTATCTGACTGAACGTGCCCACGGTGTCTTCCTTAAGTTCTCCATTCTCTTCGTCGATCACGTATTTGTTGTTGTCCCATTCCGCGGCTCCTACCTTTACATGCCGCCCGTCTTCGGTAATGACCTCCACAATGCCGGGACTCAGCGATGATATCTCTCCAAGCAATCCGTTGTAATATTCCCCCATTCCGCTTGGATCGTTTTTTATAAACATCACCTGCGCTCCCTTTTTCAACTCAAGCACCGCATCCGCCGGATAACTCGATTCGGGAAATTCCCCTTTGATCTCAGCATGGAAGCTCACCGTTGGCTCCGATATCTTTTGCAATTCACGCTCATTGATGTTTCGTGCCTGATAATTATGGGTCACAAGCCGTATCCATCTTTCTCCCGGGGCAGGACGAAAATCCGGGATATATCTGCTGTTTAACTTCTCTAAGGTAGCGGCTTCCACCTTATTGTCGCGCACACGGTTGAGCATCTCCAGGAATTCCCCCTCCTCCTGACGATAGACCCGGGTGAGCTCTATTGTCTCGAGGCCGGTCTGCTCAAGGGCATGACTGGAAAAAAAGTAAGGTGTGGCATAATGCTCGCTCAGCAATGCCCATTCATCTTCCTTTACCACCGGCGGCAACTGCGCCAGATCCCCTATCAGCAGCAGCTGCACTCCTCCGAACGGACGGCTGGGATCGCGGTGGCGCCGCAGACTGAAGTCTACGGCATCCAGAAGATCAGACCTCACCATACTGATCTCGTCGATCACGAGTAGATCCATAGTGCGGATCACGCGGCGCTTCTCCTTGCTGAAGTTGTCGTACCGACGGCCTCCGGCTATGCCCACTCCGGGTATGAACGGACCGAAGTTCAACTGAAAAAAGCTGTGGATGGTCATTCCCCCGGCGTTGATTGCAGCAATGCCTGTGGGAGCAAGCACTACGATACGTTTGCGCGATGTCTGCTGCAACCGCCGCAAAAACGTGGTCTTGCCCGTGCCTGCCTTCCCGGTGAGAAACAGATTGGCACCCGTCTCCTCTATCAGGCGACCCGCAAGATTGAGTGCTTCGTTATCAGTATCTGCAAGTGGTTTCGTTGCGTTTTCTTCCATAATTTTACTTCGTTCCAATTTATACTGTTACTTTACCGGGCCACGCACAGTGTGAGCATTGATAGCCGCGGTCGGAATTCTTCATGAGGAAAAGACCCGAGTATCTCAATGGCTGCAGACCGAAGTGTAGCTCCGGTGGTGCATACGTCATCAATCAGCATTATGTGCTTGCTGGCCAGACGTTCCGGATGGCGCAGAGAGAAGATGCCTATGGTATTGGCGGCGCGTGCAGCTCCGGAAAGCGACGTCTGAGTGGCATGGGGGCGGGTGGCCCGCAGACTGCAGTCCACCGGGACCCCGCAGATCCTGCTCATCCCGCGGGCGATCTGTTCCGTCTGGTTATAACCCCGCTTTGCCCTCTTCAGAATATAGATCGGTATCGGCATTAGCACATCTACGTCTGAGAAATATCCCGATGCCATAAGTTCTTCCCCCATCACCTCGCCAAGTCTTTGCGCCAACGACGGATACCGCCGGTATTTAAAATCCTGAATAAGAGTCGCCACCACCGATTGCCGCGAGTAATGGAAATGGCCCGATGCCCGCACAAAAGGGATTATGCCCGCGAATCTTTCCGACATGATGTTCATATCGGTGCGATGGCTCAGTGTGCGTGGCAGATTCTGCAGACAAAGTGAGCATATCTGCTTTTCATGACTGCCCAGGGGCGAGCCGCATACGTGGCATGTAGGTGAAAACAATACAGCTGACAAATCAGATGCTCCTGCCTTCATCTCTTTCTTAATACGTTGCCACAAGCTCATCTCAGTTTCTTTATGACGGCCACTGCCAAAGAAGATTCAAAGCCCCGCTGCAGCAGATGCCGGTATAGTTTCATCACGTCCTGACGAAGTGACAGATCAAGCCCGCGGGCCTTCGCCCGGGCCACTTCCTCGAGTTTCGCAACATATACATCCTCCGGGAGCGCTTCGAGAGCCTTGGAGATGCTGGAGCTCTCCACTTTTTTTGCAGCGAGGGCCATTCTGATCTTGTTGCGTCCCCAGCCGCCAAACCGCAGCTTGTCGGATGAAAAGGCACGGGCAAAACGCTCATTGTCTATAAATCTCTCTTTTTTAAGAAAAGTAAGGATTGCTTCGATGTCGGCCATAGAGAGTCCGGACTTTACGAGCTTGCCAAAAACGTCGGCCTCACACTGCTCGCCGCGCGAACAGAGCGACGCCATTTTCAGCCGCATGGCTTCCTTCGACGGGGGTTTGCGCGGTGTCATCAAGATCTATCAACTATCAACCATCAACCATCAACATTCTACCGAAGGCCTGCGGCACTTCAGGAAGCGCTTCTTGCCGTGAATGTCGAGCTGTATGGCCACGTCGGTGTAATCCTTCCCTTTATAATATTCCACCAACTCATCGGCATGACGCGGATTGATCTCAAGATACAGCCGGCCGCCGGGCTTGAGCCCGGCCATTCCTATGTCGGCTATTCGTTTATAGTAGGCCATAGGGTTGTCGTCAGGCACGAACAGGGCCTCATGGGGCTCGTAGTGAAGCACGTTGGGTGCCATATCATCCTTCTCCGAGGAATCTATATAGGGGGGATTGCTCACTATGATGTCGTAATCGGCTTCCTTCGGCATCCACTTAAACATATCGGCCTCGAAAAAATCCACCCGTGTCTTCAACACCTCTGCATTCCTGCGGGCCACTTCCAGGGCTTTCGGGGATATATCGAACGCTTCCACCTGCGGAAACAGCAGGTTGCGCGAAAGGGCTATGGCTATGCATCCCGACCCGGTAGCTATATCAAGCACTTTCAGATCCTTCTCCTTATTCGAATTCACTATGATATCTATGAGTTCCTCCGTCTCCGGACGCGGAATAAGCACTCCCGGGCCCACTCTGAAGTTCATCCCATAGAAATAGGTCATCCCGAGAATATACTGTATGGGCTCATGTCGGCGCAGCCGCTCAAGTATCTTATCGATCTCCCCTTCTATAAATTCCGACACCGGCTGCCGCTCATGGATTATGATATCCACCGGCCCCCAGTTTTTCAAATGCTCAAATATAAGTCGGATCATCGCATCGCTCTCCCCCTGCCCGTAGATCGGGGTCAATTCCTCGCGCAGACGGAGCACCACGTCATGCACAAGTGGACGCTGCGTCTGATTTGCGTTTGCGGCTGTGTGATTTGTCATGGTAGTATGGTTTGTGAGATTTTCCTACAAATTTAAGAATTTTTTTCAATTATGCCACAATAAAATCACCTTCCCGTTTGTTTATGCTACACAACGCGTGATCTGTATCTCATCCCGCGCTTCCCCCTTCTTTTTTAAAGACTCTTATTTTAAACCTTTTATCAAATTCAAAATTATGAAAAAAGCCACAGGATTTTTTCCCTTTCTCGCTGTCTCCGCCTTAATCCTCGGAGCCTGCACCAACAAGAAGGCAGATTCCTCCCGGATGGAGTTTGAAGCCTACGACTATTCAGTAGTCACGCAGCAGACCGACGTGGACTCCACTCTTCCCGCCGCCGCGCATTACTGGCATCAGGTTGGCACCGGACTGCTTCCCGTGGCATCCGCCGACAATCCGGCTATCTCCCAGCTCAGAGATTCTCTGATGGCTTTGGGACGTGTCAATTTTTCCTCCGACGGCAAAGCTTTCATCGCTTCCGCTCCCGACTTCAAGACCACCGACCTCAAGCCCGATTCCGTGGATTGCGGTTCCGGCAGCGCTTCCATTCTCTCTATTGTGCTGGCCAATCCCAAAGTGATCGTATGGGAATCCTACTACCATGAGTATCCCTACATGGCCGCTCACGGCTCGTCCGATTATTCGTACCTCAACTATAGCGTGGCCGACGGAAAAATCCTTGACCTATCCGATCTTATGAAAAAAGGTTACGAGCCATCTCTCACCGCTATGATTCGCGAGCAACTCAAAGCCAACGACAATCTGATTGTTCCCATCGATAAGATCGGTATCCCCGCAAACTGGAGAATCGCTCCCTCCGGCATTGAATTCGTATGGGAGCCCTATGAGATCGCTCCTTATTCCGAGGGTGTGATTCGAGTTCTGATTCAGACCGACGATCTCGAGACAATCCTTTCGCAGAAAGCAATCGGCCTGCTCGATCCGGCAAGCTTCTGAACGTCCGCGCCTAAAATCCCCCCGGCAGGAATCTAAATCCCATCAAAGGCCACTCTTCGGAATCGGAGAGTGGTCTGTTGGTATGGGAAGTATATGCTGAGTGTATTGCCGTCTTCCATCTGGGCCCGGATATTGCGGTGCATTGTCTTTCCTTCGGCATCGGTCCAGCTTACGTCCCACACATTTTTCACCCCTGTAGGGCGCATTCTTCCCTTCACCATTCCGGGCTGCCATTCTTCTGCATGCACCCGCGCTCCGTCAAGATAGATCATCAGGTATCCCCCGGCTTCGTTTCCGTCAGCCACCGTTAACAATCTGTATTCTCCTCCTTTTCGAGCCAGTGTCTCTTCATATGTGCCGTCGAGCAGCATCCAGCATCCTTCCGTTGCATCAAGGCTCTCCCTCAGATATCCCTTCGCTTCTGCCATGCCGCTCCATCCGGGCATATATTCCACTTCCTTCACTCCGGGGCACCGCGCCACATCCAGGCTCCTAACCTCCAGCGGTTTGCCGCCCATGGCTCTTAACCGAAGTCCATCCGCGGAGAAATCCATTGCTTCCATCTCCATCACCTTCTTCAAGCCTTTGTGGCCTATCCATAATATCATCTTCGGGCCACGCCTCATCAGAGTGATGAGATTGTATCCATGCGAGAGATTGCCGTCGTAGGGGAGCACCGTTTTCCGCTTCGGCTCTGCCAACGGTATGGCAGCATCCATCTGCCCGCTCCGATCACTATGCCGGGCCGTAGCCGTATCCGCTGCTATAACCAGACTTGGTGTGCTCGACACTCCGTCATAGAATTCCTCATCCCTAAAATCAAAAAAAAAGACACGCCCCGTGTCCTTGTCCTCGCTTAATTCAAGTCGCCATGGCGATGAATTCCCCTTCACACATAGCCGAAGGTCGAAGTCGGTGAGTCCCGCCTCAATACCAAGTCTCACGTCTTCGGCCGGGCTTATCAGAGAGTCACCCCCGATGCTTTCGTATCCACGGCTCTGATTCACGATTATGCGGGGTGTATGCGGGGCTCCTATCGCTTTGCTGCCCTCGGCAAGCGCCGAGACGGCCGTGAATATACCTACCACGGCAAACAGTAGCACCACGGCTCCGATTATCTTGTTGATCAGCCACATCGAGCGCAGATTGAAGTGGCTCCTAACCTTATCGATAAAGAAGGTCACAACCCACCACCATCCAAGAGCTCCCGCCAATATCGCTATGTAGCCCACTATATAATGATAGAATTTGAATTCCGCCATCATGAAATTGAACCGGGCGAAGAGTCCGATGGTCAGAAACAGTATCAGCGGATTAGAGAATGTGAAGAAAAAACCTGCCAATATGCTTTTTTTGGTCGACACCTCGGCTGCTTCCGGACGATGAAGATCTCTCGCTGGATTCTTCTTAAACAAATATACGCTGAAGGCTATCAGCACCACGCTGCCCAGCAATTGGATCACTGCTGAATTCCTTTGCAGGAATTCCTCTATAAAACTCAGTCCGAATCCGGTGAGCAGACAGTAGACCAGATCCGAGATCGCGGCACCCACGCCGGTGAAAAATCCGGCCTTGCGCCCCTTGTCGAGAGTGCGCTGTATACACAGTATGCCTACCGGCCCCATTGGCGCCGATATTATCAGCCCTATGGCGATCCCTCGCCACAACATATAAAACAAACTCTCGAATATACTCATCTTCAGTTTATCACTACATATCCACCTAATTCCGTTTGATAACAATCATACATCTTCAATTGATAGTGATCTCTAAGCGCCGGGCCGGCCACAGGGCTGCCGCCACGCTCCGTGACGTTGTATCGCGAATGACACACCGGGCATTCGGCAAGCGGCGGTCCATCCGCGCTTATAGCAGTCATAGCCACCCTCACAGTCCGTTTCTTTTCTACCGGACACGAAAGATCGTAGGCTATCGGGCCCACCGCAAGAGTGAAGGGATTCTGCCCCCAGATAAGCATCACGCCTCCATAGCCCGTATGATTTTGGTCTGTGTATGGAAATCCTTCGGGCTCGCGTGTGCCGTGATAAAAGATGAAATCCCGACTTTGGCCCCAGCCATGCACTCCGTATACCTGCCACATGCCGGCATTCTGAAATTCAATATACACAGGCATCGACGGTATCCGAGTATCGGTCAAAGTCTCACAGCCGGTGGCAACCCACATCATCGCTGCAACAATCCATTTGAACCAGCGTGCCAAACGCCCTGCTGCATTCACGGGATCATTGCCCTTGCCGTGGCGATGCATCTTAATCAAAAGGTATCATCCTTAGCATTTCGGCAAATTGCTCGGTCATCTTCTTCAGCGGGCCGTTGACCATCGGTTTGAGCATCATCGGTATGTCTATGTCGAAACTTACCTCGGCCTGACATACATCGCCGTCAGGAAAAATCTCCATCTTAAGCGACATCGGCACGGGCGTGCCCTCCCCCTCCATCTTGATCAGAGTGGGAGCCACTCTCTCTGTCATCCGCAGCGTCAGATTCCCTACAGGACCGGCTGGAAATGAAATAGTGTCTTCCGTAGCCTCTATCTGCTGAAGCGCCTGCAATTTGTCGGCCTCGATCTTATCGGCCGGCACATTGTCGAGCAATGTCTTGAGATTCTCGGGATGAGATAGCTTCCCATACACCTTCTCTGCCGGATACTTTAGATTTACAATCTCACTCTTATATGTTGCCATAATATCTGTTTTTTTCAAATTGAAGTGATTTAAACTTTTTCTTTAGTTTATAAAAAGTTAAATCACTTTATGATGCGTTTGTACGGTAATAGCCTATGAGGCCTAAATCTCTCCTGAATTTCCACCGGGCACCCAGTTGGCCGGATCCTCGCGCCATTCGTTGAGAGTGGCGATATCCGACGGCTCGATGTAATGGATCTCGCCGGCCACCTCCACCATCGTGGTATAATCCAGCAGCGACACCAACGGCACATTCTCATCGCGGAATCGCTTCACGGCAATCGGAAACTCAAAATTGAAGAGTGCCGTCATTCCCACCACGTCGCAGCCTGCCATCCGTATGGCCTGCACTGCATTCAGCGAGGAGCCTCCGGTACCGATCAAATCCTCTATCACCACCACTTTGCTGCCGGGCTTGAGATTTCCTTCTATCATATTCTCCAGCCCGTGATCCTTCGGCGTGGAGCGCACGTAGACGTACGGCAACCCCAGGCAGTCCGCCACTATCGCAGCTATGGCAATAGCTCCGGTGGCCACTCCTGCTATGGCATCGCACTGCGGAAAGTGCTCAAGGATTTTCCTGCTGAGTTCCACCTTGATAAAGTTTCTCACATCAGGATACGAAAGGGCTCGCCGATTATCGGTATATATCGGGGAGTTCCACCCGGATGCCCATATGAAGGGGGATTCGGGCTGCAGTTTCACAGCGCTTATATGCAGGAGCCTTTCGGCAAGTAGTCGGTTGGGATTTTTCATAGTTTGCAAATTTAAAAAAAATTATTGTGTCTTACAAATTCGTCATAAGTGGCCGCCGGCTCCGCCGCCGCCGGTGCTTCC
>JAMPGE010000048.1 GCA_023664085.1 Muribaculum sp. | reverse complement strand
ATATACAAATATGTCAATCAAAAAATTACAAAAATTTATCTGTCAAACATCCGACCTTTTGTAGGCGTGTGCACTTTCGGAGTTTTTTACTAATCCAAGCGTGATTTTTCTCCTTTATTTCGTAGATTGGAGGTAGAAGAATGTTCCTTTAAAGAAAATTAATTAGCGCAAATTTTCCGTAATTGGATTATCTCTGTTTTTTTGCTACCTTTGCATGCGAAGTATATCAATCAGCCTACGCTGCGGGTCTTGGAGTCCGTCTCATAAGAATTAAGCTTTAGAGGAGAACCCTGTTGCCGAAGAGATAAGGCTTGGAAAGGCTGAATAAGTTTTTACATGGATTAAACCCGAAACATATGAATAAACGAATTTTAATGCTGAGTATTGCGACCGTTGTGATCGGCACATATGCCAAAGACAGGTCCACTCACGATCCCTCTGCCACCAATGAGGAGACAATATTCCATGCATGGAGTTGGAATTTCGACAACATCGCCTCTCATATGAAGGACATATCGGAAGCCGGATTCACGATGATCCAGACCTCGCCGGTGCAGGCTTGTTATAATCCTGAAGGGGGGAGCAAAAAGCTCTTTGATGAGACCAATGGAGAAGGCAACTGGTATTATTACTATCAGCCTACCGATTGGAAAATAGGCAACCAGATAGTAGGCTCCAGAGAACAGATGAAAAACATGATGGACTCCGCGGCCAAATATGATGTAAGAATCATAGTGGATGTACTTCCCAACCATACGGCTTTTGATATAGACGCTGTGAGCGAAGATTTTTACAAGGCGGTAGGCGGTCGGGAAAAGATGTATCATTCCGAGGGACTCAACCCGGTAAGAGACTATAATGACCGCTATCAGTGTACGCTCTGGGGCAGTGGCGGTCTTCCCGACGTGAATACGGAGAATCCCGACTTCCAGAAATATTACATGGAATTTGTCAACGATCTTCTGTCGCTCGGTGTGAGAGGTTTCCGTTATGATACGGCCAAACATATAGGGGTACATTCCGATCCTGTGGACAAAGCCTCCGGAGTCACGGAAAATGATTTTTGGGACGTGGCCACAGGGCTTAAATCGGTGAAAGGCGTAAAGCTTGCGGTGCCCTATGAAGATCTGTTTGTGTATGGTGAGGTGCTTCAGGATCGTAATGTGCCTGAGAAGGAATATGCGGAATACATGGGACAGACGGCATCGAGCTACGGCCATGTGCTTCGCGAAGTGCTTGAAAAGCGGAATGCCAGGGGAGTGGATCTTAAAAACTGGTATCATCAGGCAGCCCCGGAATATCTCACTACATGGGTGGAGAGTCATGACACGTATTGCAACGCTCATGAATCAGCGGGGCTCACGGATGATCAGATACGGCTCGGCTGGGTCTTTCTCACCGCTCGACAAAACGGTATCCCGTTGTTTTTCAGTCGCCCGGCAGGCTCAACCCGCGCCAACTATTGGGGAGACAACGTGTTGGGGGCAGCCGGTAACGACGAATATATGCATCCGGAGGTAGTGGCTGTGAATAAATTCCGCAAGGCTATGCAAGGCCAGAAGGAAGAAATATCAGCGTCGGAAAACGGACAGGTGCTGGTTGTCAGTCGTGGCAAAAAAGGAGCTGCGATTGTCAATCTCGGCACATATGCCAATTATGTAGACGTGCCCACCACGCTTCCCAACGGAACGTATAAAGACAAAGTATATGGAATAGAATTCAAAGTGAAAAACGGACGGCTCAAGGGTATGGCTGCTCCGGAGCGTACTTATATTCTACAGAAATAACATTTTCGGTAAAAAGAAGCCGACATGCGCCATCGCGCGGACAATATGAAGAATTCGAGACCCGCCTATCCGCTTGATCAGCGGCAGGCGGGTCTGATTGTTTGTTGGAAACCCAACAAACGAATCAACAAATACAGGGAGAAGGAGTCAACAAAACGAGGGATGAATTTGTTGATAATTTTGGAGCGGTTAATAGGATTGCTCCATAATTGGCACGCATTTTGCTTGAAAAAGCCATGAAAATTGAAAGTGACAAAAGGAGCCTATGGGCTCATAACTCAAAATCGCCAAGACAAAATAAAAAATAATTTTAAACTAATCATGAATATCAAACCTTTATCAGATCGTGTGCTCATTGAGCCCACAGCTGCCGAAGAAGTGACCGCCAGCGGCATCATCATTCCCGATTCAGCCAAGGAGAAACCGCTGAAGGGTAAAGTGCTCGCAGTAGGCGGAGGTACCAAAGACGAACCGATGGTGCTCAAGGAGGGAGACGAAGTGCTTTATGGCAAATACGCCGGCACTGAGATAGAATTCGAAGGTAAAAAGTATTTGATGATGCGTCAGGCAGACGTGCTTGCAGTCATCTGCTGATGGTGTCTTAAACTTTTTACGAAAACTAAAAAAGTGTTTAAATCACTTTGATAAGATATTACAGACATGGCAAAAGAAATAAAATTCAATATTAAGGCCCGCGAAGAGCTGAAGAATGGAGTGGATGCACTCGCGGACGCAGTGAAAGTTACACTCGGTCCCAAAGGTCGCAATGTGATCATCGAAAAGAAATTCGGTGCGCCTCATATCACTAAAGACGGAGTCACCGTAGCCAGAGAGATAGAACTCGAGGATCCCTTCCAGAATATGGGAGCGCAGCTTGTGAAGGAAGTGGCTTCCAAGACCGGAGATCAGGCCGGTGACGGCACCACTACAGCCACAGTTCTTGCCCAGTCGATAGTAAACGTAGGCTTGAAGAACGTGGCAGCCGGTGCTAATCCGATGGATCTCAAACGCGGTATTGACAAGGCCGTGAGCAAAGTGGTGGAAGGCATCAAGGGCATCAGTCAGGAAGTGGACGATGATATCAATAAGATAGAAAACGTAGCCCGTGTGTCGGCCAACGGCGACGAGCAGATCGGCAAACTTATAGCCGAGGCTATGCAGAAAGTGAAGAAAGAAGGTGTGATCACAGTAGAGGAGGCCAAAGGCACGGAGACTACAGTAGACATCGTAGAGGGTATGGAATTCGACCGCGGATACATCTCCCCCTATTTCGTGACCAACTCCGAGAAGATGGAGTGTGAATACGACAATCCATACATCCTTCTTTACGATAAGAAAATATCCAATCTGAAGGATCTTCTGGGCATTCTTGAGCCCGTGGCTCAGAGTGGCCGTGCACTTCTGATTATTGCAGAAGATGTGGACAATGAAGCTCTGGCTACATTGGTAGTGAACCGTCTGCGCGGCTCATTGAAGATATGTGCCGTGAAGGCTCCCGGTTTCGGTGACCGTCGCAAGGAGATGCTCGAAGACATCGCCATCCTCACGGGAGGCACCGTGATTAGCGAGGTTAAGGGCATGCAGCTTGCTCAGGCACAGATCACCGACCTCGGCACTTGCGAGAAGGTGACCGTAAACAAAGACAACACCATCATCGTAAACGGTGCCGGTTCGAAAGAAGCCATTGCAGAGCGAGTGAACCAGATCAAGGCTCAGATAGAAACCACCACATCCAACTATGATAAGGAGAAACTTCAGGAGCGTCTTGCAAAACTCGCCGGAGGAGTGGCCGTGCTTTACATCGGAGCACCTTCCGAAGTGGAGATGAAAGAAAAGAAAGACCGTGTGGACGATGCTCTTTCCGCCACCCGTGCGGCAATCGCCGAAGGTATAGTGCCCGGCGGTGGAGTAGCCTTCATTCGCTGTATCCCTGCTCTTGACGAGCTTAAGGGCGACAATGATGATGAAAACACCGGTATAGCAATAATCCGCCGTGCCATTGAAGAGCCTCTGCGTCAGATCGTGGAGAATGCCGGAGTGGAAGGTGCCGTGATAGTGCAGAAAGTGAAAGACGGCACTGGAGATTTCGGATATAATGCACGCACCGGAGAATTTGAGA
Source organism: Muribaculum sp. (assembly GCA_023664085.1). Lineage (GTDB taxonomy): Bacteria > Bacteroidota > Bacteroidia > Bacteroidales > Muribaculaceae > Lepagella. Next base: position 10,882 of record JAMPGE010000048.1, on the reverse strand, counting down.
ATTTCTTCGCCACCGGCGTAATCGACCCTGCCAAAGTGACACGGGTTGCGCTTGAGAATGCAGCCAGCATAGCCGGTATGTTCCTCACTACCGAGTGTGTAATAGCCGACAAGAAGGAAGAAAATCCCGCACCGATGCCTGCCGCACCCGGTATGGGCGGCATGGGCGGCATGATGTAAGCCGTCCATTTAAATCCAACGATAATCCCTCACACTTCTTCTCAGCAGAGACAAGATGAGGACAGACGATAAATCGCCTCCGAAAGCGGGGGCGAATTTTTTGTAGATCAACTATTGGTGAAGGTGTGTATACATCATTGATAGGAAAATTGGAAGGTGATTTGTAATGAAATGCTGTCATAATTTTTTTGTTTAGAATTTTTTGTTATTTTTGTGCAATGGAGAAATAGTGCATACACATTTTCAAGCTTTTTTTATATGAGCGCTTACGTATCACTAACTGAAAACAAGAAGACAACAATATTATACTAAAGAAATGAAAACAAGGATTCTAATTTTTGCGATTTTATTCGGACTCCTACCCAATTTGGCGAAAGCCGATTTCGATTTCAAGGAAATGATGAAGAAAGCCATGTATGATCTCAACGCCCAAATGCCAATGCCTATGGGAGAGATGGGAATGATCACGTCTGTTACGATGGAAGGGGATACGCTGATCTATCGGCTTGAGGTGGACTTCTTGGAAAACAATGGCTTGGAGATGAAAACAAAGACTGAGTATAAGCCTGAATTTGTAAAAAACGCTATATCTTCATTGATTCATTCCAATAAAGCGTTTAAGAGTTCACTGGGCTTAATAAGTGGCTCGGGTCTCTGGATGAAATATGACATACACTATGGAGACTACCATACGAGTATGGTCCTTTCTCCTTCCGATATAAAATCAATAATAGACTCGAAACCGGACTATAAGGCCATAGTAAGCAATATGATAGCACAGTACAATCGGCAGTTGCCCATGGAATTGGCCGGCATGAAAATTACTAAATATGAATTAGAGGGAAATTGCCTCGTAATTTATGCTATAGTGGATGAGAGCTATACGAATATGGATGTAATGGCTCAGAATAGTCAATTAATCAAATCAAACATGCTTGAGATGCTCAAATCCGGAAGAGAACCGGCAACGTCTGCGGAATTTTACAATACAGCCATGGCAGGCTATACAATGGTTTATAAATATGTGGGAGGAACGTCAGGAAAGACTGTCATCGTGGAGTTAGCACCTGCAGAAGTGCTTGAGAGTGTCTCAATGGCACCGAATCTTAACTAAGACTTCGCCTCATAATTAGTTTTCGTAACCTGTTGTTAGAAGTGATAAAGCACAGAATCCAATTTTTGAGGAGATATATAAAGTTTGTATTCTTTGCCATATTGGCAGTGTATATATTTGAGGACTCAGCATTTGTATCCAACGCGCAGACATTGGTTTCAAAAATGTCTGAAGAGACGCTTCAATCTCTTGAACAGGGATTTCTGTGTCGACACCTTGGAAAATATGATGAGGCCTTGGAATATTTGTCGGCATTCGATACCGATGACCAAAAGCTTGCATCCATGGGAATCGCACCGGGAGACAAGTCGATCATATATTTTAACATAGGAGAATGTCATAAAGCAAAGCACAATTATTACGAAGCCATTGACTACTATCTGAAATCGGAATCTTTTCTACGGGGAATAATTTCATCCTTTTCAGAACATACGCTTCCTCTATACGATGGATTGATTCTTTCTTATGTAAAAACGGCCCAGCCGGACAAGGCCGCTATCTGGTGTAAGAAACGATTGAACCATAGTATTCGAAACTTCCAGAGAATTTCACAAGAAGTGGCGGACTCGTACTATTACCGGTACCTGATCGATATTATGAGAAATGATCCGGCATCGGCTTTGGCTGATCTTGAAAAGTTTTTCGCCATAGAAAAAGAATTGGATAAAAGTTATGCCTCCACAAAGTCTTTTATGGAGACAAAACTTGTATATGCCCAGCTTGCCAAGCAACAGAATTTGATAGAAAAGTCATTAGGAGCGATCTCGGATATCGAAGAATGCTATATGCGTATCGAGTCGGAACCGTTGATTCTTTTGAGCAGCCAGAGCCTGAAGATGAATATTCAGATGGATTTGAGTCCGGAAGAAGTTCCCAATCAGATCGATGTGATGACATCGATAATAGACAACCTTGAAGAGAAGGATCTTGAAGCAGATCAGGTTGCAGTGGCTTATAATAATATAGCAGTATATTATATGCAGGAATCTCCGGAGGAAGCATTGTCATTCTTTACCACTCTAAGGGATCATCTGATAGAGCGGGGAAGGAAGGATTCCCCACTTTATCCTACGATATTGCATAACATTGGTATGCTGTCGCCCCCTGGAGCCGAAGCCGCCGGCTATTTTCGCGAGGCATATAAGTGTATGTACGGAATGAAGATAGCCGATGTGCCGGCTTTTCTTCTAACGGGCTCTTACTTGATAAGTAATCTTCAGGAGGCCGGACAAACTGAGGAAATTCCAGACATAATCAGGGAAATCAACGCTTATCTGAGGAGAAATATCAATGATTCATTTGTGAGCCTTTCGGAAAAAGACAGAAGCCTTTATTGGGAAAATATCCGTCCGTGGTATACGATTGTGCTTCCGCAGACCGCACGGATGCTTGATGAGCCGGAAGTGTGGGGAGCTTTGTACGACGGTCTTTTGCAGAGCCGGAGTATATTGCTGAGTTCCAGTATCTCTTTGAAAACTCTTGTAGAGGAATCGGATGATGATACGCTGAAGGTGCTGTATGCTCAGTGTTCGGACCTTAACAGTATGGGAGATGGCGGCGGATTGTCGGAAGAACTGGAGAGCAGATTGCTCGCCGAGGCTAAGAAACACGGTAGCTTTATGGATACTTTTTCCGCCACGCATGAAGACGTGCGCAGAAAGCTCGGAAAAGATGAGATTGCAATAGAATTTTTGCGATTGGCCGATGAATATACCTATGACGCCAGCTATCTGGCTCTTGTGCAGACAGCGGCTGATGAATATCCTGTAATGGTGGATATCTGCAAGGAATCGGAATTGAGAAATTGGACACTTTCCTCGCTATATACTACGGTTTGGAAAAAGCTTGAGCCGAATCTTCGGGGAGTGAGACGGGCCTATTTTTCACCGGACGGAGATCTGTTTTCACTACCGGTGGAGTATGCACTGCTTGAAGATGGCACTGGTATTGATGATAAAATTGATCTTCGCCGGGTATCTTCCACACGCGAGGTGTGCGGCACGCATGTAAGCGGAGGTAAAGAAGTGGCACTTTTCGGAGGCATGAAGTTTGACATGTCGGTGGAGGAACTGAAGCATGATGGAACCAAATACCGGGATGTGACGGAAGAATTGGTGCGCGCCCGGGGTCCAAGAGAGGCGATAGATAGAATAGAGCCCTTACCCGGCACCAAGAGGGAGGTAGAGTTCATTCTGGAAACGTTGAGTACGGTTACGGGCACTGAAAATGTGGCGATATTTAAAGAGGAACTGGCCACAGAAGCGGCCTTTAAATCCTATTCGGGCAAGCGGCCGAGGATATTGCACGTGGCGAGTCATGGCTTTTACAACAGTGAGAGTGCCACTGCCCTTTCGCAGGAGGATACAGACAACGCTGGAGATTTCGAACGGGAAACGATGCGCCACAGCGGGCTGCTTTTTTCAGGGGCGGACAATGTAAGAATGGGGGAATCCGTGCCGGCACGTGTGGAGGATGGCGTGCTCGACGCGTATGAAATAACTACCCTTGATTTTCACGGCACAGATCTGGTCACCCTGTCTGCCTGTCAGACAGGACTGGGCACAGTGTCGGGTGATGGCGTGTTTGGTCTTCAGCGAGGGTTTAAGAAAGCAGGGGTAGGAAGCATACTGATGTCATTGTGGAAAGTTGATGATGATGCCACCTGCGCTTTGATGTCGGAGTTTTATAAGAATTTTTTTGCCGCGAAAGGGCAGCCCGACAAACACGAAGCCTTGCGTAAGGCCCGCAGTTATGTGCGTTCGCAGCCACAGTGGGCACAACCAAAATACTGGGCGGGATTTATACTTTTGGATTGACCGGAGAGAGCAGTGCTAAAACACACTGAACATTTGCGGACCTAAAAGCGTTTTGGATCAAGAGCCCATTTCATAAAATTTCAGCTATGCTCTCTGACAAAACCCAAAATCAACTCAAGGCTGCGCCCCAAAAGTAAAAATTTTTATGAGACGGACTCCATGTGTGATCAGAAAGTCTGAAATCCGCTTATGAGTCAGAAAGGAAACATTGAAAAGGGAGAGGAACGCCTTGGTGTGGTCCGGCTCACGGCCCTTGTGTTTGGCATGATGGTAGGAAGCGGTATATTCAATATTGCTCAGAATCTTGCAGCGGGAGCCGGTCTTGGAGCCATGTTGATAGGATGGGGAATCACAGCCTTCGGAATGCTGATGCTCGTAAGTACGTTTAGAGTTTTGTCTGAAAGGTTTCCTAACCTTCGGGCGGGCATATATCTTTATGCAGAAAAAGGATTTGGACGATTTGCGGGGTTTAATGTGGCCTGGGGGTATTGGCTTTGCGCGTGTTTCGCCAACGTGGCCTACTTAGTGATGCTCAACGATGCAATAGGATCATTCTATCCGAGTCTGCTTAATCACGGAGTGGAGAGCATATTGTTTTGCTCGGTGCTTGTTTGGATATTATATTTCATATTGGGTAGAGGATTGCGTACCACTTCGATTATAGCCACCTGTGCTGCAGTGGCAAAATTTGCAATAATATTTTTGATATTGATCCTTCTGATATTGTACTCACGCTACGATATACTTACCTCCGATGTCTGGGGATTTGGAGATGGTGTAGGCAACATACTTGCACAGGTAAAGAGTACGATGCTCGTCACGTTATGGTGCTTTATCGGTATCGAGGGGGCAGTGGTGATGTCGGGCAGGGCAAAACGGCGTAGAGATGTAGGCCGGGCCGGAATATCCGGATTTTTATTGGCATGGGTGTTGTATGTACTTGTGTCTGTATTCTGCTATGCCATAATGACAAGGGCCCGGCTGGCGAACCTTGAGGATCCGTCGGTGGCGTATGCCTTAAAGACAGTATGTGGACCATGGGCTTATTGGCTTGTGATCTTCGCTATTATAATATCAATTTCGGGGGGCCTTTTCGCCTGGATGCTCGTCACGGCCGAACAGCCGTATTCAGCGGCCCGACAGGGATTGTTTCCACGAATCCTGATCAAAGGGGGTGGCAGAGAATCCATGAAAGGAAGCCTGTTGGCATCATGCGCGGTGATGCAGGGATTTTTATTGCTTGTGATGTTGGCTGAAGACGTGTATCTCTATGCATTGGATATAACGAGTCTGATGATATTGCCGGCATATCTTTTCAGTGGACTTTTTTTGCTAAAGACATCGTGGAGGTCAATGAAGAGAGAAGGGAAATGTAGGAAGGACGACTTGCGTATAAGGTGTTATGTTTTGATAGGGGCGCTATGCACGGCATTCTGCATATGGATGATGTATGCGGCGGGATTGATGTTGCTGATGCAGGGAATCGCATTTTATGCGTTGGGAATAATCATGTACCGAAGAAAGGATATCCAGTCAAAGTAGAGAAAGTTGAGGAAAAGTTGCTAAATTTGCAGGGAAATTGCAACTTTAGCATACTGATATGAATAAACAAGGAATTCTAAAGGAAGACGGCAAGAGTCCGGCTAAGAATGTTAATGATAAAAAGATAAAAGGGCTACGGATGCATTATGGTTATATAATAGTGGCTTGCTGCTGCCTGATGATGGGTATAAATGTAGGAATTGCTTTCAGTTGCGCGGGTATATTCTATCGTCCTGTAAGTGAATCACTCGGGGTCTCGGTAGGGGAGTTCGGAATATATATGTCTGTGATGTATGTCACATCAACGCTGATGCTTCCGCTTGCCGGCAGGATGATAGAGCGGTATAGTGCGCGGTTATTGTTTACGGCAGCCGCTGCTTTGATGGGTCTGATATACGTATCCATGGGATTGTATCAATCCGTATGGGCTTTCTATATAGCGGGAGGCGCTCTTGGCATCACATTGTCGTTTCTTCTGTATCTGGGATTTCCTACGCTTGTAAACCGTTGGTTTCACACGCGGGTGGGGTTGATGATAGGAATATGCAGTGCCGCTTCCGGCATAGGAGGAATGATATTCAATCCAATAGCCGGCTGGATGATAACGCAGTGGGGTTGGAGATGGGCATATGCAGCTTTTGGCATCCTGATACTTTGCACAGTGACTCCGTTGCTGGGATGGTTGCTTCGTGATCATCCGAAAGATATGAATTTGTCGCCTTACGGACTTGGGGAAAAGGAAAGCAGAAGCAAGTCTGCCGTAAACGTTGAAGACAAGACGTATGCAGAGGCAAAGAAGAGTCCTATGTTTTATGTATTGATACTCTTTGCATTCATCATGATGGGAACTTCCACATTAAATCTGTTTATACCGGGCTATGTGTCGGACAATGGATTTTCTTTGGAACAGGCATCTCTTACAGCTGCATCAGTGATGGCCGGAGTCACGATAGGAAAACTTGTATTGGGATGGATAAACGATCGAAATTGCATGATGGGAGTGGGCGTCACTACATTGGCCGGAGCAGCCGGACTGGTTTTGCTTCTCGCGGGAGTAACATCTCCGGTGCTTCTTCTGGGCGGAGCATTTCTGTTTGGCTGGGCATATGCAGGCGTGACCGTGCAGTCGGCAATGCTTACAAGGAGTGTGTTTGGCAGCCGTGATTACGGGCGCATCTACTCGGTGGTGTCAATAGCATTGGCCGGAGGAGGAGCGCTTGCATCGGGAGGTTGGGGCCTTCTTGCAGACGCAACTTCTACCGGTTTTATCTTCATAATCGGCACAATATGCCTTCTGGTGGCTTTTGCACTTGGAGCTTTGGCGCTACGCGCGCCGCGGTCTGAAAAGATTGCATCAGGTTTATAGGTAAAACAGGAAATATATGCACATTTTATCAACTACTTATCCTCTATAATTCGTATCTATTTACTGCGTTACAATAAATCAGTATGCTCCCAAACCACAAAAAAATTGTGAAACGAGGCCTTAATGCCTAAGGATTATATGCCGTATGAAGCGTGCTATGAATCTTGGTGTGAGCCAATCATACCAGGAGAGAGGAAGGTGCTCTATAAGCCATAAAGAATAGTGATTGTTGGTATCAATGACGGCCTCGGCAAAAAGCGGTGCGGTCTCAATCTCCCATGGTTCAATGGATTCCGCTTCACCGTAATAGCGGCGGTAGCGTGAAAGATAACGTAATAGATCTTTTCTGAGTTGCCGGGTGGATTGCTTGAAGATACCTATGTTGAGACCATAGTCTGAGGCGAAATCTTTCAGTTGGTCGGTGAGGCCGAAGAGCACTACCCTGCCTTGACTTGTGGCCATCCTGGGCATAAAGGAGGCGTCTACATAGTCGGGAGAAATCCCCATGAATTTATCAGAACTTATCTGGAAAGTCACCCTGTGTGGGTTGCGTTCCATAATCGAGAAATGGCATCCGCTGTCAGGATTGCCCAATATAAAATTATGGGCTGTTGAGCCTGAATATGAGGCTACGGATTCACAATAATGCATCATTGCGATTAAATCCGTTAGCTTGGTTTTCTCCGGGGAAATTATCTGATATCCGGCTTGTTCAAACATATGGTCCATCGTTTTGATGTTGACTTCATCTTTAGTAGCGTCTGGCAGGGATGAACGGGTAAGCAGGATTTTTCTTGGATATGATTTGCCGTGAGGAACTGCTTCGAGCCCTTTCCTGCGAATGAAGGCGTACAGATCTTTGATCTGTTGGGAAATGAACGTGTCGTGCTCAAAGGAAGGGTCGGCCACCGAAAGCTCCTCGGCTATAGCGGGCGCATGAAGGATCGTTACTTTGTCTTCAATCCCTAATAGTTTAAACATTTCGAGATAATTGTCGGTAAGACGGTCCACCTTATCGTCTGTAAAGAATATTATCCGATCATAATCTTCAGGTTTAAAATCATATGCGAAAGGCCAAAACCGAGACATGGATCCCAGCAAGAAGTGTCCCCAAGTCTTTCTGAAATACCCTCCGTAAAACGATCTTCCCGGAATCTTTTCTATATTTTTTTTGGATGGTGTCGAATCCACCAACGCGTTTGTGCAGAAATCATTGTCATCTACAAGCAACTCTCCATCATACGGGGGAAAGGGTCTTTGGAGTTGTCCTAAAGGTAGGAGGGTGACGTTATGGTATGTCTTTATTGATAGGGAATTATTCCATTTTATACGATTGTGAAAATCGGAAACGTATTCAGATTTAAGAGGTCTAAGGTATTTGTGCTCCATATCAAAAAGTTATTGATAACACACTTGGTTTATGCAAAATTAACAAAAATCCATCAAATATGGAAAATCAAAGATATTGTTGTTCCTTCACAAGAAAAACTTACTCATTGGGGCTTTGTATCGGATAATTTTTTATGATGTTGATGGCGTTTATAATGGGAGAGGTATAATCAATAAAGGCCCGGCTGCATTTAAGAAATTCAGGAGAGTATGGATGGGATATAATTTGACGGAGCATAGAGATTTTAGATTGGATCATTGCGGTCCGTACAATGTAAGCTTTCTGATGCTTATTGCCGGATAGTCGCACCATTCGATATGCAGGCCTGCGTTTGCCGTTAGGTGTCTGCGCCATTATCGCGTGACTCACAAAGAAGTCCTTGCCCTGCATTTTTTCCACCGTCTTGGCATTTGTAATGGGATGCCCATTGATAGTGACGTGAACTTGGGTCAGTGATGAGACGTCTGTAAGCCAGGAAGATAGTACATTCACAGGAATGGAAAGTTCCGTGGGATCGTTACCAATACTAAAAGAAATTGCATCGTAGGAATATTTTAACTTATGAGTTACGATCTGATGAAAGTGAAAGACCACCATTTGTGTAATTGCAGGGAAAGGTCTCCATCGTGCTCTTTCCATGCAGTCCAAGAGAATGCCGTCCGGCACTCGATAGGGATTGAAGATCAAAACCTTGTCAGTCAGAATATCATGGAGACGCTGAATCACTATTTCCTTATTGGTAAAGAGCGATTCGGGCTGATACCCGTAGACTGACGGGTCATATATCATAGAAGGAAAGCGTTAAGGCTGAGTAACGACAGAATGCGATGAATATAGGGGATTGACACACTCACTATCTTTTGATTATCCGGACGTTGTTTCCGCGGCGACTGATGTAGAAACCGGCTACGGTGGGAGCGGCAGGGAGCCGACGTCCTTGTAAATCGTAATATTCAGTTGTCAGGTTTTCTTCACCTGAAATGAAATTTACCTTAGTTATGGAGCCGGTGGTGTCGTATAGATAAGTATAAGGCCCCGATAAAGAATCGTTTTTCCGCAGGATAATCTGCATGGATTTTGCGCCTCTTAAATCAATCCCGGCAGGATTGTAGGGAGTGAAGCCATCTAAAGAAGGCTCAGAGACTAATGGGTCAAGATTTTGCTCTTGGGGATAATCGTTAAGCAAAAGAAGTTTATAGAATATTTCCGTGTCCCACATGTTGGAAAGTTCGAGCCGGGCGCAGGTCATATCACCGTATCCATCAAGATTAAGAATGGGATGATCGGCGGGCTTGCCATTGATCTTGAAGGTGGTATAGTCGGGGAAGATTGATAATGTCTGTTGTTTTTTCAGACCGTGGAAACCATGGTCAGTGGGAGGCCAGTACTTCATGGAAAGAAGATATCTGCCGGAGCATGGAGTAGTCAAATACAGATAGTCACCGTTTTCGCTGAAAGAAGCCCTACATATATCGTCAATAAAATAGGAATCCAGATCTTTTATGGCTTCTATCTCATCCTTGTCCATCTCTTCCGGGAAAGAATGAGTCTCAAAAAGAGGAGTGAGAGAAAGATCCATATACTTGAGGTCTACATCCGGAAAGTTTTTGAAGAAACTGCCGGGATTGTATAGATTGATGGCAGGAGCCCAGGTGATACTGGAAGCTTCATCCATAGGAAGCATTATTCCGGGATCCTTTTCTTTTGCGATTTCGAAAAAGACGGAGTTTAAGTAGATAGGACCCCTGCCTGCAGGATTGGTGATGGTGAAAACCGTATTTTCCGCTCGAACGGGCTTGGAAAGCATTGAGGCAGCCGTGATTCCGTAGGAAGGGGTGGTGGAAGCAGAGTAATCAGATGTTGATAGGCTATAGGTGTACGGTCCTACCCGATATTCATTATAAGCTACATCTAATCGAGTGAGCAGATATCCATCCAATGAGGAAGTGGATATTTCTATCATCGTGGGGTAATAGTCGTAAGAAGTGCCGAAAACGTAATCATCGGTGTTGCTGACATATACAGGGGCATGATGCATGCCATCGCTGTAGGTAACCTTCAGAGTGACTTGGATGTCGAAGTTGTAAGCAGTCTTATGGGGAGAGATATTAAAGGTAATGGACTCGGAGTTGTCAAGTTCGGCCCAAGGAATATCGGTAGCAGTGGAATTTAAATACCAGGTGGAAGTGTCAGAGTCAGCATTAGCCTGAAAAGAGAGTTTTGGAATCAGGAAAATTGAAATCCAGAGAGTGTTGCGAAGAGGAATTCTTGTGAGGGGTATATACATGATGCAACTTATAATTAATGGAATAAACGATAATTAAGACCTTGAAAAAGTAGCTCAAGGTAAAAAAACACGAAAGGGGCACAATGAAGAGATGGGCAAAGATAATAATTTTTTTCTAAGTAGTTGATAAAAATTAATGATTTAAGTTTCGCAAGTTCAACTTGCGGTTGACAAATTGTAAAATTTAC
>JAMPGE010000047.1 GCA_023664085.1 Muribaculum sp. | reverse complement strand
TAAATTCTTTCTTGTCATTAATCTTTGGCAATCTTTCGGGTGAATTTTCATCATCGCATCAGTCACGATGCAGGCATCGCTCCCTCTGCGATGAAGGAAATTCCCTCCGAAATCTTACCAAATCTTAATAACAAAATAAGTTTAGACAACTTCAATTCCTCATTCCCAATCGTCATTGTTCGGGTTTTTTCTGGGGCTGATTGTTGCGGCGCTGACGGTTTTGGTTTTTGGGCTGACGGTTGTGTTGCTCGCGAGCCTGTTTTTGTTGCTGTCGGCGCTCGGCCTTCTGCTGCGGCTGTTTGTTGCCCGGCTGGGGTTTACGGTCCGGCTGTGGCTGCTGCTTTCGTTCGCCCTGCTTCGGCTTGGACGCGGATTCGGCGCCCTTTTTGTTTCTGCGGGAATCCTGACGGTCTTTGGGAGCGGCGCCGTCTTGTTTGTCTTTTGCGCCGGACTTACGTTTTTTCTTCTTTTTAGCCTTGTCGAAGCGAGTGAGGGAATCCTGCTCGGCAAGATCGATATAGGCTTTTTCGGGAGAATCGGAATCTTCCAAAAGGAGAGCTTCGGGTTTCTCCCCGGCCTTGTTAAGGTCGATCACCTCGAAAGCTCTGGCCGCAGGAATAGTGACAAGATTTGCCGGGATGTTTTTATCGGTGGAGTATGTCACCGTGCCGGCGAGAATGTCAGGCTTAAAGTAGAAATAGGTATTGTCGAGAGTCTCCAGACAGACGTCTTTGGGAGGCAGCAGTTTCTGAGCTTCGGCATATACGTCGGTCTCGAAATTAAGACAGCATTTCAGTTTGGCACACTGTCCGGCGAGCTTCTGCGGATTCATGGATAGATCCTGGAGTCGAGCGGCACCGGTGCCCACGCTTACAAACCGACTCATCCACGAGGAGCAGCAAAGCGGGCGACCGCAGGGTCCGATACCGCCGATTCTGCCGGCCTCCTGCCGGGCACCGATCTGGCGCATTTCGATCCTGATCTTGAAAGCGTCGGCAAGGATGCGGATGAGTTTGCGGAAGTCCACGCGTTCGTCGGCAATGTAATAGAAAATGGCCTTGCAGCCGTCTCCCTGATACTCCACATCGCCGATTTTCATGTTAAGGCCGAGGTCAGCGGCAATCTGTCTGGATCGGATCATGGTCTCGTGTTCGCGGGCCTTGGCCTCCTGAAACTTTTCAATGTCGGCCGGACGAGCAATGCGAAACACGTGTTTGAGTTCGGCATCGGGATTGACGTTGGCTTTTTTCATTTGCAGGCGCACCAGAGGGCCGGTGAGCAGGACGCGGCCGATATCGTGGCCCGGAGAAGCCTCCACGGCCACCACATCGCCCTGCGACAGGCGAAGATCGGGAGGACAGATATAAAATCCTGTGCGGGTATTTTTAAACTGCACCTGCACTATATGGAAATTCGGATCGGCGTATACGGGGTCATCGAGCCAATTAGTGACATGAAGTTTACCCCGGATTTCGCCGTCGTCGAAAGAATCGTTCATATAGAAGTGATTTAAACTTTTACGAAAACTAATGAAGTGACTGAAAGAGACTGCCTCAAACGCGGCAAAGCGTTTGAGAAGCGGCCCGAATCACTTCAGATAGTCTTGGAATCCGTCTCTCAAACGATGAGATTATTTGGCGAAGGCCACGGCTCGGGTTTCGCGGATCACGGTGATTTTCACCTGGCCGGGGTAGGTCATTTCGTCCTGGATCTTTTTGGCGATTTCGGCGGAAAGCTTTTCGGTCTCTTCATCGGAGATCTTTTCGGCGCCAACGATTACGCGGAGTTCACGTCCGGCCTGAATGGCATACGTCTTGAGCACGCCGGGATAAGAGAGGGCGAGCTGTTCGAGGTCATTGAGGCGCTTGATATAGGCTTCCACGATTTCGCGGCGGGCACCGGGGCGGGCACCGGAGATGGCGTCGCACACCTGCACGATCGGGGCGAGCAGCGAAGTCTGCTCGATTTCATCGTGGTGAGCGCCGATAGCGTTGCAGATTTCGGGCTTTTCCTTGTATTTTTCGGCGAGTTTCATGCCGAGGATAGCGTGGGGGAGTTCTGGCTCGTCGTCGGGCACTTTGCCGATGTCGTGGAGCAGACCGGCTCGGCGGGCCTTTTTGGGGTTAAGACCGAGTTCGCTTGCCATCACGGCGCAGAGGTTGGCCGTCTCGCGTGAATGCTGCAGCAGGTTCTGGCCATAGCTGGAGCGGTATTTCATCTTGCCGACCATGCGGATAAGCTCGGGATGCAGACCGTGGATGCCGAGGTCGATGGCGGTACGTTTACCGGTCTCGATGATTTCCTCTTCCACCTGCTTGCGCACTTTGGCCACCACTTCCTCGATACGGGCCGGGTGGATACGGCCGTCGACCACAAGCTGGTGGAGGGCAAGGCGGGCTATCTCGCGGCGCACGGGGTCAAAGCCGGATAGAACGATGGCTTCGGGGGTGTCGTCTACAATGATTTCGATGCCTGTGGCTGCTTCGAGAGCGCGGATGTTGCGGCCTTCGCGACCGATGATCCGGCCCTTTATCTCATCGTTGTCGATGTGAAACACGGTGACGGAATTTTCCACGGCAGTCTCGGTGGCCACTCTCTGAATCGACTGGATCACGATGCGTTTGGCTTCTTTGGAGGCAGTCATCCGGGCATCGTCCATAATGTCGTTGATGTAGCCGGCGGCGGCGGTTTTGGCCTCGTCCTTAAGCGACTCCACGAGTTTCTCCTTGGCTTCCTCGGCACTGAGTCCGGATATGCGTTCAAGTTCTGACTGAGCTTCCCTCCAGAGGTGTTCGAGTTGATTGGAGCGTGATTCGATCACCTGTTCGCGGGAATCGAGATTGTTTTTCAGATTGTCAAGGTCTTTCTTTTTGCGGTTTAGGTCGCCCTGCTGCTGGTTGAGCTGGATTTCGCGTTGCTTGGCCCGGGCTTCCTGCGACTGCACCTTTTGAAGGCGCTGGGAGGCGGTGCGTTCGGCATCGGAGATGATTCTCATTTCCTCTTCTTTGGCAGAGAGCAATTTCTTCTCTTTCAAGACGTCGGCTTCGCGGTTGGCTTCGTCCACGATGGTGCGGGCCTGACTCTGAGCGTTGTTTTTGCTGAGATAGTTGGCAACGGCAAAGCCAATCAGAGCCGCCACCAGAGCTATGATAATGTAGATCAGGATATTCATATAATAAAAAACTTATTCTGAAGGGTTAAATATATATTTAAAGTAACAATAAACAATTCAAAAAGATAGTCGGCCGCACGTCACGGCCTCCTGTGATTCAAAGTCTGCTGACAGGCGGCGCGGCAGTGCATCCGGTTGACTCAAAGTCTGCAGGCCGAAGGATGGTCAAGCTACCCGTTGACTCAAAGTCCGGGTGCGGACCGAAGCCGGCGGAGTGGTGCCGTCGGATATGGAAAAAGACAAATGGAATGGGTGAATTTCACACCGGAATCAAGTGAGGGAGGGGTTATCTTGAATAATATCCCGCAGTTTGGAATCGGCCATTACGGCCAGGGAGCGGGCCTCCTTCTGGATGGCAAGCAGTTCGTGGTAAAAAGACGCATACTGAAAAGCCATCATGGCGAGGATTTCCTTATCGGATTTGTTGGGGAAATCATGGCGCCAGGTATTGAAGAGATCGTTGACGTTTTTTTCAGTAGCTCTCACGGCCTCTTGCCGGGAGAAAGGGGAGGTGAGAATAATTCTCTCACCGGCTATATTGATATCCAGTTTGATTTGATGTTCCTTATCTTTATCCATAGCGTAGAGAGCGCCGGGTCAGAGGGCAGGATCTTCCTCGAGTTTTTCGATGGCGGCATCGAGCCTTCTGATGATGGTGTTGATATGTCGGCGTGTCAAAGCCAAGGCGTTGGGGGTATCGGCAAGGCGGTGGGAATAAATGAGGAAGTCTTTTTGAGAGGAGACTTTTTCCAATTCCTGCTGCAAGCGGGCGATATCGGCCTTAAGATTCTTCACTTCGAGCGAAAGGTCGGCGACGTGTTGGGAAAGAGCCTGCTTCTGCTTATCGACGGAGTCTATTTTCGAGAGCAGGTCTTTGAGAAGAGTAGTCAACGGCACTTCCATATCAAGCCAAAGTTTTCACAAAATTAAGCAAAAAGTGTGAATAATACAAAAGAGAAAGCGTAAAATCGGATCCGATTGATGCTCGGATGGTATAATTTGCATTCAACCATAGCTTTGTAGAATGAAGGGGGCAGGCTTATAATTGATGGTTGATGGTAATTTCACTAAAATAATACTCCACACAATATCGCCTCTCCAAGGCTGATATTAGCTTATATGGCTGGTCCCCAGACTAAAGTCTGGGGTTAACCACGAATATCGCCTCTCCGAGGCGAGCTCTGACAATTCTTAATTTAGTGATATTATGGTTGATGGTTGATTGGGATCAGAAGGCGTCGGTCACTTTTTTGCGTACGCTTAGGATATTGAAGAGCACCGAAAGCAGGGCGATGGCCAGACCGATGCCGATAGGGAGCCAGACGGTGGCCACACGGGCCCCTTCTATGCCGGCTATTCTGCTCACGTAGAGGCTGCGAAACACCAGCATGGCGATGACTCCGAGAGCCCAGGCCCCGAGGCTTACCATCCAGATCAGGCGCCGGAACGGAGCGGCAACGCGGTTCAGGTCGTAACCGAGCATGATGAGGGCGTGGAGTTTGTCGCGTATCTTTTGCATCAGCAGGGAGATGGAGAGAAGGAGGATGAAGAAGCTGAGCACCGTGATCACGCATCCTACTGCCAACATAACTCCGACCACAATATTGAGCAGATAGCTCGCGCGCGAAGAGCTCTTATCACCGGCGATTTCGAGGTCGTGGGCATCAAGATACTGATTGATGGCCACATCACCGGGACTGCTTACGTCGATGATGAGCCGGCTTGGAGGAATTTTGGCATCTTTGGAGCCGCCGAGAAGATTTTCGCTCCAGAGATAAAAATCCTCGGGCACAAGGATGGTGTTCAGACGGTTGGAATAGCCCACTACGCGTCCCTTGAGAATCTGCCGGCGGACGCCGTCGTCGGAAGAGAGGTGCAGAGTGAGCGGCACGGCTCTCATCATCTGCTCCGACACCTGCGGCAATCCGGCCGAAGAGGCAAATCCGAAGTTGTAAAGGGTGAGATAGTCTTTGGAGATAATTATGGGCACTTCGCCGGAAGCCGGGTCGAATTTCCAGTTGCTGTCTTTCACGTCGATGAAGTCGGAAGGGATGGATTCAAAAAACATATCTGTGGAAAGACCGCGTCCGCCCTGATCCATATAGGCACGCACGTGATAGTCCGGAGCCATGAATTGCCCTACGCGGCGCACCCATGGCTGCTTCTCCAGATCTGCGATTTCCTCAACGCCGAAACGGGCATCGGCAGAACCCAGAGTGTTGGAAGCCGTCACTTTCTTGTTGATCACGAGATAATCCTTCTTGATAAAGCTGTCTTCGCTATTCCAGAGGGAACGCATATCGAGATAAAACTGCAGGCCGACGATCACGATGGCAAGGCCGATGAAATTGCTGAGCAGGAAACCGACCAACTGAGTGGTGCTGACGTTTTTTCTGACTAAACGATTGACTATATTCACTTTCTTTATGAGATGGGGCTAAAAGAGATGAAGAAATTGAGGCAATGCTATTACAAACTGACATTTAGACAAATTGTCATATTGTCAAATTGACAAAATGACAAATTGGCAAAAAAACAAACGAAACATACACCAGCCTACAGATTGAGCCGGAGAGGATCGTCAAGCAGCAGATGGTTGCCCACCGACGTGGCGATGATGCCGGCGCCTTGCCGGCGGGCTTCCTCCGAGACTATACGGGCGGCGATACGGTTGTTGGTCTCGTCGAGGTGACTTACCGGTTCGTCGAGAATCAGGAAGTCGAAGGGCTGGCAAAGACTGCGGATAATACCTACACGTTGCTGCTGGCCGATCGACATCTTGCCTACCGGAAAATGAGCCCGGGAATCAATGCCCAGTTCATGAAGCCATTCCTCGATTCTCTCTGTGGAAGCGTGGGAGGTGAGGGAATTTTTAAGTTCAATATTTTGCAGGGCAGTCAATTCCGGAAAAAGGCTCAGTTCCTGTGGAAGATAGGCCAGATGGCGGCGGCGCAGTTCCTGCCACTGCGGAATTTTGAAGTTACTTACATTTTCTCCGTCAAAGAGAATCTCTCCGAGATAGTCGCGACGGTTACCGTAGATGTAGGCGCAAAGTGAAGACTTGCCGGTGCCGCTTTCGGCCGACACCACTGTGAGTTGGCCGCGGCGAAACTCCAGCTCGGTGAGCCAGACATCGCTATGGTCGGGCTCGCAACCTTCGAAAACTTTCGGAAGGGTGCGTACGAGGGTTATGCTGTCGATTCTTTTATTCTGCATTCCTTAGTGGGAGATGGAAGATGAGATAAGAGATGAGAGGTGAGAGGTTAGAGATAAGAGGTTAGAGATGAGAGGCGAGCGGTTTATAAATCCGGATACACATCTTCTACCAACACTTCCTCTTCTTCGATGAATGACGTGTCGGCCTCATCGTAATCGTAATATGATTGCGTGGAATTGAAATTTCTTTCCACGCTTTCGGCATCGATGCCGTTGGCAACTTGAAGCAAAGTGGTGAGAGCATTGAGATCGGTATCATTGGTGCGGAGCACACCTTTCAGCACCATCGTCTTCTGCCCCTTGTCGAGGCTTATGAACAGGCTTTTGAGTCTGTTGAGGTCCTGAAGGCCGTTTTCAGAGGCGAGGGATTTGAACGACAGGCACATACCGAGACTCACACCGGAGAGTTTATCGGTATCGATAAGGGGGCGGCCTTCGGGCATATCCTCTCCCAGATAGAGGTAATTGCCGAAAACGCGGGCATTTGATCCGAGGAGGCCGGCAGTGTTGGAAGCGTCGGAAGCCGAATTGAATCCCATCATTATGGCCATGCCGCGTTTGAAGTTGGAGGAGATGGCGTTTTTGAGATTGAAGCCCACGAGGATGTTGCCGTCGAACGTGTTGAGCATCGCTTGCATGGAAGCGTTCATGCCGCCGAATTTTTCTGCAATCTGTCTGATCGTAGCGGGAGCAATGGATATGCCCACCATCATGTCGGCTTTGCCGGGATATGCTTCGATCATAGCGGAGGGGAGTTCGTTAAGCTGAACGGAAATTTTTGCCGGAGCGAACTTCTCGTTGAGAATCTGGGCGCGCATGTCCATCTTGCCTTTGGACGTATTGAATTCCATTGAAAGATACCTGGGGCTGTCAAAAAGAAGGTTGAGGAGCATTCGGGTCTGCATGGCATCTGAGCGACCCATCTTGGAATCCATCATTGACAATAAGTTGACCACCATTTGGCACTGCGCATCCGATTTTACCATATATTCAGCATAGGGAGAAGCCATGAAAGAGCGGTCTTTGCCTTGGTTAGCAAATTCGGAAACTTGAGATGATGAGATTTTTGACGAACAGATCCATAGCAACTTATCCTTTAAGATAATATGATTGTCGGCATCTTCCCAGTATCCGTTTTTTTCAGAAAGGTTGACTTCGTTGCTTTTGCCGAGGGCTTCTGCAAGGTTCTTTTCATCGGAAACGTTCAGAACGAGATAGGAGTATCCTTTTGACTCGAAAAATACGCATGGTTCGGGCGCGATGTATTCTTTAATGGAAATAAGTTGATCAAACTCTTTCGCCGAGCTTTGAGAATCTTTGGCCAAAAGCTTGCGCATCAGATCGATAGGTTGGGGATTTTGACCATGGAAGGATTCGGCAAGCGCTTCGATATTTATCAGTCCGACCATGTCGGCGTCTTCCGGCACGAGCGAAAGCATATCTTCAGCGGAGTTTTTGCTGCAGGAAGCCATCATGGCGCCCATCAAAGCTACGATGACGGCAAGTAGAGACTTAGTATTTAAGTATTTCATAGAAATAATTTGGGGGATATTTGTTGTGATCTACAGTTTGAGAACAATCGTCAACAAAGTTACCTAAATATTAACTAAAATACAAATTCATCACCGGGACCACGCATCATTTCATAAAAAATTTAACTTCAGCACTTTCATAAAGAATTAAGCTTCAAGATACTTAGGGCGCGGATTGCAGTATGGAATCGGAAGATCGGTGCAGATATGCAGTGGGGTCTATATCCATATATGAAAAAGGACCCATATCTAATGTCGCTAAATTAGGAAATGTCGGGGTTCGCCTCGGAGAGGCGATATTCGTGGTTAACCCCAGGCTTCAGCCTGGGAACCGACAAGAAAAGTAAAATGAGCCTCGAAGAGGCGATGTAGTGAAAACTCTTATTTTAGTGAAATGAGGCCTGTATCCATATATAAAAGGTATGGTATGTTGAAAAAAAATAGTAACTTTGCAAGTTGAAGAAATTTGCGACAACGGATTGAGACGATTTACCTTCTACATAGCAGCGATAGTGGTAGTGGCCCTTGCATTGGCCGGCAGCCTTCCCCAACCGGGAAAGGCTACACGCAACGTGCGTGTACATGACTCCGCGGCTTATTCGGGAGACTCAATCAATGAGGAAGCAACAGCCTATCCACACGGTGAGCGAGCCGATACATCCGCCCGCCTATCGGCAAACATCACCGACAGTTTGGCCGATGATCTCCGACGGCCATCAGGACTATCCGTAGATACCACCGATCGCGTAGGGCTCAGCCGCATCAACAAGAGCAAAGTGGATCTTGAGGACAAGGTGGATTTTTCCGCCAAAGACTCTATGGTGCTTATCGGTCAGAACAATGCATGGCTCTATGGATCGGGGGAGGTGGACTATATGGACTTCAAACTAAACTCCGAGATCATTGAGGTGCAGATGGATTCATCGATTGTAGCGGCTACGGGAGTAAGAGACTCCCTCGGAGATCTTCAGGGCAATCCTATCTTCAAAGACCGCAACGGGGAATATGAATCCGAAACGATGCGCTACAACTTCAAGACAGAGCGCGGCTACATCACCAACATTGTGACCGAACAAGGAGAGGGCTACCTTACGGGAGGCGCCACCAAAAAGATGGAAGACGGCAGTTTCTTCCTTGAAAACGGACGATACACCACCTGCGACGATCACGAGCATCCCCACTTCTATTTCAACATCACCCGGGGCAAGATGCGTCCGAAGAAAGACGTTGTGACCGGCCCTGTCTACATGGTGCTCGCCGATGTGCCGCTTCCTCTGGCGCTTCCATTCGGCTACTTCCCCTTCAGCAAGGATTACTCAAGCGGCATAATCTTCCCGAGTTTCGGAGACGACTACCAGCGTGGATTCTATGCGCGCGACGGCGGCTACTACTTCGCCATCAACGACTACGTGGATCTCGCCCTCCGAGGAGAGATATATACCAAAGGATCGTGGGGCTTGTCGGCACATTCCTCCTACACCAAGAGATATAAGTTCAGAGGTACGTTCGATATCTCCTACATCACCACCATCACCGGCGACAAAGGCACTCCCGACTATTCCAAGCAGAACAACTTCCAGGTGATCTGGAGCCACAGTCAGGACTCCAAAGCCAATCCGAGTCTGAACTTCTCGGCATCCGTAAATTTCGCCACCTCGGGATATTCGCGCAACGATCTCAACTCATATTACAACAGTTCGTTTACAGAAAACACGAAATCCTCAAGCATAAACCTTACATATAGGCCGCCAGGTTCGAAATGGAGCATATCGGCCAACGCCAACATCACGCAGCGGTCTCAGGACTCCACGCTTGCCGTGACGTTTCCGAGCCTGACTTGGTCAATGTCGCAGACAGCCCCGTTCAAGCGCAAACGCTCCGCGGGAGGTGAGAAATGGTATGAGAAAATCCGTATGTCGTATTCGGGCCAGTTTCAGAACCAATTGACTTCCAATCAGAACGAATTTTTCAAAAAGAGCCTGATCAAGGATTGGCGCAACGGTATGAGCCACACGCTGCCCGTGTCGGCCACGTTCTCAGTGTTTAAATACATCAACGTGTCGCCCCAGATCACCATCAACGACAGGATGTATTCCTCAAAGATCAAACGCCAATGGGATCCCAACGCATATGCCGAAGTATGCGACACTACCTACGGCTTCTACAATATCTTCGACTTCAATGCCTCGATTTCTCTCAATACCAAGCTATACGGTTTTTATAAACCGATGAAATTTTTGGGCGACAAGGTGCAAATGATCCGCCATGTGCTTACCCCGACGGTATCCATCTCCGGAGCCCCCGACTTCGGAGCACCGGGCTGGGGCTACTACGGACACTATACCTATATCGACCGTCAGGGCAACGAGCAGCGGCGCGACTACGGCTATTTCCAACACGGAATGTTCGGCCAACCCGGACGCGGTAAATCCGGCATCGTTTCCGTAAGTCTGGCCAACAATCTGGAGATGAAGGTAAAATCCGACAAGGATACCACCGGAGTAAAGAAGATATCACTTATAGAGAATCTGAGCCTTTCGCAAAGCTACAATTTCGCGGCCGACTCCATGCGGTGGAGCAACCTCAGCACCTCCATATTGCTCCGGCTTATAAAGAACTTCAACCTGAATCTTTCGGCCCAGTGGGACCCGTATACTTACCAATTGTCTCCCTCCGGGAGCCCGGTGAGAGTCAACGTGCCGCGGTGGAAAGCCGGTAAAGGATGGGTAAGACTCGCCTCCACGGGCACAAGTTTCTCATATACGTTCAACAACGATACTTTCCGAAAGAAAAAGACATCCGAAGAGGAAGAGGAGGATACCGACGACGGTGAGTTTCCCGACGGCACGCAGGAAGTGAACGACAACGACACTTTTGCCGAGCAGGTGCGCCGCAAACGTGAAAAGCGACGCGGTTCTGAAGACGATACCGATGCCGACGGCTACACGCCCTGGGCTTTCCCCTGGAGCCTTACGTTTAACTACTCCATCAATTATGGCTACGGCGAATTCGACGTAAGAAAGATGGAATATAAGGGAAAATGGACTCAAAACCTGTCGCTTTCCGGATCTGTGCGTCCTACCAAAAACTGGAATTTCAGCTTCTCGGCCAGCTACAACTTCGATCTCAAAAAACTCTCTTATATGAACTGCACCATCTCGCGCGACCTTCACTGCTTCACGATGTCGGCATCGTTCGTGCCGGTGGGGCCGTATAAGAGCTACACATTCAATATAGCGGTGAAGTCATCTTTGCTTAAAGACCTCAAATACGACAAACACAGTTCACGCTCCAACGGTGTGCAATGGTATTGAGGGCGAGGATTGCCACACTCTGCCTATAAGAGAAAGACCCGCTTGATTTATAAGAGAAAGACCCGCTTGATTTATAAGAAAAAGACCCGCTTGGCAGCGAGTCTTTTTTTGTTATGGTATGAAAGGTATCAGTCGAGGATTTCCACCCATCCGTGGGTGTCGGGTTCGTCGCCCCACTGGATGCCGCGCAGACGGTCGTAGAGTTTCACGCTCCAGGGACCGGGCTGGCCGTCTTTGGAGAAGATGTATTTCTTACCGGTGTCGAGGTCGTCGGCTTCGCTGATGGGGGAGATCACAGCGGCGGTGCCGCAGGCTCCGGCCTCCTCGAATGTCTCGAGCTCCTCAAGGGGAATCTGGCGGCGTTCTACTTTCAGACCGAGGTCTTCGGCCACTTCACGCAGACTCATGTTGGTGATGGAGGGGAGGATAGACTCGGAATAAGGAGTGATGTATTTGCCGTCACGGATACCGAAGAAGTTGGCGGCGCCGCATTCGTCGAGATATTTCTTTTCTTTGGGATCAAGATAGAGCATCACGGAGTAGCCGAGTTCATGAGCCTTTTCTCCGGCTACGAGGGAAGCGGCGTAGTTGCCGCCGACCTTGATGGAACCGGTGCCTTTGGGAGCTACGCGGTCATATTCGCGGCTAAGACATACTTTGGTGGGCTTGAAGCCTTCCTTAAAGTAGGGACCTACGGGAGTGACGAGCATGATTACCATATATTCGCTGGCGGGCTTCACGCCTACGCGGGCAGTGATGCCGATTTCGAGCGGACGGATATAGAGGGATGCACCTGTGCCGTAGGGAGGGATGAAACGCTCGTTGAGCTTAACCACCTTGCGAACCATTTCGCAGAAGAGTTCCACGGGCATGGGCTGCATGGAGATACCTTCGGCGGAGCGGATGAAGCGTTTGGCGTTTTCCTCCATGCGGAAGATACGGATTTTGCCGTCCTTGCCACGGTAGGCCTTGAGGCCTTCGAAAGATTCCTGACCGTAGTGCAGACAAGAGGCGGCGATGTGCATGGGTACGTATTCGGAGTCGCTGACCATGATTTCGCCCCATTTGCCGTCTTTGTATGTGCAGCGTACATTGTAGTCGGTGGGCATGTAGGAGAATGTAAGGTTTGCCCAATCGATTTCTGTTTCTTTCATTACAATATTTAGATTTAAGTTAGATTTATTGAAGTCAATAAAGCAGGCCGCTCGGTATTAGGCAAACTCACAGGGCCACCTTGCATGTAAGGTCTCCGGCCTTGACGATATATACGCCGTGGGCGGATACGGTAAACTGATGGGAGCCGGGCTGAAGAGTTTCGGAGGAAATGAGCTGACCGAGAATTGTGAAGATTTTAATCTGAACAGGGTGTGAAACGTTGACTTGAATCAGACCTCGTGTAGCTCGGATTTCGATGTCGGAATCCTTGATAATGTGGCGAGTCTCAGTCTTTTCACCTTTGGAAACTTCCCAGCCCTTTGCCGACGCGCCGAGTGGAGCCGCCGTCAGGAGCAGCGCCGTGAGAGCAGGGATAAGGGCATAGAGTTTCATATAGCGTTAGATTTTTCGTAAAGTTAGTAATAATTTTTGAATTCCACACAAAAAAGGCATCCCGATTTATAGGGATGCCTTTTTTATTTTTGGTTTGCTGACGGCAATACCCGGTTGGCCGGATGTATTGCCTTGTCAGCGGGGATGATTACTCACCTTTGGCTTCGCTGGCCTTCATCTGCTCTTTCAGAGCCTGGAGAGCGCTGAGGTCGCCCAGAGTGGTCTTCTCGATCTGAGGAGTCTGGATGGCTTCGGCTTCCTTGTGGCCGCCGGCGCGTTTGCCTGTGTTCGGACGACGTGCGCCTTCGGGCTTGTTGGCGTCTTCGGCGATGCGGGAATGGCTGAGGATGATGCGCTTGGTGTTTTTGTTAAACTCGATCACCTTGAAGTTGAGTTTCTCGTCGAGTTTGGCCTGAGTGCCGTCTTCCTTCACGAGGTGCTTGGGAGTGGCAAAGCCTTCCACACCGTATTCGAGGGCGATCACAGCACCCTTGTCCATCATCTGGGTGATTGTGCCTTCGTGGATCGAACCTACGGTGAAGATAGTCTCGAATACGTCCCAGGGATTCTCCTCAAGCTGCTTGTGGCCGAGAGAGAGACGACGGTTGTCTTTGTCGATCTCGAGCACCTGCACTTCGATATCGGAGCCTACGGAGGTGAACTCGCTGGGGTGTTTGATCTTCTTGGTCCAGGAGAGGTCGGAGATGTGGATAAGGCCGTCTACGCCTTCTTCAATCTCTACGAATACGCCGAAGTTGGTGAAGTTGCGCACCTTGGCAGTGTGACGGCTGCCGATGGCATACTTCTCTTCGATATTCTCCCAGGGATCTTTCTTAAGCTGCTTGATGCCAAGCGACATCTTGCGCTCGTCGCGGTCGAGGGTAAGAACCACAGCCTCTACGTCGTCGCCGACTTTGAGGAAGTCCTGAGCGCTGCGCAGGTGCTGGCTCCAGCTCATTTCCGATACGTGGATCAGACCTTCCACACCGGGCTGAACTTCTACGAATGCACCGTAGTCGGTCATAACCACTACCTTGCCGTGGATATGGTCGCCAACCTTGATGTTGGGATCGAGGCTCTCCCAGGGGTGGGGCTGAAGCTGCTTGAGGCCGAGGGCGATACGCTTCTTTTCGTTGTCGAAGTCGATGATGGCCACCTTGATGTCCTGATCGAGTTCCACCACTTCGCGGGGATCGTTTACGCGGCCCCAGCTGAGGTCTGTGATGTGGATAAGGCCGTCGACGCCGCCGAGGTCAACGAATACACCGTAAGGAGTGATGTTTTTGACCTTGCCTTCGAGCACCTGACCTTTTTCAAGGCGGGAGATGATCTCTTTCTTCTGGGCCTCGAGCTCGGCTTCGATGAGGGCTTTGTGGGAAACTACCACGTTCTTATATTCCTGGTTGATTTTTACAACCTTGAATTCCATGGTTTTGTCAACGAATACATCGTAGTCGCGGATGGGGCGAACATCGATCTGGCTGCCGGGCAGGAATGCCTCGATGCCGAAGATGTCTACGATCATGCCGCCTTTGGTGCGGCCTTTGACGTAGCCTTTGATGACTTCATTGTTTTCAAGAGCGGAGTTTACGAGGTCCCAGCTGCGTGTCTGGCAGGCTTTCTTGTGGGAGAGACGGAGCTGGCCGTTCTTGTCCTCGAGGGTCTCTACGAGTACTTCTACTTCGTCGCCTTCCTTGAGGTCGGGGTTGTAGCGGAATTCGCTTACGGGAATGATGGCGTCGGACTTCATGCCGATGTCTACGCGTACTTCACGCTTGGTGATACCTTTTACAACACCCTTGACAATCTCGTTGTCTTTGGCGGTGGTGAGGGTCTTGTCGTAGATCTCTGTGACCTCGGCGCGATCCTTGGCACCGGCGGTTTCGCCTTTCTCGAAGGCATCCCAATCGAAGTCTTCGATGGGGGTTTGAACTTTTAATTCAGACATTAAAAAATGGTTAAAAAATGTTAATAATTCTCTATTCTTTCCTTCGGGGGCCTTCGGCTAAGGTAGTTGCCTCTTGCCTAAATGTACAAGGCAATGGACATAAGCCGGCGCTGCCCTTGTGGAAAGGCGGTGCAAAGTTAATATAACTTTTTGATATTTGCAAAATAAATAGTTGATGGTTTATAGTTGATGGTTGATGGTTGATGGTTGATGGTTGATAGTTGATAGTTGATAGTTGATGGTTGATGGTTGATGGTTGATAGTTGATGGTTGATAGTTGATGGTTGATAGTTGATAGTTGATGGTTGATGGTTGATAGTTGATGGTTTATAGTTGATGGTTGATGGTTGATGGTTGATGGTTGATGGTTGATGGTTGATGGTT
>JAMPGE010000046.1 GCA_023664085.1 Muribaculum sp. | reverse complement strand
TGTTTTTAGCTCAAAAGGTCAATCTGACGATTGTCGGCTATTGTCAGAAGTGACCATGTTTTGATTGTGGTTACTAACAATTCCTATTGAAGTTCAGTCGTTAAGCCATTTTCACCCTGATTATCTCATAAGATTACAAAAAAAATATGGATTAACGGCAATCAATGCAAAGGTAATATTTAGGTGGGGTAAGATTTTAGCTCATCGAGGTTAAAAATATCTTTTTGAGAGCAATTTTTTCAATTTAGGCGGAAATCAAGCTCGATGAGTCGGGAGTTGGAGTCAGCGGGTCAGCGGATAGTGCCGAAGATTTATAAGATTTATAAGAGTTATAAAATTTATAAGACTTATAAGATTTATAAGAGTTATAAGACAATGATGACTTTGACTTTAGTAGCCGCGATGTTCACGTCGGGCACGGCTCATTGTCTCCTTGATTCCGCCATCTTTCAGGAACTGGTCCTGTTGCTTCTCGATAAGCCGAGAAAGCATAAATGAGGTTTGATTAATCAAGCTTATCATTAGATTGCAGTATTCTTCGGCATTGTAGACATGAGCGAATTCAACGGGATCATCATTGAATCTTTCAGACTTAAGATATTCACGAATTTTCAGTACGCGAGGTGCATCCTTTGGCCATTGAAGCAATGTATGCTGGCGTAAATAATCCTCGTAGTCAAGTAAAAGTTCTTCAAGCGACGCTCTGGCAACGTTCGTAAGTTTAATCTCCGTTTCTTTTGAAGTGGCAGAAGCGGCGGAGCCCTCGGCAATATTTTGTTTGCCGGAGCGTGCGGCTTGCTCCATTTGGTCACAGGTACGACTTTTAGCCGGAACAAACCGTTTTACGAAGATTGCAGTCAAATCACATATTGCCTCCGCCATCTTAAAGACCCTAAGTTTGCGGTAGCCTCCTGCTTTTGGAAGAAACCCTTTCATTATCCCATTTATTTATCAAGTAGTTGTGTTTTGGAAGATTGGTCATACTCATCTGACTTGTCCGACTTGTCTGACTTGTCTGACTGGTCTGACTTGTCCGACCTGTCAGACTTGTCCGATTGGTAATGACTGTCTTTGTTATTTTTGGAAATATCGCATAGATAGCAAATTTTTGACACTAAGAGAATTTTTCCTCATTCTTTAATCTTATTATCCATTTGCAGAATGTATCCGAATGGGTAGGATTGAAGACTTGGGTTTATTCTTTAGGTTTGTCGGCGATGGTTATAGAGTTGCCATGAATTGTAGATATTGTGCCATACGCTGTAGAGGCCTCCGGCCATGGCGGTTACGGGTGATAGAAACGTATATCCCATCCAAATGATAAAGACGGTGTTTTTTTGTCCGAGAGCCTGACCGCCTTCAATGATCTGACCGAATCTTGCGCCTACCTTTTTACCCATATAGAATTGAATAAGACAGCAGAGCAGTGTAGCCAAAACGATGCTTATGAAGTAAACCGTGGCTATATTGCTATGTACTATAGCCTTCATAGTCACACCAATGGCGAGACTTAGGGCTATTGCCCAAAGATAAAACGGTAAGTCGCGGAAATGAGTGAGTGTGGCAATAAGAGAGGGTCGATATTTTTTAATAAGCCAAGCTACTATCAGCGGACATATGAGAAGGGGGAAGACCTTGCCGATTATCAAGATGAATGTGGCCATAAATCCCATGCCGGGCAGCGGGTGAGCTACGGGCAGCATTGCCGGTGCGGCGATGGCGATGGCAAGATTTATGAGAATGGTGTAGGTAGTGATATCCGCCGCACTTCCGTTGAGTTTGCGGGTAACCACGGCCGCGGCGGTAGCGGTAGGACATAACAGACACAACATCGCGCTCTCCAGAACAATCCTGAGTCCTTCGTCAGAAATCATCGACAGACAGCATGCCATGGAGATGAAGAGAGTCAATTGTATGCCCACTAAAATAAAATGCCATTTTTTCAATCGTAGATCCCGAGGGCTGATCGAGAGAAAAGTAAGAAAGAGCATCATAAAGATCAGGCATGGCTGCACAAAAGCAATGGCTTCGCTGACAAACTCATGGGTAGAGTCCAACGCAGGGATGCTCACATAAAGGAAATAAGCCACAATACCGGAGAGAATGGAAATAGGCAATGTCCAGTTTTTCACAAAAGTGACAATAGGGGAGAGGCTTATGGCGTGAGGATGAGAATTTGGTCTTAGGAACGAATACATATGTAAATATGAAAAAACTTATAGATTTTCCGCTTCTTAAGCGTATGCAGAATTAGACCCCGTCTGATAAAATTTTTAGGGCTTAGGGATCTTGAGGGTACAAAACTTTTGAAGAAGTTGTCTAAACTTATTTACGAAAGTTAAAATCAGCAGTAAACTCTTTCTTGTCATTAATATTTGGCAATCTTTCGGGTGAATTTCCATCATCTCATCAGTCACGATGCAGGCATCGCTCCCTCTTCGATGAAGGAAATTCTCTCCGAAATCTTACCAAATCTTAATAACAAAATAAGTTTAGACAACTTCGAAGGGACAAAATTACACAGTTTTTATAAGAAATTCAAATTTTGCCATGACCTGACGATTTCGCAACGCGGCAAACGATTTAACAAATTTTTTGTGAGCGGGCCGGATTTTTTGTATTTTTGCGTTCAAGAATATGTAAGCAAATGGCAGAGAGTAAAGAAACCGACAATAGTTACAAAAGCATATTAAAAGGGACATCGTTCTTCGGAGGGATGCAGGTGTTTCTTATACTCATTAATCTGATAAGGGGAAAACTCGTGGCAATGCTTTTAGGCCCCGAAGGGATGGGCATCGCCAACCTCTTCAACACGTCCTCGGCCACGGTGCAGAGATTTGCTTCATTAGGATTGAATCTTGCGATAGTACGTGAGGTGGTTGCCACGAAAACCGACACTTCACTTCTGCAGCGGATGCGGGAGGTGGTGATGCGTGTGGTGATGCTCACGGCCCTTTTCGGTTGCCTGATATGCGTGGCGTTTTCGGTACAGTTAAGCCGATTCTCTTTTGGCACCGACAGCTATTCATGGCAATTTGTAATGCTTGGAGCGTCGGTGGCATTGACTATCGCCGGCAACGGAAAGATGTCGATACTTCAGGGGCTGCACGAAGTGAAGGCATTGTCGGTATCATCCATCATCGGAGCCATCACGGGATTGGTGATAAGTGTGCCGATGTATTATATATGGGGTAAAGCCGCCATAGTACCGGCCATCGTATTGTATTCTTTATCTACATATGTCACCTACAGCATATATCTGCGAAAGAAACTCCGCAGAGACAGAAGCCCCATAAGATGGAGAGAACACTTCCCTCTGATAAAGCGATTGATCAGTCTGGGTGTAATCCTGATGGCCAACGAATTGATCTTCACTCTTTGTTCTTACCTCACAAGCGTGTTTATCCGTAGTTGCGAAGAGTTGGACTCTTTGGGTCTGTATCAGGCCGCGCATTCCATCACGTCGCAATACATGGGGGTGATATTCAGCGCGATGAGCCTCGACTATTTCCCAAGGCTTACGGAAACGGCCCGAGACAATGACAGGATGACAGAGGTAGTGAACAGGCAATCGATGCTCGTGGCTCTTGTGGCCACTCCGTTATCGGTGCTTTTGATCGTCTTTGCTCCGCTCGTGATCCGCATACTTCTTTCGGAGGAATTTGAGAGCGTGGTAGGTCTGCTCAGACTCTTTTCAATAGGAGTATTGCTGCAGGCATATTCATTCTCAATGGGCTACATATCATTTGCCAAGGGCAACAAACGGTTGTTTTTTATTCTCGAAGGCGTCTACTGCAATCTTCAGACTCTTCTGCTAAGTTGCGGCGGCTATTATTTATGGGGCCTCAACGGACTGGGCTACGGCATGATATTGGATTTCACTCTTTGTATAATTGTATATTATGTAGTGAACCACGTAATGTATGGCTACCGCTTCTCCCGCCAGGTGCTTTTACATTTTATCGCAGGCACGGCAGTCGTTGCCGTCGCTTTGTTTGCAGCATCGACTGAAGCGAATGAGATATGGTCGATCGTGATGCTCGGCGCGGTGAGCATACTTACGGTATGTTATAGCCTGCTACGACTCAAAAAGCTTTTGAAAAGTAAAGTAGTTGATAAAAAAAACTTGCGGGTTGCAAACCCGCAAGCAATAAAAGTGATTAAAACTTTACGAAAAATAAAGAAGTGATTAAAAATCACTGCAATGTGATAAATGACTGCAAAAACGTCTCAGTCCTTCCACGAAACGGCAGAGCCGGAGATCGTGTAGGGCACCGATGAGGAGATGGCGTCGGAAGCATTTCCGGTTAGGATCATGAATTGGCCGGGCTCCACTTCCCACTGATGGGTCTTGTCGTTGAAGTAGGCGAAAGCATTGCGGTCGAGTGTGAGAGACACATCCACGGTTTGACCGGGCTCCAGATAAACCTTTTTGAACGCCTTCAGCTCCTTTTTAGGTCGGGGCAGAGTGCTTTTCACGTCAGATACATAGACCTGTACCACTTCAGCTCCGGCACGATTGCCTGTATTGGTCACCGGTACGGTTACGGTGAGCGGTCGGTCCGCTTCCTGCCGGGATGCCGACAAAGTGGCTTTGCCGATTTTAAATTGAGTGTAGCTCAGACCGTGGCCGAATGCGAAATTCACTCTTGAAGGCTTGAGTCGGTCAGTATGGCGATAGCCCACGTCGAGACCTTCCTTATACACCACATCACTGTCCACGCCGGGATACATCAGGGAATCGCCCGAGGCATGCGCCGCATAGTCCTTCAGATCAACCGCCATAGTGAATGGAAGTTTGCCGGAGGGGTTTACGTCACCGAAAAT
Source organism: Muribaculum sp. (assembly GCA_023664085.1). Taxonomy (GTDB): domain Bacteria; phylum Bacteroidota; class Bacteroidia; order Bacteroidales; family Muribaculaceae; genus Lepagella. Next base: position 10,302 of record JAMPGE010000046.1, on the reverse strand, counting down.
CACATCGGCGATGGAATTGCCTGCCTGCGAACCGAGATACCATGCCTGAACTACGGCAGGCACCTTTTTCAGCCAGGGCATACTGTAGGAATTGCCGGTGAGATTCACCACTATAGTGTTGGGATTGGCATCTGCAAGGGCCGAGATCACCTTGTCCTGATCATAGGGGAGGGAATAGGAGAGTCTGTCCACACCCTCGGCATCCTGATGGTCCGACTTGTTGAGACCGCCGATAAAAATCACATAGTCAGCTTCTCGGGCAGCCTTCACGGCATCGTTGATGAGCTGGTCGACAGATCGGGAATCTGTGAGGTCCTGACCGGTGGTGACACCGTTGTATTCACCCGTCACATCTCCGACATAACCTCTTTGGTAGCTGATTTCTACGTTTTTGGCAGCGGCAGCGTTTTTGATTCCTTCGAGCGGCAAAGTCTCGTGCTGCACCTTAAGAGAAGACGATCCTCCACCCACAGTCATCATTTTTATAGCGTTTTCGCCGACTACGAGCGCCTTCTTTCCTTCCGGAATCGGGAGCACGTCGCGATCATTCTTAAGAAGGACAATACCTTCGGCTCCGATACGGCGGGCAGCCGCATAATGCTCGTCGGAATTAAGCGAACCGAACGGACGGTCCCTACGCATTTCGGTACGCATAATCAGGCGCAACACACGCTCGGCCTTATCGTCAAGATCCTCAATCGGAAGGCGTCCTTCCTCAATAGCCTTCAGATAAGGTTGGGCCAGATAATACTGATCGTAGGCATTGGATGCGCCCCAGTTCAGACCGTTGGTCCATGAGCCGAACTCCATATCCAGACCATTGGAAGCCACCTTGTCGGTATTATGCACCGCACCCCAGTCGCTGACGGCCACTCCGTCGAAGCCCCAGTCGCCCTTTAGGATGTCGAGAAGGAGAGTGCGGTTTTCAGCTGCATGATCTCCCTTATATTTGTTATAGCCGGGCATTATGGCCCAGGTGCCACCTTCTTTCACGGCTGCCTTAAACGCCGGAAGGTATATCTCATAAAGGGTGCGGTCGTCAACGAGCACGTTGACCTTATCGCGGTCGGCCTCCTGATTGTTGAGAGCAAAATGCTTCACGCAGGTGGCCACACCGTTGCTCTGCACGCCCTGGATATACGGCACAACCATACGGGAGGAAAGATACGGATCCTCTCCCATATATTCGAAGTTGCGACCGTTGAGAGGGGTGCGGTAGATATTCACGCCGGGCCCGAGAATCACACTCTTTTTACGATAGCGGGCTTCTTCACCTAATGATTTGCCATAGAGCAAAGCCATATCGGGATTCCATGTGGCTGCAAGAGCGGTGAGGGCGGGGAAAGCCACCACGGAATCGTTGGTGGCACCGGCCTGTTCCCATTCGTCCCAGAGCACGTCGGGGCGTACGCCGTGAGGTCCATCGGTCATCCATATTTCCGGGATGCCGAGCCGTTGCACGCCGGGAGAACTGAATTTGCTTTGAGCGTGGATCACCGCCACTTTCTCCGCAGTTGTCATTCTTGAGAGAGCGTCCTTAACTCTTGTCTCTATATCAAGCGACTCATCGAGATAAGCGGGAGTCTGAGCAAGTATAGGCAGCGAAGCTGCAACGCCGCAAATTCCCGCTGCAAGTATGATCTTATTGAGTTTCATCATTTAGAAGTGATTTCAACTTTTTACGAAAACCAAAGAAGTGTTAAAAAAATTACTTCCTGTTGACAATAATGTTGGGAGTGTCCCAAATTTTTGTATCCGAACATGCGGCACGCACTTTCTGCGAACCGATTGTAAACTCAAAGTCACCCTTTTCCAGACGCCATTTGCCGTCGTAACCAACAAAGGCCAAGTCGGAGGCGGGAATGTTGAAAGAAACGGTGCGGGATTGGCCCGGCTCAAGGTAAACTTTATCGAAACCGCGCACTCTCAGCACGTCCGGAGTGATCGAAGCCACGAGGTCCGAACTATAGAAAATCACCGGTTCTTTTCCTGCAACGGAGCCGGTATTTGTCACGTTGACACTTACCGTGATATCATCGTCGGGAGCGAAAGTAGACTTGCTGACGGAAATGTCGGAATAAGAGAATGTGGTATACGACATACCGTAGCCGAATGGCCATTGCACGTCGATATCCGCATTGTAATTGTAAGCGCCAGACATTGTCTCCACCGTTTCATTGGGTTTGTGGTCGTATGTGGCAAGCGCATGTACCCATTTGGGATATGTATAAGGGAGTTTGGCGCTGAAGTTTCTCTTTCCGGAAAGCAATGCTGCAAGAGCATCGGCACCATAATTTCCCGGAAGAAGGATATCTACCACGGCTGAGGCAAGAGGTTCGATCTCACGGATAATGCGAGGGCGTCCTTCGTTGAGGATCAATATTATAGGCTTGCCGGTAAGGGCCAGTTGCTTCACAAGTTGGATCTGATTGGGCGAGAGAGTGAGATCGTTGGTGTTGCCTGGGGTTTCGCAATATGAATTTTCACCGATGCAGGCTACAATCACGTCGGCATTCCCGGCTGCCTCCACAGCCTTCTCAATGCGGATATTGGTCTCCTGTTCCCATTTTCCGTAATCCGGCACGTAGTCCATACCTTGCTCAAGAATGATGTTGGATTCTCCGAATTCATTAACGAGAGCTTCGTAGATAGTGTTGTATTGATTGTGAAACCGGTCCTCGTCAGTACCTTGCCAGGTATATGACCAGCCGCCGTTGAGAGCCCTCATCGAATTGGCATTGGGGCCGGTAAGCAAGATTTTCTTATCGGTCTTCAACGGAAGAATATTATTGTCGTTTTTAAGAAGGATCTCGCTTTCGGCCGCCAGTTCAAGAGACTTGGCGGCAAATTCCGGGCTGCCGAAGAGGGGATAGTCTCCGGCCTTTGTATTGGGATGCTCAAAAAGATTAAGACGATATTTCAGACGCAGGATCCTGGCCACTGCATCATCTATTCTTTCCATTGAAACTTTACCTTCTTCCACGAGCTCCTTGAGGAGGGTGCAAAATTCCATATCGTAGGGAGTCATAGACATGTCGATGCCGGCATTGATGGCGAGCATGATGGCTTCTTTATAATCGGCGGCCACTTTGTCCCGTTTCCAAAGATTGTGGATATCGGCCCAGTCCGTAACGATCATACCGTCCCAGTTTAAGTCCTGCTTAAGCCAGACAGTCAGCATCTCGTGATTGGCATGGAAGGGGAGACCGTTGTTTACACCGGAATTCACCATAACAGAGAGAGCACCGCCCTCAATGGCAGTCTTGAAGGGAGCGAAATACTTTTCGCGCAAATCAACCGGGTTGATCGAAGCGGGAGTACGGTCTTTACCGCTTACAGGGTTGCCGTAGGCCATATAATGTTTCAGACAAGAGGCCACGTTGGCGGGTCCGAGATTATTGGGATCATTGCCTTGATATCCCTGTACCATAGCCAATGCCATCTGGGCATTGATGTAGGGATCCTCACCGAAACTTTCCCAGATTCGGCTCCATACCGGAGTGCGCCCGAGGTCCATCACCGGATTGTATACCCAGGGAATATCGCATGCGCGGGATTCATAAGCGGTGATTATGGCTCCTTCTCTCACAAGCTGACGGTTGAAAGAGGCAGCCATATTGATCTCCTGAGGAAAAAGTGTGCCTCCTACGGTATAGGTTGTGCCGTGATTCTGGTCGACTCCATAAATATCGGGGATACCGATATACTTCATTGAAGCATCCTGAATACCCTTGATGATACGGCGCCAGGTATCGCGGTCCTGGGCCTGCCCCTTGGGGGTGTTGAGGATACTGCCTACCCGGTACCGGCCAAACACCGTCTTCAATTTGTCCTTGTCAACTACGAGTTTTCCCTTATCCTCCTTATCGGCAAGCACAAAGTCAACAACCACCTCACACATCTGTCCGACCTTGTCGTCGAGCGACATCCGGGATAGCTGTTTTTGGATCTTCGCCTCCATGGCAGGATCAGAGGGAATGGCCGGAGGCACTGTGGCAGCCGATGCTGATAAGGCAAACAGGCCGGCGGCAATTAGCGATTTCTTCATGATTTTTTCCTTCGTTGGTTAATATTGCAAATTTAGCTAAATTAAATATATCACGTTTTATGAATTAAATTCAAAAGTAAGTTTTTAGAATCCCATATTATTAATTTTACACTATATATCTGCACTTTATCAAAAAATAGAAAGTAAGTTTTATATTGATGCAAAAGGGTATTTTTTCGGAAGACGAGGACTTTTAACCATGATAGCGGAAGGGGACGCAAGGGATAACCAACAGTTTGAAGAGAAGCATGCAGTCAGAACTATTTTACATAAAATAATGTTAAAAAAGAAAAAATTGTCGGTTTCAAAATAAAGCTCTATGGAAAACACTACCTGCCAATTCAAATCCCGGATAGGGTTAATCGCAGCCACTGTGGGATCTGCCGTAGGTCTTGGAAATGTATGGAGATTTCCGGCAGAAACCCAAGCTAACGGAGGCGCGGCATTTTTACTGCTTTACGTCATTTGCGTGATCATACTCGGCATACCACTGATGCTTTCAGAGTTTTCGTTGGGAAGAGGTACGTGCGCGAATGCGGTTGAGTCGTTTAAAGTGCTTAAACCGGGTAGCAAATGGTGGCTGACAGGGATGCTGGGTGTGATGTCGTCATATCTGATCCTTGGTTTTTATCTTGTGGTGTCGGGATGGACTCTCGAATATCTATGGCAATCGATTACAGGAGACCTGTTTTCGGGAATAGCCTCTACACATGAGTCGGTGGATACGATGAAGACTGCATTCCAGCTCAAAATGGAAGACTATATTCAGACTGACTGGAATCCACTGATCTTCACATTCATAATGTTAGGGGTAAATATTATTGTGCTAATCGGTGGAGTGCAAAACGGCATCGAAAAGATTTCCACATGGCTTATGCCTCTCCTCTTTGTTCTGCTCATATTGTTCTGCGTGGTAGTGCTGACGTTTCCCGGTTCGTCGGAAGGCCTTACATATTTTTTCAAGCCGGATTTCAGCAAAATCACTACGGAGGCGGTGATCAGTGCACTTGGTCAGGCATTTTTCTCGCTGAGTCTTGGTTTGGGGTGCCTGATTACGTATGGATCTTACTTTCCCAAGTCAACGAAACTGGTATCTACATCAGTGATAGTAGCGGCGTTAAGCACTCTTGTAGCAATCTTGATGGGTATGATTATCTTCCCATCGGTGTTTTGCTTCGGACTCGACGGTGAAGAACTGCGCGGTTCCACTCTTGTATTTGTCACTCTTCCGGAAGTGTTTGCACGCATGCCGGGCACACGGATCTGGGCTACGCTGTTTTTCCTTTTGCTCACCATAGCTGCGCTTACCTCCACTATCTCCATGGGTGAAGTAGCCATAAAGTTTGTGAAAGACAAGTTCAATCTTTCCCGACTGCTTTCAACAATTATCGTGATGCTGCCACTCAGCGTCTTAGTCGTACTCAGCAGTCTGTCGTTCGGACGCCTGAACGACTGGCGCATTTGCGGTATGACATTTTTCGATCTACTCGACAATGTCACTGCCAACTATATGCTCCCCATCGGGGCATTGCTAATAGCGGTATTCACCGGATGGATCACGCCAAAAGGATTTTTCCGCAAGGAACTTACGCCTTCACTTGGGAAGGAACGTAAACTATACGGATTAATTGATTTCGACGTAAAATGGATAGCGCCTGTTTTGATTCTTATAGTATTGATCTGCTCCCTTTAATCGGAAGTGACAGTGCCGAAACATGACTTTATCAGCACCTCGGAAGCGTGCAATTTTTCCGGAGAGGCCGGTGCGTAGGGTCGGCGCAGAACGCTGCATCCTACGCCCCGGTAACCGTTGGGAAATTGAGGAGTTGGGTAGGAGTCTTTACCCATCACGTCGAGCACTGTCGGGAAAACGTCGTACTGAGAAAATATTGTCTTCGACATATACGGCTCACTGTTCAATCCTGAATTGATAATGAACAGCGGCACGAAATTATCTCTTAAAAAAGGAGACACAGCCGAATGACGGGCCTCGTGATCGCCCGTCAACACTATTACGGAATTCTCATACAGCCCATGTATTTTTAAGTCATTGATCAGTTGAGAGAGAGCCTTGTCGAAGGCATACAATGCCGCCAGATACCCCCGGTCTTTGGACTCAAGATCTTTAGGCAGATATTTCACGTAGGGGAGCCCGTTGTCTGTGATTTCATAAGGATCATGCATTGTGATGGTTGAAACCAAAGCGTAAAATGGCTGGGGAAAACTCTTTAAATGAGCAACTGCCGTTTTAAATATTGCACTGTCAGCATGCTGTGCGTCAAATTCGGAGCGAAGATAATCATATAGCCTGTCAAATCCATAACAACGACTTGTATTGGCATGATTCCATATATCTCTCGTTTCACCGATAAGTTCGCATGAAATTTTCTTTTTCAAAAGTCTGGCTAATGATGGATAATCAGTCTGAAAATAATCGAAAGCTATGATTTTATCAGACAATGGAGACAAGCCGGTGTTGTGCATAAACTGTCCGTCGGATGACCTTCCTTTCCGAGCCTGCACCGTTAAATATGGTGCGTATATCACATTAGTATCCCGAGAGAGGGAATATAACGTAGGTGCAACTTTATCGGCAAACGGAAGTTGCAGAACTTTTGTAATAAGAGATTCAATCTCTAAAAATATCAGATTTTTATCTGAATTTGCCCGTAAAATCCGGCTTGTGGAATCCGGAAGAATCGATTTGCTCGGCTGGTTTAATATTTTCAATGCATTCTCCACATCTTTTTGTGAATATTGAGGAGATTCGAATTGTAAAATCTTAACAAAATACCCGTAAAATCCAAATCCCGATACAAAATTAAAGAGGCAAGGATAATCATGATATTTGTTTTTGATCTTTGAAGGCATTTCCGAAATATTGCATTTGGAATCAATATAAAAAAATCTGAAAAATTCACCAATCGATCCAAACATACAAACAACGCAAATCATCAAAGCCACTACCCGTTGTCTCCTTGGAAAGATAGCGTTGTTTTTATTTTTAAATGCAAAAACCGTTGTAACCACAGCCGGTAAAAACCAAAGAAAATCATACCAATGAATTGAGTCTTTTACGGCATCATACACAAAATCATTGTAGACCGAAGAATTGAAATAGAGACCGGGGGGTATGAAGTCTAAGAAATTGTAAAAGTACAATATATTGCAAAAACCAAACACACTTACCAACCATAGTGGCACCAGAATAAGGCGTTGCCATTTGCCTCGTATCCATATGAACGGTAATACGAGAACTGCAGATTCTCCAAGAGACTGTATAAAATTATGAACTAAGCTCTTGGCATAGTAGGGAAACATTATGCGCCGGAGCGCGAAAAAAAGCAGCGTTATGAATATAAAAGATATAATAATGAGAAGCCAGGGCTTAAGCGTCTTCAGAAACTTGAGAAATGATATATGCATGTGCAGTAAAGAATTTTACGTGCAAAATTAACAAAAATTTCCCATATGTTGATTCAGTTTATTCTGATTTTGCCTTTTGAAACGGAGAAGTTGTCTAAACTTATTTTTCGCATGTACTTAACAAAATAAGTTTAGACAACTTCATATATTAAAATTTTAAACTAAAGTTTCGAAAGCGAAAGTTGAATTTTAAAGATTAATTTTTCTGATCTCCCTCACATCAATTTTTAATACTAATGTCACTAAAATAAGAGTTCTCACTACATCGCCTCTTCGAGGCTCATTTTACTTATCTTGGCGATCCCCAGGCTAAAGCCTGTGGTTAACCACGAATCCCGCCTCTCCGAGGCGAAACCCGACAGTTCTTAATTTAGTGACATTATTTTTAATACTTAAGGGTCTATAACAAAATACATTTGAGAAGTTTACAATGTTCAATTGTCCGTTTCTTATTCAGTCACGTTCAATTCTTCTATCAGCGAATGCCAACGCAGAAGGGCATCGGGCCCGAATTTAGCCAATGAATTTTCAATTTCCTCCAATGTCTTCCGCCTACGTGGAGTGCGCGATTTACTGTAAAATTTGTCGGCCACACAGATAATCTTTTCTTCTATTGATTCAGGTAATAGATCCCGTCTTGGCAGAGGCATGTTTCGTTCAATGATCTCTTTGGCCGTGATACCGCTGCCCGTGTGGCGTTCGCACACCAGTGCGTGACGCACATAGCCCTCTCCACGCAGTATCTCAGCACCTTCCACTCCATGTTCAATATACGGCAGCGGACCGTAACAATAAATTGACGGTGCGTTGCAGCGGAAAATGCCGATATCGTGAAGCATGGCAGCTTCTTGTATAAAATTTCGGTCTACTATCTTGGTATCCAAATTATTGGCAATGCGAAGAGCCTCTTCCGCAACCATTTGGGAATGAAGTATCAGTAACCTTCGCTGATCATTATCCTCAGGATAATACTTTTCTATAATGTGCAATGGATTCATAGTGCAAATTTACTACTATTCTTTGATAATTTCACTAACTTTGCATCATGAAACGTTTTGATAATGATTACATGCGCGGTTGCCACCCAGACGTGATGGATAGGTTGATTCGTACCAATCTTGAAGAGACTCCCGGGTATGGTCTTGATAACTACTGCAAAGAAGCTGAAAGTAAAATTTTGGAGGCTTGCGGTCTGGATTCTCAGAATGCCAAGGTCTGGTTTTTAGTAGGCGGCACTCAGACCAACCAAGTGGCTATAGATGCCATGATTCCTCCTACTCATGGAGTGATCTGCGCAGACGTGGGTCATATCAACGTTCATGAGGCCGGAGCCATCGAATCCACCGGCCATAAGGTGATTCCCCTTAAAAGTGACGACGGCAAACTATCTGCCGATTCTATTGATAATTACTTAAAGAGATTCTATGCCGACGCCACATGGCCACACATGGTGATACCAGGAATGGTATATCTATCTCAACCCACCGAACTCGGCACTTTATACTCACTTAGGAACTTACCGCCATTTCCGATGTATGCAAAAAATGGAAACTTAAACTGTATGCCGATGGCGCACGACTAATCTATGCCCTTGGCAGTAAGGCCAACGACGTATCTTTAGCCGATCTTGCCATTCTTTGCGATGCCTTCTATATTGGTGGCACTAAGGCCGGGTTATTGTTTGGAGAGGCTCTTGTCATACCGGATAATGACCTATATCCACACATGTTTACTCATATCAAACGTCATGGGGCTCTTCTGGCTAAAGGTAGGCTGCTTGGGGTGCAATTCGACGCTCTTTTCACCAATAATCTATATATGAGAATTGGGAAATCAGCTTGTTCAGAAGCTATGAATATTAGAAATACCTTGATCGAAAAGGGGTGGAGTGCCGAATCTGATTCTTCCACCAATCAACAGATATTTCGCATTCCCCAAAAAGATCTGGAGGCACTCCAGACAGAACTGTCATGCGATGTATGGAGTCATAATCCGGACGGCACCGCCACCGTCAGATTTACCACCGACTGGACGTCATCTCTCTCGAAACCGTGAGAATCCGGCACAAAGAACCAATATGCTCGTACATTATCAAAGAAAAAATCCATAGCAATTTTTACAGAATTTTGACACTTTAATTGTAAAAATTTGTTTATTTCTGAAAATAAGTATAAATTTGCAGTGAATAAAAAGAGATCATGTTATATTTTTAAAATTTGGCTCAAAGTCTCATTTTTTAACCATGATTTCTCAACAATTTTCACTAATAATCTAATCAATTAACTAACAATGAAAAAACTGTTTTTCGCAGCAGCCTGCGTTTTCATGCTCGCTTCCTGCAACAGCGTTTACCGCATTCAGAACCACACTGCAACGACTGCACCCGTAGGCACTTCTATCAACTCCGTTTCCATCGCTGACCTGGAAATCGGCAACCGCACCTCCTTCACTTATGCCACTACTGAAGATGACCGTCACGGTGGTGCCAACAACTGCAAGGCTGCCGCCATCGAAGCTATGCTGAAAGCAAATGGAAATGCCGACATCCTCGTTTCTCCCGAATACAACTTCGACAGCCAGCTCAACACTATCACTGTGACCGGCCGTCCCGCAAAATACAAAAACTTCCGCAGCGCAAACTAAGAGTCTTCCTCAGAAACTTTAGTATAGGGTGAGACCGACTTATATCACCGTTGTCTTGCCCTATATGCAGGAATATAACTGAAACATTATCTCAACTTTCTGATTATATAATCAGAAAGTTGAGGTTTTTGAATTGAAGTTGTCTAAACTTATTTTGTTATTAAGATTTGGTAAGATTTCGGAGG